>CAVHYN010000043.1:0-53688 GCA_963640245.1 Bulleidia sp.
CCTCGACGACAGATACCCCTTCTTTCTCAAGCAGGAATTTTGCAATCTCCATGTTCAGGTCATTATCTTCTGCCAAAAGGATCTTTAAGCCACGGATAGAATCTGTTACCTTCCTGTTTTCCTCCTTCTTGGCATTCTCCTCACTTTTATCGATTTCAAACGGGATAATGACATCAAAAGTAGTCCCTTTATCCTTTTCACTTTCTACCGTGATTTTTCCACCCATCTTATCGGTCAGCTTTTTGGTAATGGACATACCAAGGCCGGTACCGCCGTACTCCGAACGGGTATTTTCATTTTCCTGGGTAAAGGGTTCGAATATATGTTCGAGAAACTCCGGTGACATGCCAAGGCCGGTATCCCGGCATTTAAATTCGATATTTACTATATTTTCGCCGTTCGGGATTTCTCTGCATGTAATATAGATCTTTCCATTTTCTTTATTATACTTGATAGCATTACTCAGAATATTGGTCATGATTCTCTTGTAATGAACCGGACTTCCGATCAGTCTGGCATGAGGCACGTTGCAATTTTCTTCTAAAATCTCGATCCCCCTGGCTTCAGCCTGCCTGCTGACGACCGTAAAGATATTTCTGGAAATCGCTTTCATGTCAAATGGCACATGTTCCAGGACAACATTTCCGGATTCAAGCTTATTCATATCCAGCACTTCATTGATGAGCTCAAGAAGTACCAGAGCCGATTCTCTTACTTTTTCCTTACACTCATCCCTTTTACTGATATCCTCCCGGCACTGCTCTGCAACATCCAGCATGCCGATAATACCATTCAGCGGTGTGCGGATATCATGGCTCATACGCAGCAGGAAATCCGTTTTTGCCCTGTTTGCCTGCTCCGCATCCTGCTTCGCTGCAAGCAGCTTTTCCTGATATGCTTTTTCCTTTTCTCTTGTTATTTTTAATTCATTTAATGCATTTTTTAACTCCTCATTTTCCTGCAGGATGTAAATCATGTTTTTCAGCTTGTTGGCATCCAGCGCAAAAAGGCAGAAAACCATACCATATACGATGGAGAGTCTGCCCAGCCATTCAATATCATAGATGGTTGACATAAGCGTCGACGTAACGATAAAGAAAGCGATCAGCAGCAGGAGCATAGTATTTATTTTTTCGCTCTCTTTGTGCTGCCTGATAATATAGTAGACAAATAAGAGCACGTATCCGATTACCGTGACTACGAAAATCCATCCCAGCGGACCTCTGACGAAATGATTCGTATCGGTAAAGGAATAAACGATATCCGTAAAGAATGGAGATACCGCGCAAATCATACAAAGAAATAACGGAAGCTTCAATATAACCTGGGCTTTCTTATTCTTTTCATGCGGCCAGACGAAGCGTATAAACAGATAGACTAACAAGGCTCTGAGAACATAGGCAGCTGCTGACAACAGAATCCGCAAAGCAGTCGGTTCGCTCCAGTATCTCGTTACCTTCTCCAGGTTGAAGATAATCAGTTCAGCACATTCACAATAGAAAATATTCATAAATTTGCATACATCTTCTTTATCCAGCACATTTTCTTTCTTTAAAATGATCCAGATAAAGATCAGTCCTATAATTTCTGCAAAATTATTACTCAAAAAAGATTCTACGGTCATCTTAACGTCCTTTTCATGTCAGATTCGTAACGAAACAGTTACTTCTTTATAAAGAAAATATACATCAAAATAGAGTTCCATATCAAGTCATATATTTGTATATTTGTGCGGAACAGTTATATGGAAACGATAGTTGTAACAGTCAGACCGATAAGCTATAATCTTAGGGAATATAGGCAAGTAATTTTGGAGTATTTTGAAGTAACGATTCAGAATAGGAGGCAGATTTTATGCAGATAGAAGAAATCCTGGAGGAAGTTAAAAATGGGACACTTTCAGTGGAGGATGCAGTCCTGAAGCTGAAAAAAAAGCCCTTCGAAGATATCGGATATGCCAACATAGATTATCACAGAGAGATCCGACAGGGGAATGCCGAGGTGATCTACGGAGCCGGGAAAACACCGGAACAGATGATAGGGATCATAGATTCTATGAGGAAGGCAGGACAGGAAAATATTCTCATCACCCGTTTGCACCCGGAGGCGGCAGAGAAGATTGGTGAGGAATTTTCCCTTCATTATGAAAAAGATGCTCATATCGGGATGATTGGGGAAATGCCGGAGGCCGATGGACTCGGAACGATTCTGATTATTACCGGGGGAACCAGCGATATTCCGGTAGCCGAGGAAGCAGCCTGGACAGCACAGGCCTTTGGAAATGAAATCCGGCGCGTCTACGATGTGGGTGTGGCAGGGATTCACAGGACATTGGCACATCTTGACGATATCATGAAGGCAAATGTAATCATTGTGATTGCAGGCATGGAGGGAGCCTTGGTCAGCGTGGTGGCAGGACTTGCCGACTGCCCGGTGATCGCGGTGCCGACAAGTGTGGGATACGGGGCATCCTTCCATGGACTGGCCGCACTTCTGGCTATGCTGAATTCCTGCGCCAACGGAGTCGGTACGGTAAATATCGACAATGGTTTTGGAGCAGCCTGCCTGGCAAGCATGATTAACCATCGAAGGTAGAATACTTTATATCATTAAAGCATTGACGTGACACAAAAAGAAGTCTATAATTTTGCATTAAGAGTCAAAAATAAGACACAGGAGGTACACCATGAGCTATTATGATAAGGCTTTGGAGATGGAAGATGAGCTGATAGCAAACCGCCGATATCTGCATGAGCATGCAGAGATCGGATTGTCACTTCCGAATACCAGGGCGTACGTGGAAGAGAAACTGAGAGAGTACGGAATCGAGCCAAAGCGCTGCGGAGAAGGTGTGACCGGACTGATCGGAAAGGGCGGAAAGGTTTTGCTTCTTCGGGCAGACATGGACGCATTGGCGATGCCGGAGGAAAGCGGCCTTCCCTTTGCCTCAAAGAATCCGGAGGCAGCCCATTGCTGCGGACATGATATGCATGCGGCAATGCTTCTGGGTGCGGCAAAGCTTCTGAAGGAGAACGAGGCAGCGCTTAAGGGGACTGTAAAACTGATGTTTCAGACCGGAGAGGAAAGCCTGGTTGGAAGCGTGAATATGATCGAGGCCGGGATCCTGGAGGAACCGAAGGTAGATGCAGCCCTTGCCTATCATGTGGGGCCTGGTCAGCTGCCGATCGGCATGTTTATGTATAATGATACCTCTACGATGATGTTTTCGAATAATGAACTCCATATCCGGATAAAAGGGAAAGGCGGACACGGAGCCATGCCGCAAAACTGCATCGATCCCATCAGCATCGGTGCGCGCGTGATTGTAGCCTTGCAGGAAATTATTTCCAGGGAAATGGATCCCCATGATGCCTGCGTCATCTCCATCGGAACCTTCCATGCCGGAACGGCGATGAATGTCATTCCGGAGGAGGCTGTTCTGACCGGTACCCTGCGGGCGGATACGAAGAAAGCACAGGAAAAGCTTGTAAAACGGGTAAAAGAGGTGGCAGAGGCTACGGCAAAGGTATATGGCGCAGAAGCAGAGGTTGAGATCAGCGCAGGCGGACCGCCCCTGGTCTGTGATCCGGAGACGACGAAGACTTTTGTAAATTATATGCGGGAATTGAAGCTTCCGGAGACGATGGAATATCCGGGCATTTCCGCCAGTGCTTCCGAGGACTTCGCATTTATCGCGGAGAAGGTTCCGTCGACCTTCATGTACCTCTCTGCCGGCTATCTCGATGAGCGGGGAGCCGCTTCGGCACACAATCCGAAGGTACAGTTCAACGAGGCCGTTTTAGCACGGGGTACCGCCTATCTGGCTCATTGCGCACAGCGGTGGCTCGAAGATCATGCATAAGAGAGGGGAAGAAAGAAGATGTCCAGGAAGAAAGTGAAGGAACAGGATCCGGAAAAACTGACCCATGGCAATGTCTTTGCCTATGGAATGGGCGCCCTGCCCGGCAACATGACAACGCAGCTTCGAAGCAGCTATCAGCTGTCCTTTATGACTGATATCGCGAAGATCAATCCGGCTATCGCGGGTGTCCTGATGACGATCATGGTTATCTGGGATGCGATCAATGATCCGATCATCGCGGTTCTCGCAGACCGGACAAACACCAGACGGATGGGAAAATACCGGCCATGGATGTTCTCCGGCAGCATTCTGCTCGGAATCATTACAGTTTTGTGCTTTGTAAATCCAGGCTTTTCGGGACCGGCCAATGTGGGATATTTTTTCCTGGTGATGTTCATCTATTGCTGGGTGCAGACCATGTTTATGGTTTCCTGGCAGGCACTGAACAGTGTTATGAGTGCAGATCCGCATCAGCGTAATCGGCTTTTGACCTACCGACAGCTCTTTGGAACCGGCAGTGCGATCGCAGTCTCCATCCTGGTTATGCCGATTGTCAATGGGGCAGCGACAGAGGAGAAGGGCTGGCTTTTCATCGCCCTGCTTGTAGGTATTTGTGATATCATCGGCGGCCTGGCCTGCTGTGCGGGTGTCCGAAAGAAGGATTATTATAACAGCCTGCCGGAACCGGCGCGTTTCAGCTGGAAGGAGCAGCTGCATATCGTGATCCATAATAAGCCGATGCTTCTGGCAGCAGGAGCCTATGGTTCCCTTTTCCTGATGATGAATACCGTCAGCGCGGCCAATATTTATTTTTACCGCATCGCCCTTGGAAATACGGATATCATCGCCCTTTCCGGTATTATCAGCCTGATCTTCTCTATCGGTGTCATTCCCTTTGTTCCGGGCATCCTGAAGAAGATGGAAAAGAGAACCCTGGCGGCCATCGGCCTCGTGATTTACATGATTCAGCCCATCGGTTATCTTGTGATGCGTGGCAGCCTGCTTGCGGATTCCTACCAATATAGTACGAAGATTCTGGTGATTTTTCTGGTATTGACCGCCTTCGGAGCCTTCGGCAACATCGTTGCCAATATCGCAATCGTATCCTTTATCATGGATGTGGCAGATTATACCGAATGGAAATTCCATACAGCCCAGGCAGCCTTTGTAAACAGTGCGGTGACGCTCTTAAAGAAACTGAGCGGATCCATCTCTACCTTAATAGTAGGTATTGCACTTGCTACCGTAGGTTATGTAAACTACGATATCGTGACACCGGGTCTGAAGGCAATGGTCATCGATATCTGTATCTGGCCGCTGCTGGTGATGGGTGTCCTCTGCTTCCTGATGCTGAAGGCCTATCCGCTGCATGGTGAATTTAATACGAAGATGCGAGCAGAATTAAAAGAGCGCCGTGCGCAGAAACAGGCTTGACGGATGCAAAAGTCTATGCTAGTATAATAACAGTAATTATTACTATTTTTAAAACAGAAAGGGGAAACGATCATGGGAACAAATAAGTATGCAGGAACAAAGACTGAGAAAAATCTGTGGGAGGCTTTCGCAGGAGAGTCTCAGGCACGCAACAAATATACCTATTTTGCATCTGTAGCAAAGAAGGCAGGCTACGAGCAGATCGCAGAGCTGTTTCTGAAGACAGCTGACAATGAGAAGGAGCATGCAAAGCTGTGGTTTAAGGAGCTGGGTGAGCTGGGAGATACTTCCGAGAACCTGCTTCATGCAGCAGAAGGTGAGAATGCCGAATGGACAGATATGTATGAGCGCATGGCAAAAGAGGCAGAGGAAGAAGGCTTCCCGAAGCTGGCTGAGAAGTTCCGCGGCGTAGGAGCTATCGAGAAGGCTCATGAGGAGAGATATCGTGCACTGCTTCAGAACGTAGAGAGCCGTCAGGTATTTGAAAAGAGCGGCGTACAGATCTGGGAGTGCCGCAACTGTGGTCATATCGTAGTAGGTACTGAAGCACCGAAGGTCTGTCCGGTATGCAATCATCCGCAGAGTTACTTCGAAGTTCGTAAAGAGAATTACTAAAAAGGATAAACGGGAACCCCGCAGGGCTAGGCTCTGCGGGGTTCCCGTTTTTGATGAGTTATTGTTCCAGTGAACGTAGATATCGTAATTAGATGCGTGCTACGCCGCTCTTTTTAGCAGCCTCAGCTACTGCTTCTGCTACGCGATCCTTCAGTCTGGTGTCGAAGGCAGCCGGCAGGATATAGTCTGCATTCAGTTCTTCGTCGGATACCAGGGATGCGATGGCGCGGGCAGCAGCCACCTTCATCTCATCGTTGATATCGGAGGCGCGTACATCCAGAGCTCCGCGGAAGATACCCGGGAAGGCCAGTACATTGTTGACCTGATTCGGGAAGTCACTGCGACCGGTGGAGACAACAGCAGCTCCTGCAGCCTTTGCCTCATCCGGGAAGATTTCCGGAGTCGGATTTGCGCAAGCGAAGATGATTGCGTCCTTTGCCATGGTGGAAACCATTTCCTTTGTCAGGACACCCGGAGCAGATACACCGATGAATACGTCAGCGCCCTTGATGACCTCAGCCAGGGTGCCGGCTTCCTTATTGCGGTTGGTGACAGCGGCGATCTCTTCCTTGATGGGGTTCAGACCCTCGCGGCCTTCGTAGATGGCACCCTTGCGGTCGGTCATGATGACATTCTTAAGACCCATGCTCATCATAAGCTTGATGATGGCGATGCCGGCTGCACCTGCACCGGAGGTGACGATCTTGACATCCTCGATCTTCTTTCCTACGAGCTTCAGGGCGTTCATCAGGCCTGCCAGAGTGATAACGGCAGTACCGTGCTGGTCATCGTGGAAAATCGGAATATCGCAGCGCTCCTTCAGCTTCTGTTCGATCTCGAAGCAGCGGGGAGCAGCGATATCTTCGAGATTTACGCCGCCGAAGGAACCAGCCAGCAGGGCAACGGTATTGACGATCTCATCCACATCTTTGCTGCGCACACACAGGGGAATGGCATCGACATCACCGAAGGCCTTGAACAGAACGCATTTTCCTTCCATAACCGGCATTCCGGCTTCCGGACCGATATCGCCAAGTCCGAGCACGGCGGTACCGTCGGTCACTACGGCTACCGTATTCCAACGGCGGGTCAGCTCGTAGCTCTTATTGACATCCTTCTGGATCTCGAGACAGGGCTGTGCAACGCCCGGAGTATAAGCGAGGGAAAGGGCATCCTTGCTGTCTACGGCAGCGCGGGGAGTGATCTCCAGCTTACCCTTCCATTCGTAATGTTTCTTCAGTGATTCAGCAGCGTAATCCATATTCGTTCTCCTTTTGTTTTTTTACAGATACAATCTCAGATATTTGTATCATAGCGCGGCTTTACAGAAAAGTAAAATATATATATAATAAGTTATTATAGGAAAAAGCTATAGAATGAGACCGGCATTCGAGAAAGGGGATAAATTTTTATGACGATTGCGAAGTTGCAGCAGTTTCTGGCCGTCTGTCAGTTTCAGAGTGTGAGCCGGGCGGCAGAATTTTTGCATATTTCCCAGCCATCTGTCTCCGGAACCATCCGGGATCTGGAGAGTGAATTTCAGGTCAATCTGTTCCGCCACGAAGGACGGCGGCTGGTTCTGACAGCAGAGGGCAGCTTTCTTCGGGAGCGAGCCCAGCAGCTGACCCGCCAGTTTGACGAACTGTCCTGGCAGATGGAGGATCTGGGCAATCAGAAGAATCGCTTTCGTATGGGGATTCCGCCCATGGCCGGAACAATTTTTTTTCCGCAGCTCTACAAGGCCTTCGAAAAAGCTTATCCGGAAATCACCCTGTCGATTACGGAGTGCGGTTCCATACATGCAGAGAAGCTTCTCGAAAAAGGGGAGCTCGATCTGGCTATGGCTACCCTTCCCGGTGCGCCCTCATCTGAATTTTCCTGTCAGAAGCTTGCGCGCACGGAGCTCGTGCTGGCGGTAAGCCCTGCACACCGATTGGCCGGCGCAAAATCCATCGATGTAACGATGCTGGCGGAGGAACCACTGGTACTCTTTGGAACCGACACGGCACCTTCGAATGCAGTTTTATCTCTTTTTACGGAGAATCAGCTTCGACCCAATGTGCTGCTCTATTCCAGTCAGCTCAGCATGATTAAGCAATTTATTTCCGATGGCACTGCGGCAGCCTTCCTTTTGGACGCCCTCGTGCGCCGGGAGCCAGATCTGGTGGCAGTGCCATTTTCCACACCGATTTATTTTGACACGGTACTTCTGTGGAAAAAAGATCAGTATCTTTATAATGATGTGGAAAAATTTTTGCGTTTTGCGAAAAATTTTAAATTTCAGGGGATTTGAAAAAGAACAAATGTTCCGCTTTGCCTATACTTTTTTTCGTATCCGTGGTATAATTTCCAGTGATTCAAGCAGTGCTCTAGAAATGTACTCTCGGAGTCTTTCCTGCACTCGCTTTTGCGGCCGATTTTCCGCCAGTCGCACCCGAATTTCATCAACGTACGCACCGCGTACGCCTCAGAAATTTGGGCACAACTGACAAAAAATCTTCTCGCAAAATCAAGCACAGAAAGATTCCGAGAGTACATTAGAATAGGAAAGGATGCAATATGGAGTTCAAATTACACAGCGAATACCAGCCCACCGGCGACCAGCCGCAGGCCATAGAAAAGCTGGTGCAAGGCTTCAAGGAAGGCAATCAAGCCCAGACTTTACTGGGGGTTACGGGATCGGGCAAGACCTTTACGATGGCGAATGTGATACAGCAATTACAGAAGCCGACCCTGATTATCGCCCATAATAAGACGCTGGCGGCGCAGCTATACGGTGAGTTTAAAGAGTTCTTCCCCGAGAACGCGGTGGAATACTTTGTGTCCTACTATGATTACTACCAGCCGGAGGCCTATGTGCCCTCGACGGATACCTATATTGCAAAGGATTCCTCGATTAACGATGAGATCGATAAGCTCCGCCTGTCGGCTACGGCGGCATTGATTGAGAGGCAGGATGTCATCATCGTATCGAGTGTGTCCTGCATCTATGGCCTGGGTGAACCAGAGAATTTTGAAAAAATGATGGTTTCCCTGCGTCCGGGAATGGAGAAGGATCGGGATGAGGTGCTCAGACAGCTGGTGGATATCCAGTATGAGCGAAACGATATCGACTTCAAGCGCGGTACCTTCCGGGTGCGCGGAGATGTGGTGGAAATCATTCCGGCCAATGAGTCGGAGCTGGCCGTGCGGGTAGAGTTTTTCGGGGATGAGATCGACCGGATCACGCAGATCGATGTGCTGACCGGTGAGATCAAGGGAGAGCTTGAGCATGTGGCGATCTTTCCGGCGTCCCATTATGTCGTGCCTATGGAGCAGATCAAGCGGGCAGCTGTGGATATTGAAAAGGAGCTGGAGGAGCGGGTGCGCTGGTTTAAAAGCGAGGATAAGCTTCTGGAAGCCCAGCGCATCGCAGAACGAACGAATTTTGATGTAGAGATGCTCAAGGAGACGGGATTTTGCTCCGGTATCGAGAATTATACGAGGCATCTGACGGGAGCGGCTCCCGGGATGCCGCCCAATACCCTGATGGATTATTTCCCAGACGATTTTTTGATTATCATCGATGAGTCCCACAAGACGGTGCCGCAGATCCGTGGTATGTATGCGGGAGACCATTCCAGAAAGACGACCCTGGTGGATTATGGTTTCCGTCTGCCGTCCGCCCTGGACAACCGTCCTCTGAATTTTGATGAGTTTGAGAGCAAGATTGATCAGATTCTTTTCGTATCGGCGACACCGGGCGAATACGAGGCGGATCACGAGATGCTGCGGGCAGAGCAGATCATCCGACCTACCGGGCTTTTGGATCCGAGAGTGGAAGTGCGGCCTGTGGCAGGCCAGATCGATGATCTGGTAGGAGAAGTAAACAAGGAAGTGGCGGCAGGCCATAAGATCCTGATTACGACACTGACCAAGCGGATGGCCGAGGATTTGACAGATTATATGCGGGAGCTAGGGATCCGGGTGAGATATCTGCATTCGGATATCGATACCCTGGAGCGGACGCAGATCATTCGGGATATGCGTCTCGATGTCTTTGATGTGTTAGTTGGTATTAACTTGCTGCGCGAGGGACTGGATATCCCGGAGATTACGCTGGTGGCGATTCTGGACGCAGATAAAGAAGGCTTCCTTCGATCCGAGGTTTCCCTAATTCAGACCATCGGGCGTGCAGCGCGAAATTCCGAGGGGCATGTCATTATGTATGCGGATACGATTACGGATTCGATGCGGCTGGCTATCGACGAGACCGAGCGACGGCGCGGGATTCAGGAGGCATATAATAAGGAACATGGAATTACGCCCAGAACGATTCAGAAGTCCGTCCGGGATCTCATCAGCATTTCCAAGGAGATTGCGAAGGAAGAGCTGCAGTTTGAGAAGGATCCGGAATCCATGAGCAAGAAGGAGCTCGAAAAACTGATCGCAGAAATTGATAAGAAGATGAAGAAGGCTGCCGCGGAGCTTAATTTTGAGCTGGCTGCAGAGCTTCGGGATCAAATGATAAATCTAAAGAAACAAGCACAGGAGTTGTAAAAGATGGAACAATTTATCAGAATCCGAGGTGCGAATGAGCACAATCTGAAGAACCTCGATATCGACATTCCAAGAGACAAATTTGTGGTATTGACGGGGCTTAGCGGTTCGGGAAAGTCCTCCCTGGCCTTCGATACCATTTATGCAGAAGGACAAAGACGGTATATGGAGTCCCTGTCTTCCTATGCGAGACAGTTCTTAGGCCAGATGGAGAAACCGAATGTAGAGAGCATCGAAGGGCTGTCTCCGGCTATCTCGATCGATCAGAAGTCTACAAACCGGAATCCACGTTCGACGGTCGGAACCGTGACAGAGATCTACGATTATTTTCGATTGCTCTATGCACGAATCGGAATCCCACATTGCCCGAAATGCGGAAAAGAGATTAAAAAACAGAGTGTCGACCAGATGGTAGATCAGATCCTGGCGATGCCGGAACGGACGAAGATCCAGCTTTTGGCTCCCGTGGTAAAAGGACGAAAGGGCGAGCATGTCAAGGTGCTGGAGCAGGCGAAGAAGAGCGGCTTCGTCCGCGTCCGCATCGATGGAAATCTCTATGAGCTGACGGAAGAAATAAAGCTGGAAAAAAATGTAAAACACACGATCGAGATCGTGGTAGACAGACTGGTGGTAAAGGAGGGCATCGAACGCAGACTGGCGGACTCTATCGAGACGGTCTTGAATCTCTCGGACGGACTTCTGATCGTCGATGTGATCGGAGGGGAGACCCTGACCTTAAGCTCCAACTATGCCTGTCCGGACTGCGGCATCAGCATGGAGGAGATCGAGCCCCGCAGCTTTTCCTTCAACAATCCCTTCGGTGCCTGCCCGGACTGCTTCGGCCTCGGCTACAAGATGGAATTTGACGAGGATTTGATGATTCCGGACAAGTCCTTAAGTATCGCTGAAGGCGCTATCACGGTGATGGGCTGGCAGTCCTGTACGGATCCTACAAGCTTCACCTATGCTCTTTTGAAGGCTTTGTCAGAGGAATACGGCTTCAATCTCTCGACTCCCTACGAAGAGCTTTCTTCGGAGATTCGGGATATGCTGATTCACGGAACAAAGGGGCGAGAGGTAAAGGTTCATTACAAAGGACAGCGCGGTGAGGGCATCTACGATGTAGCCTTTGAGGGGCTGATTAAAAATGTAGAGCGGCGCTACCGGGAGACAAGCTCGGACGCCATAAAGCAGGAATATGAAACCTTTATGCGGATCACACCCTGCAAGGCCTGTGGCGGTCAGCGCCTGAAGAAGACCTCTCTGGCTGTGACCGTAGGAGAGAAAAATATCGCGGAGCTGACGGCCTTGTCCGTCGTAAAGCTTTCGGAATTTCTGGAGGACTTGAAGCTGACAAAGCAGCAGGAGATGATCGGCGGTCAGATCCTGAAGGAGATTAAGGCTCGTATCCGTTTTCTGATCGATGTGGGACTGGATTATCTGACCCTGGCTCGCGCGACAGGTACGCTTTCGGGCGGAGAAGCACAGCGCATCCGTCTGGCAACCCAGATCGGTTCCGGTCTGGTGGGAGTAGCCTATATTCTGGATGAGCCCAGCATCGGCCTCCATCAGCGGGATAATGATAAGCTTCTGGCAACCCTGAAGCGGCTTCGGGATCTGGGAAATACACTGATTGTCGTGGAGCACGATGAGGATACGATGTTTGCAGCGGACTATATCGTGGATATCGGTCCCGGCGCAGGAGAACATGGCGGCAAGGTGGTGGCAGCAGGCACGGCAGAAGAGATCATGGCCTGCCCGGATTCTATTACCGGTGCATACTTAAGCGGAAAATTAAAGATTCCGGTGCCAAAAACCAGGCGAACTCCCACCGGGTGGCTGACGGTCAGGGGGGCTTCGGAGAACAACCTGAAAAATATCCGGGTAGATTTCCCCTTGGGCGTCATGACCTGCGTGACCGGTGTGTCCGGTTCCGGAAAGAGCTCCCTGGTTAATGAGATTCTCTATAAAACCCTGGCTAGAAAGCTAAACCGGGCGCGCACTATTCCGGGTAAATATAAGGATATTACAGGGCTGGAACAGCTTGACAAGGTCATTGCCATCGACCAGTCTCCGATTGGACGGACACCCCGCTCCAACCCGGCGACCTATACCGGCGTCTTCGATCAGATTCGCGACCTCTTTGCTTCCACGGCGGATGCCAGAAGCAAGGGCTATAAGAAGGGACGGTTCAGCTTCAATGTCAAAGGCGGCCGCTGCGAGGCCTGCTCCGGAGATGGTATCATCAAGATCGAGATGCATTTCCTCCCGGACGTCTACGTGCCCTGCGAGGTCTGCCAGGGAAAACGTTACAACAGGGAGACCCTGGATGTAAAATACAAGGGAAAGAGCATCTTTGATGTGCTGGATATGACCGTGGAGGAGGCTTTGACCTTCTTCGAGGCCGTGCCGTCGATCCGCAGAAAGATCGAAACCCTGAATGACGTGGGACTTTCCTATATCAAGCTGGGGCAGCCCTCGACGACCCTGTCCGGTGGTGAGGCGCAGCGGATCAAGCTGGCTACGGAGCTGTCGCGAAGAAGTACGGGAAAAACGATCTATATTCTGGATGAGCCGACGACAGGGCTTCATTTTGCCGATGTACATAAACTGACAGAGATTCTTCAGCGTCTGGCCGAGGGCGGCAATAGCGTCGTAGTCATCGAGCACAACCTGGATGTGATAAAGACAGCGGATTATATCATTGACATGGGTCCGGAGGGCGGTGACCGGGGAGGTACGGTCATCGCAAAGGGCACCCCAGAGGAGGTAGCAGAGCAGAAAGTCTCCTATACCGGTCAGTATCTGAAAAAATATTTGTAAGGCTTGTACTTTCCCGGTGTTTCCGATATACTAAAACGATAATAAAAGGAAACAAAACGGAGTAAAGAGCATGATTTCAAAATTATATGAAACGCTTTGTAAGATAAATGATACAAATAATGTGCTGCGGGATGAACCGATGAGCCGTCATACGACATTTCGGATCGGAGGACCGGCAGCCATCTTTTGCATGCCCGGGAATGCTGCCGCGCTTTCCGAGACAGTTCGGGTCTGCAGGGAAGCAGAGGTTCCTTATTCTATACTGGGGAACGGAAGCAATGTTCTGGTCAGCGATGAGGGCTTTGACGGTGTCGTGATCCAGCTTTTCCGCAATATGGATACCCTGCGCGTAAGAGGCAATCTTTTGGAAGCTGAGGCGGGAGCCTTGCTTATAAGAATCGCACACCTGGCTGCAAAAGAAGGCCTGACAGGTCTTGAGTTTGCCTCGGGAATCCCGGGTACGCTTGGAGGCGCCCTGGTGATGAATGCCGGTGCCTACGGCGGAGAGATGAAGGATGTGGTGAAGGAAGCCGTTGTCATGAAGGAGGACGGCGATCTTTTGCGGCTATCGAAGGAGGAACTCGATTTCGGCTATCGCAGCAGCATCATCGCGAAGGAGGGCTATCTGGTTTTGAGCGCTCTTCTGGAGCTTGAAAAAGGCGATCCGGAAGTGATTGAAAGCCGGATGAAGGAATTGAAGGAAGCCAGGATTCAGAAGCAGCCACTGGAATATGCCAGTGCCGGCAGTACCTTCAAGCGGCCGGAGGGCTATTTTGCCGGGAAGCTCATCATGGATGCCGGCCTTCGGGGCTATTCCGTGGGAGGCGCACAGGTTTCGGAGAAGCATTGCGGCTTTGTCATCAACCGCGGCGGAGCTACAGCCGAAAATGTGCTGGAGCTGGTACGAACGGTGCAAAAAAAGGTAAAAGATCAGTTTGGCGTAGACCTGGAGCTGGAGGTTCGGCTGCTGGGCTTTGAGGGACGCTGAGTCCGGATGCTATGAAACCGATAGGAACTGGTATGACAGGAGAAGAGACGGATGAGATTTGTAATTGTAACAGGAATGTCCGGAGCAGGTCGAAGCACGGCACTTCGGATTCTCGAGGATGCAGGCTATTTTTGCGTGGATAACCTGCCGATTTCCCTGATTGAGAAGTTTTCAGAGCTGCTTTATCCGGGCAATATGGAAGTAACGAAGGTGGCGCTGGGGATCGACATTCGAAGCGGAAAAGCCTTCGGAGAGCTGGAGACGACGCTGAAGGAGCTGACGGCAGCAGGGGTGGGGTACGAAATCCTGTACCTGGATGCCTCGGATGAGGTTCTGGTAAAGCGTTATAAGGAGACCCGCCGCAGCCATCCACTGGCCATAGAAGGCCGTGTGGCGGACGGAATCCATGAGGAGCGCAAAAGACTGGAGTTCCTGAAAAAACAGGCAGATTATATCATTGATACCAGCAGCCTTTTGACCAGAGAGCTGAAGCAGGAGCTGGACAAGATCTTTGTGCAGAACAAAAACTTTAAGAATCTGGTCATTACCGTTCTGTCCTTCGGCTTCAAATACGGTATTCCGACGGACTCCGATCTGGTTTTTGATGTACGCTTCCTTCCAAATCCCTATTATTATGAAGATTTGAAGAGGATGAGCGGCAATGACAAGCCGGTGCAGGACTTCGTGATGGGCTTTGAGGTATCCCATCGATTCCTGGACAAGCTGATTGATATGATACAGTTCCTGATACCGAACTATGTGCTGGAGGGGAAAAACCAGCTGGTGATTTCCATCGGCTGTACCGGCGGCAAGCATCGTTCCGTGACCCTGGCGAATATGCTCTACGAAAGACTGCGAAGCAATGCAGACTATGCAGTCCGCATCGAGCACCGGGATATTCATCGGGATGCTGTGGTAAAGGGACACTGACGAAGTGACAGAGGTGAAAGATGTCTTTTTCCGGTGAGATCAAACAGGAGCTTTCCTTTCACATGGCGGCAGCGAGGCACTGCAGGCTGTCGGAGATGGCTGCCATCCTGAATTTTTGTACGCATGTGGAAGGAATCGAAGAGAATTCTTCCTGTATAAAAATGCATACAGAGAATCTGGCCGTTGCAAGAAAGTACTTTACATTATTGAAAAAAACATTTAATATAAAGCTGAACGTGTCGGTGCGGCAGAGCAGAAATCCGCTGGGCAGCAAAAGCTATGAAGTGACCTCTTATGACAGTCTGGAGCCTGTGAAACACATGCTGGTGCAGAACCAGTGCTGTAAGCGAGCCTATATCCGGGGAGCCTTTCTGGCCTCCGGTTCTGTAAGCGATCCGGAGAAGGGATATCATTTCGAGATCGTATGCAATACGGAAGAAAAGGCGGAGAGACTGCAGGAAATGCTGAAAAGCTTCGGGATCGATGCCCGGATTACCCTGCGAAAGAAAAGCTATGTGCTCTATGTGAAAGAGGGATCCCAGATCGTCGATCTGCTGAACGTGATGGAGGCGCATGTAGCCCTGATGAAATTCGAAAATATACGGATTTTAAAGGAGATGCGCAACAGTGTGAACCGACAGGTAAATTGTGAAACGGCAAACCTGAACAAGACCGTTTCCGCTGCAGTGAAACAGATTGAAGATATTCTATTCATTCAGAAAACAATCGGCTTTGATGAGCTGCCGGAAAATCTGGCAGAGATGGCAGTACTCCGACTCGAGCAGCCGGAGACTTCCCTAAAGGAACTGGGGCAGCTGCTGACACCTCCGGTAGGAAAATCAGGTGTCAACCACAGGCTCAGAAAGCTGAGTATGATAGCAGATGTGTTAAGGGATCACAAGGAGGAGAACTATTATGATGAAACGGGAAATCACGATTCAGATACCGGAAGGTCTGGAGGCCAGGCCGGTGGCCTTGCTGGTACAGGTGGCGAGCCAGTACGGTAGTGAGATTTATGTGGAAAGTGATAATAAGAAGGTAAATGCCAAGAGCATCATGGGAATGATGACCTTAGGTCTCTTCGCAGGGGAGACTGTAACGGTTTCCGCGGACGGCGAGGACGAGGAAGAGGCTATGGCAAATATAGAGAAGTTCTTAAGCAGTAAGTAAGCGAGCAAAGAGGACTGCCGAGGAAACGGCAGTCCTTATTGTTTAGGATCGCAGGCAGACGAAGGAGCATGAAAATGGACGCATATACAGGATTTGCGGGGGTCTACGATCTATTTATGGATGAGGTTCCGTATCAGATATGGAGTCAGCGGATCGTCGAAATGCTAAAAGAATATGGAATTGAAGACGGCCTTGTCCTCGATCTGGGCTGCGGAACCGGAAGCATGACAGAGCTTTTGGCGGGCGCAGGCTTTGATATGATCGGTGTGGATGCCTCCGAGGAGATGCTCGAGCTGGCGTATGAAAAGCGGGCAGCATCCGGGCATGATATTCTCTATCTTCTGCAGGATATGCGGGAGTTCGAGCTCTATGGTACGGTACGTGCGATCGTGAGTGTCTGTGATTCCCTGAATTATATTATGGAAGAGGAAGAGCTTTTGCAGGTCTTCCGACTGGTATGGAATTATCTGGATCCCGACGGTGTCTTCTATTTTGATATGAATACCATCTACAAGTACAGCGAAATGTTAGGAGAGACCACGATTGCAGAGAACCGGGAGGAAGGAAGCTTTATCTGGGAAAATTATTACGATGAAGAGGAGCAGATCAATGAATACGATCTGACACTCTATATCCGGGATGAAGAGGAGCGCTATCTTCGCTACGAGGAGACGCATTTCCAAAAGGCCTATGCTCTGGATAAGGTTCTGGAGCTGCTTGGAAAGGCAGGACTTCGGGCGGAAAAAATCTTTGATTCCGATACCGGCGAAGCGGTCGACGACAGGACAGGAAAGTTCTGCATTGTGGCAAAAAAGATAAGATAAAAGAGGAAAAATATGGAAGATTATATCGTAAGGGCGACGGCAGCGGATCATCAGATTCGTGCCTTTGCCATCACATCAAAGGAAATGGTGGAGCAGGCACGCTCCATTCACAATACAAGCCCGGTAGCGACGGCGGCTCTCGGACGTCTCCTGACAGCCGGAGCCATGATGGGCTCGATGATGAAGGGAGATGCGGATCTTCTGACATTGCAGATCAAGGGAGCCGGAGCCATCGGCGGAATCACTGTGACAGCGGATTCCAAAGCAAGGGTGAAAGGCTATGTGGATGAGCCCATGGTACTTCTGCCGCCGAATGCCAAGGGAAAGCTGGACGTATCCGGAGCGATAGGATCTGGTATGCTGCGAGTTATCAAGGATTTGGGACTGAAGGAGCCCTATGTGGGAACCGTAGATCTCCAGACAGGAGAAATCGCAGAGGATCTGACCTATTATTTTGCAACTTCGGAGCAGGTTCCCTCTTCCGTCGGACTGGGTGTTCTGATGGATAAGGACAATACGGTTCGTCAGGCCGGCGGTTTTATCATTCAGCTGATGCCATTTACCGATGATAAGGTGATCGATGAGCTGGAAGCGAAGCTTTCGGGTATGGATTCCGTGACCAAGCTTCTCGATCAGGGGATGACCCCGGAGGAGCTTCTTGAATATCTCCTGGGTGATTTCGGACTTGAGATCAATGACAAGATTCCGGCGTCCTGGTATTGTAACTGCAGTCAGGAAAGGGTGGCGAAGGCCATCGTAAGCATCGGAAGCAAGGATATCCGGGAAATGATTCAGGAGAATAAGCCCATTGAGGTGAAGTGTCATTTCTGTAATCATGCCTATAACTTCGATGTCGAGGACTTGAAGGAGATTCTAAAGGCAGCGAAACGCTAAGGAGAAACCGTATGAGACATGGGTTTATCAGAACAGCAGCCCTGACCCCGAAGATTCAGGTTGCTGATACGCGGGCAAACGGAGAGGAGACGATTCGTCTCGCAAGGGAGGCAGCAGGAAAGGGCGCAAAGCTTCTTGTATTTCCGGAGCTTGGCATCACGGGCTATACCTGTTCCGACTTATTTTTACAGGAGCTTCTTTTAAAATCAGCGAGGGAAGAACTGTTTCATATCGCGAGGGAAACGAAGGATCTGGACGCCCTGCTCTTCGTAGGGCTGCCCTGGGAGAAGGACGGCAAGCTTTACAATGTAGCAGCAGCCCTATGTGGCGGCCATCTTCTGGGACTGGTTCCGAAGTTAAATATACCTAACTATGGAGAGTTTTATGAGCGCCGTCATTTTACACCGGGAGAGGCCGAGGTCGAGGATATCTGGGTTTCGGAGGAGGATGACTACGTGCGCTTTGGCATGAATCTTCTCTTTACCTGCGAGGAGCTTCCGGGACTCTGCGTGGCTGCCGAGATCTGTGAGGATGTCTGGGTACCGAATCCGCCCAGTATCCGCCATGCACTGGCCGGTGCTACCGTGATTGTAAATTGTTCCGCAAGTGACGAGACGACAGGAAAGAACCTCTATCGGGAGTCGCTGATAGCCGGACAGTCGGCGAGACTGGTTTGCGGATATATTTATGCAAATGCCGGAGAGGGAGAATCGAGTCAGGATCTGGTATTCGGTGGTCATAATATCATCGCAGAGAATGGAACGATTCTCGCAGAATCTGCCCGTTTTACCAACGAGACGATTTACGGGGATCTGGATATCGCAAGGCTTGTCGGTGAGCGCCGGAGAATGACCACGTTCCGGACGCGCGCAGAAGGGTCTTATATCGAGGTAGACTTTCATCTGAAAAAAGAAGATACAGAACTTTCCCGGTATGTGGATCCGGCGCCCTTTGTGCCGGGAAAAGACAGCGACAGACAGCGCCGCTGTGAGGAAATTTTCGCGATTCAGTATATGGGACTGAAGAAGCGCCTGGAGCATACCCATTGCCGGACGGCTGTGGTAGGGATCTCCGGAGGTTTGGATTCTACGCTGGCATTGCTGGTTACGGTCAAGGCCTTTGACAGCCTGAACCTTCCAAGAACCGGAATCCTTGGCGTGACGATGCCCTGCTTCGGCACGACAGATCGTACTTATCGCAATGCCTGCCATATGGTGGAGGAGCTTGGAGCGACACTGAAGGAAGTGGATATCCGGGAGGCGGTCAATACGCATTTTCGGGATATCGGACACGACCCGGAGGTGCATGATGTCACCTATGAGAATTCCCAGGCGAGGGAACGCACCCAGGTTTTGATGAATCTCGCCAATCAGGCAGGCGGCATGGTGATCGGCACCGGAGATATGTCCGAGTTGGCTCTCGGCTGGGCGACTTACAACGGTGACCATATGTCGATGTATGGAGTCAATGTCGGTGTCCCGAAGACACTGGTGCGCCACCTGGTTCGGTATTATGCGGATACCTGCGGGGAAACGAAGCTCTCAGAGGTGCTCTACGATGTGTTGGATACGCCGGTAAGCCCGGAGCTTCTGCCGCCGAAGGATGGAGAGATCGCGCAGAAGACAGAGGATCTGGTTGGACCCTACGAGCTGCATGATTTTTATCTCTATTATATCCTGCGTTTTGGCTTTGAGCCTGCGAAGATCTACCGGCTGGCAGAAAAGGCCTTTGCGGGAGTTTATGAGAAAGAGACGATACAGAAGTGGCTGAAGGTTTTTTATCGCAGATTTTTTGCACAGCAGTTCAAGCGTTCCTGTCTGCCGGACGGACCGAAGGTGGGCTCTGTGGCAGTGTCGCCGCGGGGAGACTTAAGAATGCCCAGCGATGCCTGCGCGAGAATCTGGCTGGAACAGCTGGAAAACCTGTAATGATAGGCGCAAATCAAACATAAGGGAGAGAAATATGGCATTTAAGATTATCACAGATTCTGCAACGGATCTGCCAAAGGAAATTATTGACAAATATCAGCTGCATGTCATTCCGACACCGGTGACGATCGACGGCACCGATTATTTTGACGGCAGGACGATCTTTCCGGAGGACTTTTACCGCATTCAGGCAGAGGGCGCTGATATTAAGACATACCATATCAATCAATACATGTTCCGGGAGAATTTTGAGCCCTATGCGAAGGCCGGGGACGAAGTTCTGTACCTCTGCTTCTCGACCGGAATTGCCGGCACCTTCAATGCGGCAAACCTGGCAAAGGAGGAGCTTCTGGAGGAATATCCGGATTTTCAGCTGACCATTATCGATACCAAATGTGCTTCCCTGGGCTTTGGCCTGGTGGTGGAGAAGGTACTTCGGATGCAGGCAAACGGAGCTCCGAAGGAGGTATTGATCGAGGCAGCACAGTTCTTCTGCGATCATATGGAGCATATCGTTACGGTGGAGACCCTGGAGTACCTTTATAAGGGCGGCCGTCTGAGTCGTACCTCAGCTGTACTGGGCGGTGTGCTGGATTTGAAGCCCATCATCGAGGTGAACGATGAGGGAGCCCTGGTCGCGATCGATAAGGTGCGCGGACGTCACAAATCCCTGAAGCGATGCGTCGATCTGGTAGGGGAGCGAGGCGTGGAACTGGATAAGCAGATCATCGGTGTAGTGCATGGCAATGATCCGGAGACCTGCGAGAAGGTCTGCGCGATGCTGACGGAGAAATACCATTGCAAGGACATTATCCGGTCTCTGGTAGGCTGCGCCATCGGTGCCCATACAGGTCCAGGTATCATCGGAATCGTATTCCTGAGCGCAAGTGAAGAAAAGTACGCAGAGTACTTGTAAATACTGAGAAAAATGCAGGGGAAATCCCGGGTTTGGCGGCATGAACACCTGCCAGACCCGGGATTTTTCAAATGAAGCTCCGAACTGTTACATAAAATCTTAAGAAAGCTCTGCACCTGAACTTAAAATTAGCTTGCTATAACGTATAAAAGATGGAAAATGCTGTGAGGAAAGAATTCATGAATAAGAAAAATAATACCATTCTGGTTTGCGATGATGACAAGGAAATCGTGGATGCGATAGAAATTTATCTCTCTCAGGAGGGATACCGGATCCTGAAGGCCTACGATGGCCTGCAGGCTGTGGAGATGCTGAACCAGGAGGATGATATCCAGCTTTTGTTGATCGATATCATGATGCCGAAGCTCGACGGCCTTCGGGCAACCTTAAAGATCCGCGAAAAAAGCAGCATTCCGATCATCATTCTCTCAGCCAAGTCCGAGGATGCGGACAAGATACTGGGCTTAAATATCGGAGCAGATGATTATGTGACAAAGCCCTTCAATCCGCTGGAGCTGGTGGCACGGGTGAAGTCCCAGCTGCGTCGCTATACCAAGCTTGGCAATGCCATGGATGAAAGCCAGAAGGTCTACCAGACCGGCGGCCTGATTATCAATGATGATTTAAAGGAAGTAACGGTAGATGGGGAAGTAGTGAAGCTTACGCCTATCGAGTACAATATCCTGCTGCTTCTGGTGAAAAATCAGGGAAAGGTTTTTTCCATCAGTCAGATTTACGAAAGCATCTGGAATGAGGATGCCATCGGTGCAGATAATACGGTGGCGGTTCATATCCGTCATATCCGGGAGAAGATCGAGATCAACGCGAAGGAACCCCGCTACCTGAAGGTAGTCTGGGGCATCGGTTATAAGGTGGAGAAGCTGTAAATGAAAAGGTGGGAATATGCCGGGAGCTGGAAAGCGATCGCCCTTTTGCTCAACCAGATATGTGCAGTAGTACTGGTACTGTCCGTAGTGATAACGACAGCTTATGCAGGCAGCGGAGTCGGCTCTATGGGGAAGAAACAGAGCTTTGAGAGCACTGCGAACTACGAAAAGGAAGTTACAGAACAGATCCTGCGCTGCGTTCGAGCAGCCTGCAGAGAGAGTAAATTTGAAAAAAATGGGATCTATGACGGAAAAATCCTGGTAGATATCCAGCAATATGCCTTGGATGGTACGATCAAGAGTCTGGGAAACTCGGCGGATTCGCTTTGCTATGAGCTGACGGATCTTTTGAATTGGTCTTTAGATGGCATAGAAACCGGTAGTCTGGTAAAACTGACCTATGAGGACGGCAGCATCGGATATTTGTCTCAGAATTCGGCCAATTCCGCCGAACGATCCATCTACGAGGAAGGTGGGGAGGTAGTCAATGAAAGCGAGCAATCGGCCGGAATCTTCCAGAGTACGGTTCAAAATGTGGAGCAGCTGGAGGCTGTAGAGGAGAAGTATGCACCGGCCGGTTATGAGAGCATCACAGTCTACGCAGTAGCAAAGAATCTTTCGACTGCCGCTCTGCAGCAAATCTATTATGACCTGGAGAGCGTCCTCTCTACCATTTACAATGATTATTACGCATATACGGCAAATCTGGAGATCTTTAATCCCAGCATGACAAATATGCGATATTTTGTAATTCCGAAGAATCTGGAAGATCTTACCTCGGAGAATTTCAGCAAGAAGATTTATACGAATATAAAAAGCTTCGGAAAGACAAAATTTTCCAGTGAAGAAGGACTTTTGAACTATATCCGAAGCTATAAAAATTATGCGATTTATGACAGCTCGGATATGGATTTTGAATCCCAGAACATACCGATATCATTCAGTGATTTGAGCAGCTATGTGAAGAGCTATCCGCCTTCGGTAGAGGGGGATTACTATTTTGCCGTGGCGGTAGATACGAAGTATAAGGCCAGTGATAAGCTGGCGCAGTACAAGGCAGAGTACGATGAGATAGCTCCGGTGAGACACGTGGCCGTCTATGGGATTATGGCGGGAGCACTCTTCTATCTCCTGACGATGGTATACCTGACGCTGGCGGCAGGGCGAGGCACAGATGAGGAGGGAAGGATTCGATTGAAGCGTTTTGACCGCTTTCCTTCGGAACCGGCAGCCCTCATCCTGATCCTGCCAGCCTGGGTACTTTTGATGGGCGGTTCGGAGTGGATTGCATCCCAGAATCTGAACATGAAACAGTCGGCATTGGCAGGCGGAGCCTTGATTTTCGTGCTGAATAGCTTATTCCTGATAGGTTATACAAGTCTGGTGCGCCGAATTAAGGCCCGAACCCTGTGGAAGAACAGCATTTTTCACTTGATCTGCAATGGCTTTGGAAAAATGATGAAGAACCGGAAGACCACTACAAAGGTTTTGCTTTCCTACGCGAGCTTCTGGTTTATAAATCTGGTACTGTTTTGTATGGATGGCCTGGAATTTCAGACAGTCCTGCTGATACTTTTTAACATAGGCGTAGGTCTCTTTATTCTGAAGCAGGCGGCAGAGCATCAGCAGATCTTGGATGGAATTCAGCAGATTGCAAAGGGTGATCTGAATACGCAGCTTTCGGCAGAAAAGATGGGCGGAGACAACCGGGTCTTTGCAGAGGCGGTAAACCAGATGGGAAGCAGCCTTTCCGCTGCGGTAGAGAGAAATGTCAAGGATGAGCGCCTGAAATCAGACCTGATTACAAATGTGTCCCATGATATTAAGACGCCTCTTACGTCCATTATCAATTATGTGGACTTGCTGAAACGGGAGGATATCCAGAATGAGCGGGCGAAGAATTATATTGCCATTCTGGAGGATAAGGCTATGCGTCTGAAGCACCTGACAGATGATCTGGTAGAGGCCTCCAAGATAAGCTCCGGCAATGTAAAACTGGAGCTGATGCGGCTGAACTTCCAGGAATTACTCCAGCAGACGAATGGAGAGTTCGTCGAAAAATTTGAGCAAAAGGATCTGCAGCTGATCGTGGAGATGCCGGAAGAACCGGTCGTCATCGAGGCGGACGGACGGAGACTCTGGCGCGTGATTGAAAATCTGTATAACAATACAGCCAAGTATGCGATGCCCCATACCAGAGTATACGTGGAGCTGAGCACGGTGGATCACAGGGTTTACTTCAGTATCAAAAATATTTCTGAGCAGCCGCTGAATATCCGCGCGGAAGAGCTGACCGAGCGCTTTATCCGCGGTGATGTAGCCCGCAGCACAGAGGGAAGCGGTCTTGGGCTTTCTATTGCCCGGAACCTGACAGAGCTTCAGAAGGGAAGCTTCGAGATCTATCTGGACGGAGATCTCTTCAAGGTAAGCATCAGCTTTCCGGAGGCAGAAGCACGAGTGGACGAAGAAAAAGAACAGCCGTAGGTTATTGAGAAAGAGAGCTTGCAATTTTGGCAGGCTCTTTTTATAATGGAACGTAACAAGCCACAGGGCGACTGGATTTGTGAAACCATGCGCGTCAAGCTTGCTTGTAAGCGTATGGTTTTACAAAGACAGACAAAAGCCCGACTTACTACATAACCGCAGGAGGAGAAACATGGTTCAATTACTGGAAGGCGGAGCCTATCTGCTGAACGGAACGGAAATTATCCCGGATACCAAGGATGCACCGAGTGTGCTGGAAAGCCAGCTCGGCAGTGTGCCATCCAAGGAGGAGGCCAGAAAGCAGACCATCGCCTATGGAATTCTGGAATCGCACAATACATCCGGTGATATGGAAAAGCTGGAGATCAAATTTGATAAACTGACATCCCACGATATCACCTTCGTAGGAATTATACAGACTGCCCGGGCTTCGGGACTGGAAAAATTTCCCATCCCATATGTGCTGACTAACTGTCACAACAGCCTCTGTGCCGTAGGCGGAACCATCAACGAGGATGACCATATGTTTGGCCTGACCTGCGCGAAGAAGTACGGCGGCATCTACGTACCGCCCCATCAGGCAGTCATCCACCAGTTTGCCCGCGAGATGCTGGCAGAGGGCGGAAAGATGATCTTAGGTTCCGACAGCCATACCCGCTACGGAGCACTGGGAACGATGGCCATGGGCGAGGGCGGTCCGGAGCTGGTAAAGCAGCTTTTGAACAAAACCTATGATATTCCCATGCCGGGTGTCGTAGGCGTTTACCTGACCGGAGAGCCCCAGAAGGGGGTAGGTCCTCAGGACGTGGCTCTGGCCATCATCGGTGCAGTCTTCGAGAAGGGCTATGTCAACAATAAGGTCATGGAGTTCGTAGGAGACGGTGTCGAGAATCTGAGTGCAGACTTCCGGATCGGCATCGATGTCATGACTACAGAGACGACCTGTCTTTCCTCGATCTGGAAGACAGATGATACGATCAAAGAGTTTTATGAGATTCACGGAAGAGCCGGTGCTTACAAGGAATTGAAGCCGGGCAAGGTTGCTTACTACGATGGCATGATCTATGTAGATTTGAGCGCAGTAAAGCCGATGATTGCGATGCCCTTCCATCCGAGCAATGTCTATACCATCGAGGATGTCAAGGCAAATCTCGGCGATATCCTGCGTGACGTAGAGAAAAAGGCACTGGTATCCTTAGGCGGTGCGGTGGACTATCATCTGACCGACAAGATTCGGGACGGAAAGCTTTATGTGGAGCAGGGCATCATCGCAGGTTGCGCAGGCGGTGGCTTTGAAAATATCTGTGCGGCAGCGGATATTCTGAAGGGTGCGAGCATCGGACCGGATGCCTTTACCTTAAGTGTATACCCGGCAAGTATGCCGGTTTATATGGAGCTGGTGAAAAATGGAGCAGCTGCGACCCTGATGGAGACCGGTGCTGTTCTGAAGACTGCCTTCTGCGGACCCTGCTTCGGCGCAGGAGACACCCCGTCCAACAATGGCTTCAGTATCCGTCATTCTACCAGAAACTTCCCGAACCGTGAGGGCTCGAAGCTTCAGAGCGGCCAGATTGCATCGGTGGCATTGATGGATGCCCGTTCCATCGCAGCGACAGCGGCGAACAAAGGCTTCCTGACTGCAGCGACGGAAATGGATACCGATTTCTCAAACCCGCGCTATTTCTTCGACAGTAAGATTTACGAGAATCGTGTCTTTGACAGCAAGGGTGTGGCAGATCCGAGTGTAGAGATCCAGTTTGGCCCGAATATCAAGGATTGGCCTGCGATGCCCGCATTGGCGGAGAACCTGATTCTGAAGGTGGTTTCGGAGATTCATGATCCGGTGACCACCACCGATGAGCTGATTCCATCCGGTGAGACATCTTCTTATCGTTCGAATCCCTTAGGTTTGGCTGAGTTTACTCTTTCCAGAAAGGATCCGGCTTATGTCGGTCTTGCGAAGGAGATTCAGAAGGCGGAGAAGGCCATCGAGGCAGGAGACTGTCCTGCAGAGGCAGTGCCGGAACTGAAGCCGGTATTTAAGAATCTGAACGCATGGTGTCCGGGTGTAGATAAGACGAATGTAGGTGTCGGCAGCACCATCTTTGCAGTGAAGCCGGGTGACGGATCCGCCAGAGAACAGGCAGCCTCCTGCCAGAAGGTTTTGGGAGGCTGGGCAAATATCGCACATTCCTATGCAACCAAGCGTTATCGCTCGAACCTGATCAACTGGGGTATGCTGCCCTTCCTGATCGACGAAGGCGAGCTTCCCTTTACAAAGGGTGACTTCCTCTTTATCCCGGCGATTCGAGAGGCGGTAGAGGAGAAAAAGACCGAGATTTTGGCCTATGTAAACGGCGAGAAGGATCGGGAGATTATCCTGAAGCTTGGAGCACTGACGGACGACGAGCGTGAGATTATCTTAAAGGGCTGTCTTATCAATTATTACAAGGGTTAGAGTCGAGGACTTTTCATATGAACGAAGAAAAACAGACAAGGCTTTTCGAGGCCATGATGGAACTGGATCAAGGAGATCCGAAGCGCATCCAGCATTTTTTGAAGGTCTGGAGCTTTGCACGGCAGATCGGCCGGATGGAAAAGCTGGATGAGAGAACCCAGGAGATCCTGGAGACCGCAGCCATCGTCCATGATATCGGAATTCGGATAAGTATGGAAAAATATGGAAATTGCGGCGGCAAGCATCAGGAAGTCGAAGGACCGCCTTTGGCAGAAGAGATGCTGAAAAGGCTTGGCTATGATGCAGAGCTGATCGAACGTGTCTGCTTCCTGGTAGGGCATCATCATACCTATACAGGGGTAGAAGGGATGGACTATCAGATCCTTCTGGAAGCCGATTTTCTGGTAAATTCCTACGAGGATGAATTGAAGGAAGAGCCGATCCGTGCCTTCTGTAAAAAGGTATTCCGGACAGCCTCCGGAATCCGGCTTTTGAGCCTACAGAGCGGGTTAGAGCTCTAACAAAAGGACATCTCGAAGGAGAAACGATCCCCTCTGGCACGTACGACAAAAAATTCCACAGGACCGGATTCAGCGACGGAGAAGAGCTCGCTTTGCTTCAGAATCGGCATCTGGACGGGAATATCCAAGGCCTCTATGTCCTCCCTGGTGGGAGGACAGGCCTCAATGGTCAGCTTCGTACACTGCGGGTGAGAGAAGCCGTATTCTTCGATGAGAATCTTATTGACAGAGGAAAAATGAGAAAGGTGCGATCCAAAGCCCGGTACGACCTTATCGGGCAGATAGGAATGGCAGATCGCAAAGGGAAGGTTATCGATTTTACGAAGAACCTTGAGACTATGGACGAGATCGTTTTCGTCGATATCGAGCAGCTTTGCCAGGTGCGATCCGGCCTGCAGGGTGGTATATTTTAAGATTCCGGTCTCATAATTCCTGGTTCCCTGATCGAGGATCTCTGAAAAGCCCATGCCGTTCTCATGAGCAAAGACGATGGGCTTGGATTTTTGACTGACAAAAAAACCGCGACCCTGTTCCGAATAGATCAGACCCTGGGCAGAAAGCTGCGCCAGAGCGATCCGGACAGTATTGCGGTTGACATGAAAATGCTCGGCAAGCTGGTTGGAAGAGGGGAGCTTATCCCCCTCCGCCAGCTTGTTTTTTTTGATATATTGTTTGATATAGGTGATGATTTGCAGATGAATATCCCTATCGGATGACATGTACCGGTTCTCCCTTGGCAAGCGCCTCATTGATTTTCGCGATTGCACCGGGCAATTCGCTCATCTCATTTATAACATAATGTGCGCCATTTTCATAGAAGATTTTAGTAACCTCGTCCATTTTTTTCTGAAGCTCTTCGGGAGAGAGGGCTTCGGCCTCGTCCTTATGGAGACCCATTTCGTTGCTTCCGAGAACGACTCCGATGCTCCATGCACCGGCATTGACGCCTTCCTTGACATCCGATTTGGTATCTCCTACTTTAACGATATGAGACATAGGATAAACGCCCAGTCTCTTTGCATTTTCGTACATCATCCAGGGATAGGGACGGCCGGCGGGCAGCCCGTCCGGTGTCACGTAGCAGTCCGGCTCATAGCCCTTTTCCTTAGCTCCTTCGGTGACGATGGCCATCATGCTTTCGGTATATCCGGTCGTGGATCCGATCTTCAGTCCATCCTTACGAAGAGCAGCGATGGTGTCCAGAACACCGGGGTTCGGGGTGGTAAAATTCGGAAGAATACTGAGCAGGGAGGGCTCGAATTCCTGATACATGGAAACAACATCCTCCTCGGTGGGGTAGGCACCGTATTTTTCCTTCCATGCTTCTGCGATGCGAGGCATCTTGGTCAGCGCGCGGATATGGTCGATTTTCAGCATGCCCATGGGCTCTCTGGCCTCAGCCAGGGTCACGTCGATGCCACGGTTTTTAAATACCTTAAGGAAGACCTCCACAGGAGCAAAACATCCATAATCTACTGTTGTGCCGGCCCAGTCAAAGACGACGGCCTGAATCTTATTTTCCATAGTAATTCCTCCTCGTTTGATGCAAAAATAAGTTTTTGGTTTGGTTCATTAAAACATGGCGCCAAGTTGATGTCAACGTTAAGTCTGCTGAAAAAAAGATTGACACGAACTTGGCGCCATGTTCTAATGGATGAAAATTACACAGAACCGAAGTGCAAAAGAGGAGGAAACATTATGGAAGTTTTAAAGCCGATCAAAAGAAATGTACTGTTAAATCCGGGTCCTGCGACCACCACAGATACTGTAAAATATGCACAGGTGGTTCCTGACATCTGCCCCAGAGAGAAAGAGTTCGGGGCTATCATGAATGAGATTTCCGCAAATCTTTTAAAGATTGTTCATGCACCGGCAGAGAAGTATTCCGCAGTCCTGTTCTGCGGATCCGGCACCATCAACATCGATGTTTTGATGAATTCCCTGGTTCCGGAAGGAAAGAAGGCTCTCGTTATCAACAATGGTGCTTATTCTGCAAGAGCTGCAGAGGTTCTGACCTATTATCATATTCCCCATGTGGAGTGTAAGTTCCCCTATGATCAGAGACCGGATCTGACGGTGGTGGAAGACGCCTTAAAGAGCGATCCGGACATCGCCCTCGTACATTGCTGCCACAATGAGACCGGTACCGGCCTTCTGAATCCGATTCGCGAGATCGGTGCCCTGGTACATAAGTATGGCAAGGTCTTTACCGTAGATACGACCTCAACCCTCGCGATGCTTCCCATCGATATGGAAAAGGACAACCTGGATTTCGTAATGGCAAGCTCCCAGAAGGGTCTGATGGCCATGACCGGTCTGTCCTTCATCGTAGGCAATACTGAAATTATCGAGAAATCAAAGGAGTATCCGACCCGAAGCTATTATACAAACCTGTATATGCAGTACGACTTTATCAAGAGAACCGGTGAGATGCACTTTACACCGCCCGTACAGGTGATCTATTCCGTCCTTCAGGCCATCAAGGAATACTGGCAGGAGGGCGAGCAGGGTAAATATGAGAGACATCTGAGCGTATGGAAGAAGATCCATGAGTGCAAGGATGCGCTCGGCTTCCAGGATATCATCAAGAAGGAATGGCAGGCAGGCCTGGTCGTTTCGATCAAGTATCCGAACGATCCGAACTGGGATTTTGAGAAAATCCACGACTATTGCTATGAGAGAGGCTATACGATTTATCCGGGCAAAATTTCCACTACCGATACCTTCCGTCTGTGCTCTCTCGGTGCGATTACACCGGAGGATATTGTAAATTTCTTCCAGGTACTAAAGGAAGGAATGGAGCATTACGGAGTATCGATTCCGGTAAAATATTAAAATTCCCTCTTGACGCGCAAAAAAACGCGTGCTAGAATACCAACTAAATTTACATAGGCTTTACAAAAACAGAAAAATACAAAAAACAAAGGCGTTTTGTTCAAAGGAACAAAGCGCCTTTTCTGTTTTTAGAGGGATAAGGAAGGAGTGCTGAAGATGCAGGATACTTTTTTGAGGATTGAGGACGTCAGCAAGAAATATGGGAATTTCACCGCCCTGAAAAATATCAACATCAGTATCAAGGAAGGTGAGTTCGTATGTCTCCTTGGACCGTCCGGCTGCGGAAAAACGACGCTGCTTCGTATTCTGGCAGGACTGGAGAAGCCGAGTGGCGGAAAGGTCTATATCCGGGATGAGGATGCGACCAATATGGCTCCGGCAAAAAGAAATTACGGAATTGTATTTCAGTCCTATGCATTGTTCCCGAATATGACGGTCAAAGAAAACATTGCCTTTGGCCTGAAGAACAAAAAAGTAAAGAAGACAGAAATCGAGGACAAAGTAAAGCATGCACTGGAGCAGGTAAACCTGGCAGAGCATATCAATAAATATCCGGCGCAGCTCTCCGGAGGCCAGCAGCAAAGAGTTGCCCTGGCAAGAGCCCTGGTTCTCTCACCGGACTTCCTTCTTCTGGACGAACCGCTTTCCGCCCTGGATGCCAAGGTTCGGCAGAAGGTAAGAAAGGAAATCCGTGATTTGCAGCAGAGACTTGGAATCACGACGATTATGGTTACCCATGACCAGGAAGAAGCTCTGACGATGGCGGACAAGATCATTGTCATGAACAATGCAGTCGTCCGGCAGATGGGAACTCCCATCGAGGTTTACCAGAATCCGAATTCACCCTTTGTGGCAGACTTCATTGGCTCCATCAACTTCTTCCAGACGGACATCTCAGAGGATGAGAGCAGAAAGGCGGATAATAAGAATCCCTACTGGAAGATGAGTGATATCGGTGAGGGTGAGAAGCAGAAGGAAGACATGCGAAAGAACCGCTATCGTGTCAAAGCCTGCCGTCCGGAGAATATCGAAATCGTCGAGAAGGGAACGCCGGATTCCTACAAGGTTCGCATCAGCGACGTAGAGTTTCATGGCTCTGCCTTCCGGATTTCCTTAAGCCTTCGAAAGAATCAGGCCAGCACCCTGGGCAGTGAGGTCATTTACCTGGATATGCCGACCGAGAGATTCGAGGCCATGGGACTAAAGAGCGGCGACGATCTCTATATCCATTTCAAAGAAGGAAAGCTTCTCTATTACAATCTGAATGTGGACATGGAAGTTTATAACAAGTAAGGAGGAACGATGTATGAGCAAGGGAAAGACAGCAAAGCTTCGAAGCGAAACACCCAGTACCATCGTTCAGAGAATCCTGATTCTTTTCATGTTTTGCTTTTTTCTGATTTTTCTGGTCATTCCGATGGTCATGATTCTCAGCAAGGTTTTCACCGATACAGCGGGAAATTATGTGGGGCTTGAGAACTTTAAAACCTATTTTGAAAATCCCCTTCTGAGACAGTCTATCTGGCATTCGCTGGTGGTATCTGTGGTGACTGCAGCGGCAAGTACAGGGCTGGGACTTGTATTTGCCTATGGAATCACAAGAACAAATATGAAGTTCAAGATTGCCTATAAGTATCTGGGAATGTTGTCCTTATTTCTTCCCACCATGGTACACGGCATGGCGCTGGTTTATCTCTTCGGCACCAAGGGCTTCTTTACTGAGGTACTGGGTATCGACGTGGGACTCTACGGCTTCCCGGGAATCATCATGTCGGAGATTTTCTACACCTTCCCCCAGGCCTTCCTGGTTTTAATCATTGCCCTGCAAAATGCAGACAACCGCTTATATGAAGCAGCGACGGTTATGGGAACCTCCCCGGCCAAGCGTTTCTTCGCAGTGACGGTTCCGAACATCCGCTACGGCCTGATCAACAGCTTCATCGTCTGCTTCACCTTGAGCTTTACCGACTTCGGAGCACCGACCGTAGTAGGAGGAAACTACAGTGTACTGGCGACAGACGTCTATCGTCAGGTCATCGGTCAGCAGAATATGTCGATGGGAGCAGTCGTAGGTGTGTTCCTGACGATTCCAGCCTTTATCGCCTTCATCATTGACTCGATCATGCGAAAGAAGAGTGAGAACGACCAGCTCTCCTCCAAGGCAGTTTCCTTCGTACCGGAGCCTTCGAAAATCCGTGACGTGATCTACCAGATTTTCTGCAGCATCATCGTTCTGTGTATCCTGGGGCTGATTGCCAGCGTTGCGATGAGTGCCTTCGTAAAGAGATGGCCGACAGACCTAAGCTTTACCTTGAAGAACTTCGATTTCGAGGCAAAGCTTGTCGGAAGCGGCAGCGCAAGCTTCCTGAACAGCTTCAAGCTTTCCGGCCTGACTGCCCTGGTAGGTACGGTTATCGTATTTGTCAATGCCTATCTGATTGAGAAGACCGAGGTATTCGGAAAGATTCGCGGACTCTGCCGTTTCTTCGCGATGCTGCCCATGGCTCTTCCGGGACTGGTTTTAGGTCTGGCCTACATCATTTTCTTCAACAAACAGTGGATCGAGATTCCCTTCCTTGGAATCGCGATTGAGAATAGCTTTCACGGACTGTACCGGACGATGACCATCATGATCCTCTGTAACATCATCCATATGTTCTCCGTCACCTTTATCACAGCGACGACCTCGCTGAAGAAGTTGTCCGGAGAGTACGAGGGTGTCGCCCAGTCCATGTCCATTCCATTCTGGAGACTCTTCGCCCGGGTGACGGTGCCTATGTCCCTGTCGGCAGTGTTAGAGATCTTCATGTATTACTTCGTAAACTCCATGGTAACGGTATCCGCCATTGTATTCCTGTATACAACAAAGACGAAGCCGGCAGCCATCGCCATCCTGAATATGGATGACAACGGAGATTATGCCACAGCGGCAGCCATGTCCCTGTTAATTCTTCTTATTAATATAGTAGCAAGAGCCATCTATGAGCTTATCAATCATATGGTAGAAAACCGTCTGAACCGATGGAAAACCGGTAAGGGTCTGGAGGCAAAGACGATTTCTAAATAAAGAGGAAAAGAGGTAGTTATTATGAAAAAAAGACTATGTGTAGCCACGATCATGGCAGCGATGCTGGTATCCAGTCTGGCAGGCTGCGGAGTCAAGTCTACCACCGAGACGGCAGACAGCTCGTCATCGGATGCAGCGACTGAGACAGCAAGCGCAGACGGCAGCGTGACAAAGGGTACCGAAGGCTCCATCACCGTTTATACGGCGCTGGAGGACGATATCATCGAGACCTACCTGCAGTCCTTCTATGAGGAGTATCCGGATATTGAAGTCAATATCGTAAGAGATGCGACCGGAACGATTATCGCAAAGGCCATTGCAGAGAAGGATAATCCAGTAGCAGATGTTATCTGGGGAACCTCTGCATCCGTTCTTCTGCAGCTCGATTCCTATGGCCTGATTCAGTCCTATACGCCGGAAGGTGCAGACCGCATCGAGGCAAACTTCAAGGATGCAGATGCAGATGGTGACGGCGAACTGAAGTGGACCGGTATCGACGTTTATGAGACTGCCTTCCTGGTAAATAATAAAGAATGTGAGGCTGCAGGTGTTGAGGTTCCGACCTCGTTTGCAGACCTTGCTGACCCGAAATATAAAGGCATGATTGTTATGCCGGATCCGACATCCTCCGGTACCGGTATGCTGACTGTCAATGGTATCCTTCAGATGATGGGCGATGAGGAAGGCTGGGATTACCTGACCAAGCTCAATGACAACATCGCTCAGTATACAACCTCCGGTTCCAAGCCTGCAAAAATGGCAGCCAGCGGCGAGTGTGCAATCGGTCTTTCCATGGGTTACCGCTGCGCTACCCTGTATCAGGAGTACGGCGATGAAGTAACCGTTGTATTCCCGTCCGAGGGAAGTGGCTGGGACGTAGAGGCAAACTGTCTGGTAGCAAAGGATGAAATCAATCCCTGCGCTTATACCTTCCTTGACTGGGCAATCTCAGATGAGGCTATGGCAGCTTATTCCGAGGAATATCCCATCACCGGAATCGGTGTCATCGCTGACATCCCCGAGGGCTACAGCGAGGATCCGCTGGCAAACCTGGTAGACCTGGATCTCGTAAAGGCTGCTGAGGATCGCGACAGCATCATCGAGCAGTTCACACCGTTCCTGGCAGGAAAGTCAGAATCTTAAGTTCCGAAAAAACCTTGCCCCACAGGAAACTGTGGGGCATCTTGATCAAATGGAGGAAGACGTCATGAACTGGCTGAGTGAATTTAATACAGTGAGTATCGTCCTGCGGCTTCTTCTGGCTACCTTTATGGGCGGTACGATCGGATATGAGAGAAGTACCCATGGACAGCCAGCGGGAATCCGTACCTTTTCGCTGGTCTGTATGGGAGCAGCGCTGGTGATCATCGTCGATGAGTATCTGGTAGATACCTATCATACGGGAGATCCGGCCAGGCTGGCAGCCCAGGTTATCAGCGGCATCGGTTTTCTGGGAGCGGGCAGCATCCTGGTGACCGGGCGAAATTACATCCGGGGTCTGACGACGGCGGCAAGTCTCTGGGCTACTGCCTGCCTGGGAATCTCCGTAGGATCCGGATATTTTCAGGGAAGCATCGCCGCCTTCCTGATGCTGGTTTTTGTCATGACTGTTATGACGAAGGTGAGCCATCGCATCGATGAGAATCTTCCCGTAATCAAGCTCTATCTGGAGGTCGATAAGAATGAGGGACTCAGCGAGCTGAATGACTTTGTAAAGAAAAATGACTACAATATTGTCACGCTTGAAAAGCAGAAGAAGGCCACCCTGCTGGCAAAGGATATCGTACTGATGGTAAATATCGACTTAAAGAAGCGCTGCAATCACAGCGATATTCTTTCGAAGCTGAACCAGCTGGAAACGATTCATTATATGGAAGAACTGAAGTAACGATGGAAGAGCGTATGAAAAGCGTAGGCATCGATATCGGCACAAGCACCACCCAGCTGATCATCTCGGAGATCTTGCTTAAGGATGTGGCAGGCTTTGGTCGGGTTCCGGAGACAAAAATCGTGGAAAAAAAGATCCTGTATCGGGGTGAGATTCATTTTACTCCTCTGATGGATGTGGATCATATCGATGCAAAAAAGGTTTGGGATATCATAGAAGGGGAATATAGGAAATCCGGCATCCCTCCAACAGCTTTGGATACCGGAGCCATCATCATTACCGGGGAAAGTATGCGAAAGCAAAATGCGAAGGATACGCTGGAGCTGATTAGCCGAAAGGCTGGAGACTTTGTCGTCGCGACGGCCGGATCGGATCTGGAATCCGTCCTGGCCGGAAGAGGATCGGGTGCAGCCAAGCTTTCTAAGGAGACCGGCAAGCTGGTGGCCAATCTCGATATCGGCGGCGGAACGACGAACATTGCCTATTTTAAGGATGGAGAGGTTTATGATACGGCCTGCCTGGATATCGGCGGAAGACTGGTAAAAATTCAGGATGGTCATTATACCTATGTGAGTGAAAAGGTACAGGAAGTGACGGAGCTGCGGACGAGAGATCCGGTAGATGAGGAAAGGCTTCAGAAGCTGGCAGCGAAGTTCGCTGAACTTTTGGCAGAGGCGGTGGGACTTTCCCCGGCGACAGAGCTTGTGGAGCACTTTAAGACGAATCATCTGATTCATGTCACGGAGGTTCCGGATATCTTTGTTTTTTCCGGAGGTGTAGCCGCATGCATGGAAAAGAAGCAGGAGCGCTACGCCTTTGGAGATCTGGGTGTTATCCTTGCAGAAGAGATTGGAAAAAATCCCCATTTTCAAAGAGCAAGGCGGGAAAAGGCGGCCGAGACGATGCGGGCGACGGTCATCGGAGCCGGGAACGAGACGCTTGCTATCTCCGGCAGTACCATTTCGTATACGGAGACAGATTTTCCGCTAAAGAGTATCCCTATCGGAAAGATTCGCTGCAGCAGGCCTTCCGATATTGAGGGGATCGAGGAGGAACTTTCGAGGGTTCGGCAGTATTTTGACCATCGGGGTAATATCCAGCTGGCCATTGCCTTCGATGGCCTGACCTGCCCTGGATTCCTGGACGTTCAGCGGCTTGCGGAGGCTCTGGTGAAGGGCTACGATCGGATTTTCGACCGGGAGCAAAAGATGATCCTGATTCTGAAGGAAGATATGGCGAAGGCTCTTGGACAGGCGATTCGGCGCGTGGATGCTAGAAAGCGGGTGCTGATCTGTATGGATGGCATTCGCTGCACAAATGGCGATTATATCGATATCGGCAGGCCGGTGGCCGGTGGCAGTGCGATTCCGGTGGTGATCAAGACCCTGATTTTCCAGAATCAGACAGAAGGAGGGTGACGCAGATGAATTTAAAGACGAGACTCTATGGAAAGACTTACGAGTTTCAGAATATAAAGGAGGTTCTTTGTAAGGCAAGCGAGGAGAAATCCGGAGACGGCCTGGCCGGCGTGGCAGCAGAAAATAAGCTGGAGCGTATCGCGGCAAAGGACGTCCTCAGCAATCTTACGGTTCATGATCTGCGGGAAAATCCGGCAGCACCCTATGAGGAGGATGCAGTCACCCGGATCATCCAGGATGATCTGGATGAGAAGGCTTATCAGAAGATTCAGGGAAAGACCATAGGAGAAATGCGGGAGTGGATCCTCGATCAGGAGGTCACAAGTGAAGAAATCCTGGATGCAAGCCGTGGCATGACCAGCGAGGTAATCGCAGGCATCTCGAAGCTTATGGGGAATCTCGACCTGGTTTATGCGGGCAATAAGATTCGGGTAGAGGCGACCTGTAATACGATCATCGGAAAAGAGGGAGTCCTCGCATCCCGCCTGCAGCCTAATCACCCGGTGGACGATCCGGAGGGTGTGATGGCCTCTACTCTGGAGGGCCTAAGCTACGGGATCGGCGATGCGGTTCTTGGCCTCAATCCTTCCATTGATACCTTTGACAGTACCCTGGAGATCTGGAATACCCTGGGAGATATCAGGGATAAATATGAGATTCCAACCCAAACATGCGTTCTATCTCATGTAACGACACAGATGGAAGTGTTAAACAGCGGAAAGGGGAAGGCGGATCTCTGTTTTCAGTCGATCGCAGGTTCCCAGATCTCCATGGAGGCCTTTGGAGTATCGGCCGGAATGCTGGAGGAAGCGAATGCCATGTTTCGCGACCGAGGATCTGCCAAGGGAAAAAATGTCATGTATTTCGAGACTGGTCAGGGCTCCGAGCTATCCTCCGAAGGACATTGGAACAGCGATCAGCAGACGATGGAATGCCGCTGCTACGGACTGGCAAGGCATTATGAGCCCTTCCTTGTAAATACAGTAGTAGGCTTCATCGGACCGGAATACATCTACGATACCAAGCAGCTTTTGCGGGCAGGGCTTGAGGATGTCTTCTGCGGTCACCTGCACGGACTTCCGATGGGGTGTGATGTATGTTATACCAATCATATGCCGGTGGATCAAAATGACTGTGAAAGCCTTTTGATGCTGCTCGCAGGATCCGGCTGTCATTATGTCATGGGTCTGCCTCAGGGGGATGACATCATGCTGATGTACCAGTCTACCGGTTTTCAGGATGTGGCAGCCGTCCGGGAATTGTACGGCAAGAGACCGATTCGCGAATTTGAAGACTGGATGATTCGGTGGGGAATCTGGAAGGATGGTCATCTGACCAGGAGAGCTGGAGATCCGACGATTTTTATCCGATGAGAATAGGAGGTGCGTGGCTATGAATCTGACAGAACAGGCGATTGGAGAAATGATCTACGCAGATCCGGTCGAAAAGCCGGAAGAATTAAAGAAAATGAAGCGGGCGACACCGGCGCGTATCGGAAATGGACATACCGGTGCGCGGTATAAAACGGTTCCGATGCTGCGGTTTCATGCAGACCAGGCGGCTGCGGCCGATGCCGTTTTTTCCGAAGTGGCAAGAGAAGTAGTGGAAAGTCTGGGAGTTTTTGAGGTACGAACCAAATGCCGGGATAAGCACGAGATGCTGACCAGGCCGGATCTGGGAAGACTGTTCGAAGAGGATACAAAGGAATATATCAGACAGCATTGCATCGAGGCACCGGATGTCCAGATCTATTTTGGAGACGGCCTTTGTTCCCCGAGCATCGCTGCGAATATCCCGGATCTCTATCCGACCCTGAAATACGGACTGGAGGATCGGGGCATCAAGGTGGGAACACCCTTTTTTGTCCGCTATTGCCGCGTCAATACGGCAAGAACCATAGGACCTTTAGTAGGTGCAAAGGTCAGCTGTGTCCTGATTGGCGAAAGACCGGGGCTTCTGACCAGTGAGAGCATGTCGGCCTATATTGCCTACGATGCCCGTCCGGATATGAGTGAATCGGATTATACGGTCGTATCGAACATCAGCCGTCACGGGATCTCACCGGTGGAGGCCGGAGCACATATCGTAGATCTGATTGCCCTTATGCTGGAGAAAAAGAAGAGTGGGGTTGCATTAAAGGATTTCCTGTAGAATCCTAAGCTTCCTCATCGGTATTGACCCGCGGGAGGGTAAAGATAAATTCTGTTCCGACACCCTCCGTGGAGATGGCATTGATATGTTCTCCGTGGGAGGTGATGATTTCCTTTACGATGGAGAGACCGAGGCCGGTTCCCTTCTTGTCCTTGCCTCTGGAGGTATCGGTCTTGTAGAAACGTTCCCAGATTTTTTTCATGCTGTCCCGGGGAATGCCGATGCCCTGATCCTTGACAGAGATAAAGACCTTTTCGTGGCGTAGGGTCGTTTCGATCGTGATCTCGGAATGATCGGGACTGAATTTGATGGCATTGTCTAAGAGGTTATAGAGAACCTGCTGGATCTTGCTGATATCGGCCAGTACAAGCTGCTGTCTGGCATCGAAAACCAGAGCGATCGAAATATGGCGGGCAGTACAGCGCCCCTCAAAGGAGGCGACGGTATCCTTGATGACACCATTGATATCGAAGGCGGTAAGCTCCAGACGGTTTTTCTTGGTATCGAAGGAATTCAGAGTCAGAAGTCCGTTCGTCAGCTTAGTCAGCCGCTCGGTTTCCATCAGAACGATGTTTAAATACTTCTCCTGCATTTCCGGCGGGATGGTGCCGTCCAGAATGGCTTCGATATAGCCCTTGATCGAAGTCAGCGGGGAACGAAAATCATGGGAAATATTGGCAACGAATTTTTTCTGATACTCATCTGTCTCACCCAGCTCATGAGCCATATAATTCAGGGTAGCAGAGAGCTGGCTGATTTCATCCTCGCCCGTGATTTCCAGCGCATAAGAAAAATTCCCCTCGGCATATTGCTTCGCGGCAGAGGTGATCTTCAAAAGCGGCCGATAGACGGCGAAGGTAAAGACACCGAGAATCAGCAGAGAAAAGGCGAAGAGAAAGAGAAGGGTCAGATAGGTGATATTGAGCAGGGTATCCCGCTTTTCACAGAGTCCTGACATCGGAAGGTGAATCAGGACATAGCCTCTCGGTTTGTAATTGTAGGTGATGGGAGCGGACACAGTCAGGGTCTCCTCCGAAAACATGCCGTAGAAATCACCGATCTGATAATAATGGCTGCCCATATCCGTCGCATCGAAGTCTTCGATGACAGCAGTTGTATTTTCCGAAGAACTATTCGTCGAATCGATCAGGACGGTTCCGTCCGTATTCACCAGCCAGATTTCAGCACCCAGGTAGGAAGAAAGAGCCTGAAAATGAGAACGGATCGTAGAAAGAGACTTGGTATCCGTGGTGTCCTGGGCATAGGTTTTTACAAAATTGGAAGAAATATAATTAGCTTCCCGATACAGGCTTTCTGCCTCCCCCACGGTCAGCGTTCGGAGCGTCATCCCGGAGCTGAAAATTGCGATGGTGAGAAAACCCAGGATACCGAAGAGGAGATAGGCCAGTATAAATTTCAGGTAAAGAGAGTGCTTCATCTTCGTCTATCCTTTGACATCAAATTTGTATCCGATTCCCCAGACTGTCGTCAGGCTCCAGCTGGGATGATCCTTCAGCTTCTCCCGGAGACGCTTGATATGGACATCCACGGTTCTGGTATCACCGATATATTCATAGCCCCAGATATGATCGAGGAGCTGTTCTCTCGTAAAGACCTGGTTGGGGGAGGAGGCCAGAAAATACAGAAGCTCCAGCTCCTTCGGCGGCATTTCCACCGCCCTTCCCTGATAGAGAACAGAATAATTGGTTCGGTTGATGACAAGATCCGGATATTCGACGATCTGGGCAGACGGGGCAGAACTCTCGGCAGGCTTTACCGGCTGGTAACGCCGAAGCACGGCCTTGCATCTGGCCACGAGCTCCTTGGAATCAAAGGGCTTGATGATGTAGTCGTCTGCGCCCATTTCCAGGCCGAGAACCTTGTCAAAGACCTCTCCCTTGGCGGAGAGCATAATGATGGGGACGCTGGATTTCGCCCGGATCTCCCGACAGACCTGATAGCCGTCGATGCCGGGCAGCATCAGGTCAAGGAGAATCAGCTGGGGACGGAAGCTGTCGAAGACCTTCAATGCCTCCTCGCCGTCATTGACAATCGTCGTTTCATAGCATTCCTTTGTCAGATACAGAGAGATAAGCTCTGCAATATTGTTATCATCGTCTACGATGAGAATTTTTTGTTTAGCAACCATTTTTTACTCCTGTTTGAAGGTGGCAATCGTAACGCCTGCGTCGCCCTCGCCGAATTCACCGAGGCGGTAGGATTTTACATATTTGCTGCGCTTTAAGAGACCCTGTACAGCCTTTCTGAGGGCTCCGGTTCCCTTGCCATGCACGATGCGGACAGAGGGAAGGTGAGCCAGATAGGCATCGTCGAGATACTTGTCGAGATGCGCCAGGGCTTCGTCTACGGTCATGCCGATGAGGTTGATCTCCGTGCTGACGCTGGCGGATTTGCTCATCTTGATCTTGCCGGATCCGGTTCTTTTCAGCTGCTTGGAGGTGATGACCGGTTCATCCACCGGCTCGAGGTCGGTAAGCTTTACCTGAGAGCGCAGAATTCCCATCTGGACATAGAGATTTCCCTTGGCGTCCGGAAGGGTGCTGACAGTACCCTGAAGGTTCAGGCTTAAGACCTTTACCATATCACCCAGGTGCAGATCGGAGGCCTTCAAAGCCTTTTTCGGCTTTTTGGTCTCATCCTTCTGCGCATTCTTTTCTGTCTTCTTGATGCGCTCCCGAAGCTTGGCACGCTCTGCCTCCATCTCGCTGGCGGAGATGTTAGCCTTGCCAAACTTATGGAAGTTCTTCATGGTCTCATCCGCATAATCCTTTGCTTCCTGGAGAACTTTTCTGGCCTGTTCATTTGCTTCGCGCAGAATGCGGTCACGCTGGCCGTCCAGCTTTTCCTGTTTTTTCTCCAGTGCCTCACGAAGGGAGCGGATTTCTTCCTTATGCTCCTTTATCTCAGCCTGCTCCAGTTCAATGGTGCGGCGGCTGCTCTCCAGATCGGAGAGGAGATCCTCAAAGCTTTCGTTCTGCTCACTTAAGTTTTCCTTCGCATCCTCGATAAGAAATTCTGGCAGCCCCAGCTTTTTGGAGATAGCGAAGGCATTGCTCTTGCCTGGAATGCCGATAAGGAGGCGATAGGTGGGACTTAGGGTCTCCACATCGAATTCGCAGCAGGCATTTTCGACACCCTCTCCGGAGAGGGCGAAGACCTTCAGTTCACTGTAATGCGTGGTGGCCATCGTGCGGATGCCGAGCTTATGAAGATGAGAAAGGATCGCGATGGCAAGGGCAGCGCCCTCGGTCGGGTCAGTTCCGGCGCAGAGCTCGTCAAAGAGAACCAGAGAATTGAGAGATGCCTCCTTCAGAATCCGGATGATATTTGTCATATGGGAAGAGAAGGTACTTAAGGACTGCTCGATGCTCTGTTCATCTCCGATATCAGCATAGACATCGTCAAAGATGGCAAGCTCGGAATGCGGCGCAGCCGGTATATGCAGTCCGGCCTGTCCCATCAGGGTCAGAAGGCCTGTTGTCTTCAGGGAGACTGTCTTACCGCCGGTATTCGGGCCGGTGACAATGAGGAGATCATACGCCTGTCCCAGGCGGATCGTGACAGGGACGACGCTTTTCGGATCGAGGAGCGGATGGCGCCCTTCCTTAATATAAATCCGTTTTTCTTCGTTAAATTCCGGCCGTGTGGCCTTCATTGCTTTTGCAAGCTTTGCTTTCGCAAAGATGAAATCGAGGGTTACAAGAAGCTCATAATCCTGCTCCAGCTCTTCCGTACAGAGAGCAGTCTGATTGCTCAAAGACTCCAGGACATGTTCGATTTCCTCCTGCTCCTTCAGATAAAGAACCTTTAAATCATTGTTCAGCTTCACTACGGCCTGCGGTTCTACAAAGAGGGTGGAACCGGTGGAGGACTGGTCATGGATCATGCCGGGAACCTGACTGCGGTATTCCGCCTTGACCGGGATACAGTAACGTCCGTTTCGCTGGGTGATCACTGCCTCCTGCAGATAAGTCCGCGCAGAGCCATTGACCATGCCGGACAAGGTAGCATGGATTCGCTCATTGGTCTGGAGAATGCTGCGGCGTACATGATGGAGAGCCGGACTTGCATCGTCGCTTATCTCGTCTTCCGAGAGGATACAGCGGCGGATCTCCGAGGACAGCTGGGAGCAGGGCTCCAGTGTGTCAAAAAGCGGCTCCAGGGAATCCGGATTGTCTTCCCGGCCTTCGTTCTGCCTTGCATACTGCTTTGCCCGGGCAGCTGTTTCCAAAAGAGAGCATACGTCGAGAAGCTCCAGGATATTTAAGGTACTTCCGATGGCCAGGCGCTTCAGGGAAGGACGGACATCCTTTGTGCCGGAGAAGCTGACTCCTCCTCGGCGGTAAAGTCTTGTGAGGGCATCCTCGGTTTCCTGCTGGGCGCTTCGGATGGATTCCGGATCGTGCATGGGCACAAGCTTCAGACAGCGCTTCCGGCCGCCGTCGCTTCCGGCTTCCTTGGCCAGCTTTTCGATAATTTTATAAAATTCCAGTGTTTGATATACTTTTTCGTTCATAATACTCAAAGTATAGCGCACTTTGAAAGGAATGAAAAGAAGTTTTTGTTTGTAGACACCCCAAAGGAAATGTATTAAAATGGGGATAGGATACGGAGGTTTTTTAGGGGAGAAAAGATGGGAGAAGAGAAAAAACCAAACCAGGAAGAATTTTCCTTTGTAAAAGAGATGATCAAAAAACAGCCCTTTTATCATACCAGACGCTTTCGCAGGCTTTGCGGATGGATCGCAGCGGCAGCTCTTTGCGGTGCTGTGGCAAGCTTTGTCTTTGTAAAGGTGACGCCCTTTATGGAGCGGACATTCGGCAAGGAAGAAAAGACAGAAATTACGATCCCGCGGGATGAAGAGGCGGAAGGGGAAACCGAGGATCCGTCCACGGAACCGATTGTCATTACCGAGACCCAGGAACTGGAGCTCAGTGATTACCAGAAATTGTATACAAAGCTGAAAAGCGTGGCCTCGGAGGCAGAAAAAAGTCTGGTAACGGTGACTGCCTCGAGCAGCGATACGGATTGGTTTCAGGAGACCTATGAAAGTCGGCTTGAGATCAGCGGTCTCCTGGTAGGGAATAACGGAGTAGAGCTATTGATCCTGACGCCTTATCAGCCGGTAAAGGAGGCAAGTGCTCTTCAAGTGACCTTCGCGGACGGAAAAAGCCACGAGGCTGTATTGAAAAAATACGACCAGATCACGAATCTGGCCATTGTCAGTGTCAGTCTGGCCGTCCTGGATGAGGGGACGATCGGGACGGTGAAAATTGCAGATCTGGGAAGCTCCAGAAGCTTAAAGGCCGGAGACAATGTCATCGCAGTGGGCAGCCCGGCAGGCTTTTCGGGTTCCCTGAAGTTTGGAAATCTTCTGGCTCCCGGTCATAAGACCAGTGTCATCGATGCAGAATACCGCCTGCTGATTACGGATATGCCCCGTTCCGAGGGAGGGAGCGGTGTGCTTCTGAATCTGGATGGCCAGGTGATCGGATTGATTGAGGATACCTATCTGCAGACCTCGAACGAAGAGGCACTGACGGCTTATGCCATTTCGGATATGAAGGCCGTCATCGAGCATCTTTCGAACAGCCAGGATCTGGTCTACATGGGCATCAAGGGCAGTCAGGTGACGGAAGAGATTGCAGAAAATCTCGGAATTCCTGCTGGTGTCTATATCTCATCGGTAGAACCCGATTCCCCGGCGATGAACGGTGGCCTGCAGGCCGGAGATGTCATCACGGAGATCAGCGGAAAGACGATCTCGAGTTTGGCAGAGATTCAGGAAATGCTTCTGAAATTTTCAAAGGATCAGGCGATCCGGGTGAAGGTTATGCGCCAGGGAAAAGAGGAATATAAAGAAATTACGTGCAGCGTGAAGCTTGACGTGCTACAATGAATGCTAAAACGAATATGAGGAGAATGACATGAAATACATTGAATCTATCCGGGAGGGCGAGCGCGTTTCCGGTATTTATCTGTGCAAGCAGCGTCAGTCTGCAGTCACGAAGAACGGAAAGGCTTATGAGAATCTGATACTACAGGATAAGACCGGTACGGCAGATGCGAAAATCTGGGATCCGAATTCTCAGGGAATCGACGACTTTGATGCCCTAGATTATATCGAAATCGTAGCAGATGCCACAAGCTTTCAGGGAACCTTGCAGCTGAACGTAAAGCGTGTCAGAAAAGCAAGAGAGGGCGAATACAATCCGGCAGATTATCTTCCGGTAAGCGACCGGGATATCGAGGAAATGTACCGGGAACTGATGCACTATGCCGGACAGGTGGAGGAGCCGCATCTGCGTGCTCTTTTAAAAAGCTTTTTTGTGGAGGATACCGATTTTGTCCGGGCTTTTAAATTCCACTCTGCAGCGAAGACGGTACATCATAGCTTTGTTGGAGGCCTGCTGGAGCATACCCTGAATGTGACGAAGCTTTGCGAATATTATGTGCAGAATTATACTTATTTGAATCGGGATCTCCTGTATACAGCGGCTATTTGCCATGATATGGGAAAGGTCTACGAGCTCTCGGATTTTCCGCAGAATGATTATACCGATGAGGGGCAGCTCTTGGGTCATATCGCCATGGGAAGTGAGATGATTGCCGAGCGGGCGCATCAGATTCCGGGCTTTCCGAAGAAGCTGGAAAATGAGCTGAAGCACTGTATCCTGGCACATCACGGAGAACTGGAGTACGGTTCCCCGAAGAAGCCTGCTCTGGCGGAGGCGATGGCCTTAAACCTGGCGGACAATACCGACGCGAAAATGGAGACGATGAAGGAGATCTTTAAGGCAGCAGGCTCAAATCATGGCTGGCTTGGCTACAACCGTTTCTTCGAGTCCAATCTGCGTAAGACGGAGGTTTAAATTGAAAAAGAACGATTTGGTGGAAGTGACAATCGAATCAATGGGAAGTGCTGGAGAGGGGATAGGCAAAATCGATGGCTATCCCCTTTTTGTGAAGGATACCTTTCCCGGAGACAGGGTGCGGGTCAGCCTGACAAAGGTGAAGAAGGGCTACGCCTTTGCCCGCCTGGCAGAGCTTTTGCAGGCATCCCCCGACCGTGAGAAGCCCCGCTGCAATCAGTACCGGCGCTGCGGCGGCTGCCAGATTCAGGGACTTTCCTATGAAAAACAGCTTTTGTATAAAGAAGAAAAGGTGCGGGAGGACTTAAAGCGCCTCGGTGGCTTTAGTGATCCGCCGGTAAACCCGGTTCTGGGTATGGATGAGCCCTATCGCTATCGCAATAAGGCGCAGTTCCCATTCGGAAAGGACAAGGAGGGGCATATCGTTACCGGCTTTTACGCAGGCCGTACCCACAGCATCGTACCGGAGACAGACTGCGCGCTCGGAATCGAAGAAAACCAGCCGATTTTGGAGATTATCCTGAAATTTTTAGAGGAAAATCATATCGAACCATACGATGAGAAGACGGGCAAGGGTCTTCTTCGCCATGCCCTGATCCGCAAAGGCTTTGTCACCGGTGAACTGATGGTCTGTCTGGTGATAAATGGCAGGAAATTTCCGAAGGTGGAGCAGCTGGCTGACCGCCTTTTTGAGATTCCGGGAATGACCAGCCTGACCCTGAATATTAATCAGAAGAATACGAACGTAATTTTGGGAGATGAGATCATTCCGGTACGTGGTCAGACCTATATCACGGATAAAATCGGTGATATCAGCTATCAGATTTCTCCGCTGTCTTTCTATCAGGTGAATCCGATGCAGACCGAAAAGCTGTATCGCACAGCACTGGAATATGCGGGACTTACCGGCCAGGAGACGGTCTGGGAGCTCTATTGCGGCATCGGTACGATTTCCCTGTTTCTTGCCAGAAGTGCAGGAAAAGTCTATGGTGTAGAAATCGTTCCGCAGGCCGTGGAGGATGCAAGAGAAAATGCCAGACGAAACGAAATTACGAATGTTGAATTCTATCTGGGAAAGGCAGAGGAGGTTCTGCCTGAAAAATATAAAAAGGAAGGCATCCGTGCAGATGTCATTGTCATCGACCCACCGAGAAAGGGCAGCGATCCGGCCTGCCTGGAGACGATGCTGGCACTTGAGCCGAAGCGTATCGTCTATGTCAGCTGCGATCCGGCTACACTGGCACGCGATTTAAAAATCCTATGCGCCGACGGCCGCTACCAGCTGACCCGGGTACAGCCGGTGGATATGTTCCCGCAGACGGCGGGGGTAGAGACATGCGTTCTCTTGGAGAAAAAATGTAAAAAAATTGAAAATAGTCTAAAAGAAGTATGAAAGCCATTGACACGAACAGAATGCATGTTAAGATCTTAGTTATTCGGGTGTGGAACAGTTACAAGGAGTGAACAAATGTTCGGATATATTACATGCATCCGTTCGAAGCTTTCGAAAGAAGAACAGGAACGTTATCAAAGAATTTACTGCGGACTCTGCAGAAATTTAAAAATGAGATATGGAGAATTGGAGCGGATGAGCTTAAGCTACGACATGACTTTTGTGATTCTGTTCCTTTCTTCTTTATATGAGCCGGCAGAGACCAAGGCCAGCTTTCGCTGTGCCGTGCATCCGCTGCGCACGAGTGCGGCCACAGAAAACCGCTTTACGGAGTATGCTGCGGATATGACGGTAGCCCTGGCCTACTATAAGGCACTGGATGACTGGAAGGATGAGAAAAAAGCAGGAAAGCACTGGTATGGGAAACGGCTTCAAAAAGCCTACAGGAAGGTGGAAAAGACTTATCCCCGTCAGTGCAAGGCGATCACAGAGAGCCTTCAGGAACTCGATTTCATCGAGCAGGCACCGGGAGCCAATGCAGATCAGGCGATCAATTGTTCCGGGAAGATGCTCTCGGAGCTTTTTGTATACGAAGAGGATTTCTGGAGCAACAGCCTGCGGGCTTTCGGCTATGAACTGGGGCGTTTCATCTATCTGATGGATGCTACGATGGATTATAAAAAGGATAAAAAGACCGGAAACTACAATCCCCTGATTCCCATGAGGAAAAAGCCGGAGGAGATGGAGTCGGCCTTAAGGCTGCCTCTTGGCAATGCGATGGAAATTTTTGAACGTCTTCCATTGGTGCAGGATGAGCAGCTGCTGCGGAACATCCTCTATGCCGGTGTCTGGCAGCAATACGATCTAAAAATACGAGCAAAGGAGAAGAAGGATGATAGATGATCCATACAGAGTTCTCGGGATAGGCCGGGATGCCTCCAAGGAAGAGATTAAAAGAGCCTACAGGCAGAGAGCAAAAGAATGTCATCCCGATCTTCACCCGGGCGATCCCCATGCAGTGGATAAAATGAATGAGATCAATGAGGCCTACGATATGCTGAATAATCCGGAGAAATACCGGAGACAGCCGAATTACGGTGGGTACGGACAGAGTCCCTTTGGAAACGGACCGTTTGACAATGACCCATTCGGAAGAGGAGCCTATGGCAATGGCTCCTACAGAAATGGACCATACCAGAATGGACCTTACCGAAACGGCCCTTATAGCAGTGATCCCTTCGGCGGCTTTGGCAGCTTCGAGGATTTCTTTGGCTTTAGGGGGATGCGCATGAATGTAGAACGGCCCAGGCAGGTCTACTCGGACAGTGAGACGATGCGCCAAGCCGTAGATTTTATCAATATGGGGAAATACCAGTTCGCAGACTCCGTACTGAATGGAATGACCGGAGTGACGCGGAACGCCAGGTGGTATTATCTAAGTTCGCTCGCAAACTATGGACTGCATAATCAGATGCTGGCGGTGACTCAGATCCAGAAGGCTTTGCAGCTAGACCCGAATAATGCAGTTTATCAGCGGACACTTCAAAGCTACCGCTATACCGAAAATACATACAGTCAGAACAGTCAGTCCTATCAGCGGCAGACCGATGATATGGACAAGCTTTGCAGGAGCTTCTGCCTGGCACAGCTGTTCTGCCTGTTTTGCAGATGCTAAAAATTATTTCTTCTCCCAGCGTCCGCTGGCGCCACAGGGTAATACCAGACCGCTGGCGGTCACAGGGAGTCCTACCTCCTGGGAATCTACATTTCCATGGAACTTCATAAGCTCCGTGGCAATCATATAGGTCAGAACCGCCGGAGCCAGCCCTGTGGTATAGGAATTTACCAGGAAGAACAGCGGGTCATCGCTTAGAAGCTTGGCACAGAGACGGATCAGCGGATGAATCGCCTCTTCGATTTTCCAGATTTCCCCTTTCGGGCCTCTGCCGTAGGAGGGCGGATCCATAATGATGCCGTCATAATGATTTCCACGGCGAATTTCACGCTCTACAAACTTCATACAGTCGTCCACGATCCAACGGATAGGTGCGTCGCTAAGTCCGGAGGAGCGGGCATTTTCTTTGGCCCAGCCCACCATGCCCTTGGAAGCATCCACATGGGTGACGGACGCTCCGGAGGCTGCAGCAGCCAGAGTGGCACCGCCGGTATAGGCAAAGAGATTTAAGACCTTTACAGGCCGTCCGGCATTCCGAATTTTCGCACCGAACCAATCCCAGTTGGCAGCCTGCTCCGGGAAAAGTCCCGTATGCTTGAAGCTGAAGGGCTTCAGATTGAAGGTTAGGATGTTCTTACCATGGCAGAGGGGATATTGAATCGTCCACTGCTCCGGCAGGTCAAAGAATTCCCATTCACCGCCACCTTTTTTGCTGCGGTGATAGTGGCCATTCATACGCTTCCAGCCCGGAAGCTTTCGCTCCGTATCCCAGATGACCTGGGGATCCGGGCGAACCAGCAGGTAGTCGCCCCAGCGCTCCAGCTTTTCTCCTCTCGAGGTATCCAGTATTTCATAATCGTTCCAGTTATCAGCGATCCACATGATAGTCTCCTTTATTCTTTAAAAATAAGTGAAAGATACTGTCTACCACCATGATAGACAGGGCAATCATTCCGGCAGCAATGAGAGTCTGCGTTATATAATAGGAAGTCATATCGTCAGAACGGATGACAGAATCAGCGATTCGATACATTCCGGCTCCGGGAACCAGAGGCAGGATGCCGGTAATGACGAAGATGGTGACAGGAGTTTTTAAAATCCTGGCAAAGATCTGCCCGCAAAGGGAGATAAGACATCCGGACAGAAAGGTGGCCATAGCCATAGAGAGGCCATGATTCAAAAGGAACAGATAAAGCCACCAGCCGGCGGCACCGGTAAGACCGGCCCAGATGACAAATTTGCGTGGTACGTGGAGCAAAAAGGAAAAAGCTACCACGGAAAAAAAGGCACCGAGAATCTGCAGCAGCATAGAACCCTCCTTTTAATTCAAAATGCGAAGCCCGATGGCGATGCCCATGGCCACAGAGGCAGCCATGACGAAGGCCTCCATCATCCGGGCGGTACCGGAGATATAGTCACCGTGCAGGGTATCAAAGACTGCATTCGTGATGGCGACACCGGGTACCAGGGGCATGATAGCGGCAATGATAACAGCATCGAGATTCCCTATAATAGGAAGAAACTTCAAAAGTCCGCCTGCAAAAAGAGAGATGACGACAGCGCTTAAGAGAATTCCAAAGAAGGACGGCAGCTTCATCCGGTTGCAGACATACAGACAGATAGCCATAAAAAAACCGGCAATAGCTGCCACGCAGGCCTCCTGAAGCGAGCCAGCATAGGTCAGGGCGAAGGCAGCAGCGACACCCGCATTTGCCAAAAGAAATGCCTGGGGCGGATGAGATTCCTTTTTTAGTCTCTTAATCCGGCGGAAAGCCTCCTTCAGATCGATTTCACCGCTGCAAAAGCTCCGGGAGATACTATTGATCTCATCAATAAGTCGGAGGTTCGTTCCGCGGCTCTGAATCCGTCTGGTAACCGTCATGGATTGAATCGAAGGATCGTCCAGGGTCACCAGAAAGCCTGTGACCATCACAAAGGATTCGACAGTCTTAAGTCCAGACAGAGACAGCATTCGCTGCATCGTATCTTCCACGCGGTAAGTTTCGGCACCATTGGCCAGCATCAGCTCACCTGCCATGACGGCAGTATCGAGCAAAAGTTTATAATCCATTCGCAAAGCTTCCTTATATAAACGATTCGACATGAACCTTATTATAGCGAGCGACGGGAGCCGGGTCAATGTATTTCTGTGAATGAGAAAAGAGCAGATTCTGACACTGTGCAAAATAAACAAAAATCATGTTAAATATTTGTGAAAATTATAAAAATAATTTCTGTGCTTTTTTTGAAAAAAAACCTTGCATTTCGAGGAAACATCCTGTATAATTGCAAATGTTGTGACATTGATAGCTATGAAGCGTGAGGTTGCTGCCCGCGAGGCAGGTTTTCCGTGGAGCGAATGTCAAGTTAGGAAACTGGCGACAAGTCACTGTACAAAATAACTGTCCATGCAGAGCCATGGAAACAACGTGATGTTTTCTTTAAGAGTTAGGATACACACGGGAGAGTGTACAGTCACCGCTTGTCGTACTGGTCTTTAAAAGTACGAAAAGGAGGCGACTTTTTTTATGGCAAGTCAAGTAATGAGAATCACACTGAAAGCGTATGACCATCAGCTGGTGGATGCATCCGCAAAGAAAATCATCGAAACTGTAAAGAAGAACGGAGCAAAGGTGAGCGGACCGGTTCCCCTTCCTACCAAGAAAGAGGTAGTAACTATTCTGAGAGCGGTACACAAGTACAAGGACTCCAGAGAGCAGTTCGAGCAGAGAACTCATAAGAGACTGATTGATATCATTACGCCGACCCAGAAGACAGTAGATGCACTGTCCAGACTGGAGATGCCGGCAGGTGTTTACATCGATATCAAAATGAAAAACAAGTAATCCTTCAGCTAGAATGAACGCCTAAGCGTTCCGCTGTAGAGAAATAAGGAGGAAAAGAAATGAAGAAAGCTATTTTAGCCACAAAAGTCGGAATGACGCAGATTTTCAACGAAGACGGCGTGCTGACACCGGTTACAGTTCTTCAGGCAGGACCCTGTGTAGTAACTCAGGTTAAGACTGTTGAGAACGACGGATACAGCGCAGTACAGGTCGGCTTCACAGACAAGAGAGAGAAGCTTGTGAACAAGGCTCAGAAGGGTCATTTTGACAAAGCTGGTGTATCTTACAAGAGATATGTGAGAGAGTTCAGACTTGAGGATGCTGAGAGCTACGCTCTGGCACAGGAAATCAAGGCTGACATCTTCGCCGCTGGTGACAAGATTGATGCAACTGCTATTTCCAAGGGTAAAGGATTCCAGGGTGCAATCAAGAGACATGGTCAGCACAGAGGACCCATGGCTCACGGTTCCAAGTTCCACCGTCATGCTGGTTCCAATGGTGCCTGCTCCGATCCGAGCAAGGTATTCAAGGGAAAAGGAATGCCTGGCCAGATGGGTCACAAGAAGATTACCATCCAGAACCTTGAGGTTGTTCGCGTAGATGCAGAGAAGAATCTGCTTCTGGTAAAAGGCGCAGTACCGGGCCCCAAGAAGTCTCTGGTTACTATTAAGGAAACAGTAAAGGTTAGCAAATAATCTTTAGCGGAAAGGAGGACTTACAGATGGCAACAGTATCTGTTTACAATATGGAAGGAAATGAAGTTGGCACAATCGACTTAAACGATGCTGTATTCGGTGTTGAAGTAAACGAGCACCTGGTACACATGGCGGTTGTAGCACAGCTTGCAAATAAGCGTCAGGGAACGCAGAAGGCAAAGACCCGTTCTGAAGTATCCGGCGGCGGAAGAAAGCCCTGGAGACAGAAGGGAACCGGTCATGCAAGACAGGGTTCAACCAGATCTCCGCAGTGGACCGGCGGCGGCGTAGTATTCGCTCCGACACCGAGAGATTACACCATTCGTCTGAACAAGAAGGAGAAGAGACTGGCACTTAAGTCTGCTCTGACCTCCAGAGTTCTTGAGAACAAGCTTATCGTAGTAGACGAGCTGAAGTTCGACGAAGTAAAGACAAAGAATTTCGCAAACGTAATGAGCAACCTGAAGGCTGACAAGGCTCTGGTAGTTCTGAACGAGAACGATGCAAACGTAGTATTATCCGCAAGAAATATTCCTACAGTTAAGACTGCTTTGACCAATACCATCAACGTATTCGATATCCTGAAGTACAACAAGGTTATCGTAACCAAGGCAGCTGTAGCTACTATCGAGGAGGTGTACGCATAATGGCAGACGTAAAGTATTATGATGTCATCCAGAAGCCGGTTATCACCGAGAAGAGCATGGATGCTATGGGCGATAAGAAGTATACTTTCCTGGTTCACACAGATGCAACCAAGACCCAGATCAAAGAGGCTGTTGAGAAGATGTTTGCCGGAACCAAGGTAAAGAGCGTCAACACCATGAACCTGGACGGAAAGAAGAAGAGACGCGGAACAGCAGTAGGAAAGACAGCTAAGACCAAGAAAGCTATCGTACAGCTGACCGCAGAGAGCGCAGATATCGAGATTTTCGAGGGGCTATAAGACTTGGCGAAACAGAGCCGAAGCGTCCCCGATAAACTGTGAATTATAGGCGGCCTCAACCGCCTGACAACTAATAATTTGAACAGAACGAAAGGAGAGAAATGTAATGGGTATCAAGACATATAATCCATATACACCTTCCAGAAGAAACATGACTGGTTCTGATTTCTCTGAGATTACCAAGAAGGAGCCGGAGAAGGCTCTGCTGGTATCCCTGAATAAGAACGCAGGTCGTAACAACCAGGGTAAAATCACTGTAAGACACCGCGGAGGCGGAAGCAGAAGAAAATACAGAATCATCGATTTCAAGAGAACCAAGGATGGTATCCCGGCAACTGTAATCGGTGTAGAGTATGACCCGAACCGTACAGCAAACATCGCTCTGATCTGCTACGCAGACGGCGAGAAAGCATATATTCTTGCACCTCAGGGACTGAAGGATGGCATGAAGGTCATGAACGGACCGGAAGCCGAGGTTAGAGTAGGAAACTGCCTGCCGCTTTCTGAGATTCCTGTAGGTACTCAGGTACACAACATTGAGCTGCATCCGGGCAAGGGCGGACAGATGGTTCGTTCCGCAGGAAACAGCGCACAGCTCATGGCTAAGG
>CAVHYN010000044.1:0-18746 GCA_963640245.1 Bulleidia sp.
GCTCGCGCTCGTCATTGCCGCCCATGCCTCCTCCATCTCTCTTTTTTCCAATCGTATCGATCTCATCGATGAAGACAATGCAGGGAGCTTTCTCATTCGCCTGCTTAAAAAGATCCCGAACCTTGGCTGCGCCCATGCCCACAAACATCTCCACGAATTCCGAACCTGATATGGAGAAGAAGGGAACATTTGCTTCCCCTGCTACCGCCTTTGCAAGCAGAGTCTTACCGGTTCCCGGAGGTCCTACGAGCAGAGCTCCCTTTGGCATCGTCGCTCCGATTTCGGTATATTTCGCCGGATTGTGCAGGAAGTCGACAATCTCTGTCAGAATCTCTTTTGCCTCATCCTCACCTGCGACGTCGGAAAATTTGATTCCTGTTGTAGATTCTACATAGATCTTGGCATTGCTCTTTCCGAAGGTCATGGCATTGCCGCCCATGAGGCCGCCCATTTTCTTATTCATATTCCGCATCAAAAGCTGTCCTGCGACAATCAGAATGATAAATGGAATCATAGACATCAAGAACGATGTCCACGGGGATGCTTCCTCCACGATCTGCGTTCCAAATTCTACCCCTGCTGTCTGCAGGCGGTTTACCAGATCCGGGTCGTTGAAAATACCGGTCTTATAATAGTTCACCGGATTTTGATTATCCGAAAAAATGATTTGATTGTCCTCAACCTGCACCTGCTTGATTTCCTGGTTGTCCAGCATCGTCAGAAAGGTATCATATCCTACCTCCTTGACGCTGGGACTCAAGACCTTCGGGAAAACAAAGAGGTTCAAAAGGATCATGATGACAATCACGATCGTATAATAATAAATAAAGGGTTTTTTATTATTCTTGACTTCTTTCATAAAGCTCTCCTATATAAAAAGTGCTATTTTTTCTGTTAAGAAAAATAGCACTTTTTATAAGAAGAATCAATGAATAAACTATAAACAATTCTTAAAAGCTTATTTCCAGCAGGGGGGCAGATGCTGTTCCTTCATCCGCACCGGTTCCGGATAGATCTGACCATAAAGCTCCAGCTCCACATGATCAATGATCTCCGGCTCCACCGGCTCGTTGACCTCTACGCCCGGGATAGGAAAGTCTACCGGAATCGTTTTCACCTTTTCCAGGCGATAGATTTCCTCCATTCCTTCCAGCACCCGTCCGAAAACCGGATAGATGCCCTTGTGATCCGGGCAGTCCCTTAAGGGAAAGAAAAATTCACAGGATGCGATTCCGTCCTCGCCATAACCGCCCATGCAGACGACTCCGGGATGGGAATCCAAAGGCACCAGCTCCGGATGCAGGTCAAATTCATTCGGAATCAGGTATCTGGCCTCTTCTTTTCCGAAGGCATTGTAGCTGACATCGATCCAGTTGCCCGGAACGATGCGCTGAATGGCATGGTGATCCATCAGTCCCCTGGAGGCCACATAAAGAAAGCTGTTTACCGTATTGGGTGCCGCCTCTGGCAGCAGCTCGATCACGATTCGCTTTCCATTTTTCATATATAAAGTCGCTGTCGGATTCATACTCTTCCTCTACTATCCAATAATTTCCAGTTCCTTCGGGTAATGATTCAATACCTCACAGCCCTCCTCGGTCACCAGAACCAGATCCTCTACGCGCACACCGGTATCTCCTGTCAGATAGATGCCCGGCTCGATGGAGAAAATCATACCCGGCACAGCCTTATTTGTATTGACGGAGGAGACATCTCCAAACTCATGCTCATTCAGACCGATAAAATGTCCCAGGCGATGCGTGAAGTTCGGACCGTATCCCTCCCCTGTAATCAGGTCTCTGGCAGTCTTGTCCAGCTCGCAGAGCGGTATGCCGGGCTTAATCTTCGCGATAGCGGATTCATTGGCCTTGCGTACCGTATCGTAGATCTTTCTTCTCTCTTCGCTGACCTCTTTGAAATAGAATGTACGGGTCATATCGGAGCAATAGCCATCCTTGATACAGCCCACGTCGAAGAGCACGCAGTCTCCCGGCTTTACGACCGTATCGTCCGGTGCATGGTGGGGATCCGCTGCATTGGCTCCAAACGCGATCAAGGGTTCGAAGGAGAAGCCGTCCGCTCCCAGATTCTGGTAAATCTTCAGAGTCTGATCCGCTACTTCTTTTTCGGTCACACCCTCATGAATCAGGTTTTTAAACTGAGCCATAGCCTTATCATTGATGTCTGAGGCAACACGCATCAGCTCCTGCTCCTCGCTGTCCTTGACACCTCTGGTGGTGTCAACCGCGAGGGAAGCATTGGCAAAGCCTGCTGCTGCCTTTCGCTCCATCAAGGGAAGCAGGAAACGTGCTGTCAGATCCTTATCTACACCGAGTGTAGTGTCCGGATCGAGATACTTCGCTACGATTTCTGCGACCGGCTCGGTATCGTCATACCAAACCTTTTCCACACCTACTTCTTCCGGCACGGTAAATAGCTTATTCAGGAAAAATACGTGCTTTCCGTCTGCCCGCAGATAAAGGGCATAGAAACGCTCAAAGGGCATGACATAAACGCCGGTCAGATAATAGATCGATTTCGGATCCACGATCAGGATCTGACTCAGTCCCATTTCCTTCAATGCTTCTAAGACGCGTTTAACACGATTTTCTTTTATCATTTTCTTTTCTCTCCTCTTATGATTAGAACTGTTTTCTAAGCTTCGGATCCAGCAGGTCGCGCAGACCGTCACCGATGAAGTTCGCTCCCACTGCCATCGTAAAAATGGCAAGTCCCGGGAAGCCTGCTACCCAGAATTTGTTGAAGTAGCTTACGCCATCGGATACCATCATACCCCACTCCGGAGTAGGCGGTGCAGAACCCAGACCCAAGAAACTCAAGGTAGAGAACATCAGGATCTGATTGCCGATATCTGTGGTCGCCATGATCAGAACAGAGCTCACACTGTTTGGAATGACCTCTTTTAAAAGGATACGGAATTTCGAAGCACCGAGAGCCTCCGAGGCCGTCACATATTCATTCTCCTTGACGCTGAGTACCACGCTTCGCATCAGTCTGGCATAGGTAGGCCACGCTACGATAACCAGGGCAAACATGGTATTGAAGAGGTTGGAACCCATAACCGCATTGATGATCATCGCCAGAATCAATGACGGGAAGGACAGAATCATCTCGGAAAAACGCATCATGACATTATCGACCCAGCCGCCGACATAGCCTGCGATCGCTCCGTAAAAGGTACCGATGACTCCCGCGATCACGACGGTCAGACAGCCGGCCAGCAGGGAATAGCGGCCACCGTAAATCACACGGCTGAAGATGTCTCTTCCGAAGTTATCCGTACCGAAGATGTGCGAAGCACTGGGCGCCTGAAGGCGTAGGCTCAGATCCTGACTGATAGGATCGTAGGGCGCCACCACCGGTGCGAGAATCGCCAGCAAAATCCAGGCCAGGCAGATAATGACACCCAGAGTAAAGAGATAGTTGGATTTGAACATTTTTTTGATAGAATGAATCATCCGTTACACCTCACTCTCGGGTCAATGACACCGTACAGGATATCTACGACCGTATTGATTACCATATAATTCAAAGCTATCAGAAGAGACACGCCAATGATGGACGGATAGTCCACAGAAAGAACGGACTCATAGGCAAACTGTCCGACACCCGGCCAGTTGAAAATCGTCTCAACCAGTACCATGCCGCCCAAGAGGTTTCCAAGGCCAAGTCCGATGACGGTCAGAACCGGAATCAATGCATTTCCCAGGGCATGCCGCATAATCAGCTTCACCCGGCTAAGACCCTTGGCTCTGGCTGTTCGGATATAATCCGTGGACATGACATCCAGAAGGTTCGATCTGGTGGTACGGGTGATCAGTCCCATCGTAAAGGCCGCAAGCACAAGTCCCGGCAAAATCAGATGCTGCAAGGCATCCAGAGCCTTTGCCGGATTTCCCTCCAGAAGACTGTCTATCACGTAAAATCCCGTCACAGTCGTCGGGGCAGAAAAGGTATTGCTTAAGCGTCCCGGTCCCGGGAAAATATGAAGCTTATAATAGAAGAAATACAAAACCAAAAGCGCAAACCAGAAGCTCGGAATGCTGACTCCTGTTACAGAGAGCGCACGAACCACCTGGTCAAGAATACTGTTTCGCCGAATTGCCGAAATAACACCAAAGAGAATGCCGAGAAGTGCTGCCAGAATGATGGCAAATAAGGCCAGCTCAATGGTAGCCGGATAGCATCTGGAGAGCTCCTCCAATACCGGCTTATTGGTTCGGATTGAGGTACCGAGATCAAATTGCAGCAGGCTCTTAATATAGAGAAGATACTGCACAATCAGCGGTTTATCCAGTCCGTATTTTGCCCGATAGGCTGCTACCACCTCGGGATCGCTTAACGAACGCTGGCTTAAGTTTGCTACAGTGGGATCTCCGGGTATCATTTTCGTCAGAATAAATACCAGGGTCGCGACACCGAAAAGCATGATGACCAGATAGATCAGTCTCTTTCCTATGAATTTCAGACGTTCCATATTCCACCTCATTTTCTTGTTTACTGCCGTGCTTTTTGGCAGCTCGTACCCGCAAAGCCCTGCGGGTCAAACAGGTACTTTCGTAAGCCCCCACCGGATATAGCCGTCAGAGGTTTAAGAGAATATCTGTGCAATAAAGACGATTCCGGACGGAAGAGAAACTCTTCCGTCCGAAGTCTCCGTCCTTTATGGAGAATTTTTCACTCTTACTGAACGTTGATCAAAGTCAGATCCAAGCTATAGGGATCGGAATTTGTAACGCCGGTCAGTCTTGTATTGTAAGCGATATGAGCCGGTGCCTGTGCAATCATGATGAAAGGACCGTCTTCATAGGTAGCATCCTGAATCTTCTCCAGAACAGCGATACGAGCATCGTTGTCTGTAGCAGCCATGCTTTCCTGATAGAGAGCTGCCAGATCCGGATCCATCTCTGCTGTCCAGCCTGCACGAAGTCCTACTACACCGCCCGGCAGGAACTCAAGCTGTACGTTCGGGTCATTGTAGTCGGTTGCCCAGTACATAACAGTAAATCCAAGGGTACCATCGCGGTATGCATCCCCGTAGCCTGCAGCCCAGGTCTGAGATACGATATTTACATTGATGCCGATCTGAGAGAGGTCTTCCTTTACCTTCTGTGCCAGGTCGCTAAGCAAAACACCTTCCATATCCAGATCGCATACGGTCAGGTCTACATCGAAGCCATCTGCATAACCAGCTTCTGCCAGCAGAGCCTTTGCTTCTTCTACATTCGTATAATCTGTACTTCTCTCACCCTTGCTTCCCATAAAGCCAGACTGAATGATCGCATAGGGAGTGATGGTGCCGTCACCGCAAAGTGTCTGAATTCCGCTGTAATCCAGAGCCTTACGAACTGCCTTCTGTACCGTCGGGTTTGCCATCGGGCCGCTGTACTGCTCATCCATGTTCATCATAACAAAGCTTACTGTCTTTGTAGCGCCATTGATGACCTGTACATTATCTACACCCTCAAGCTCAGCCATGGTATCGTCAGTCATGTTCATGGCAATGTCGATATCACCGCTTGAAACTGTCATCATCTGGGTATTGGCATCCGGCTGAATCTTGATAATATACTTATCTACGTTGGTAGCCTCTCCCCAGTAGTTCGGGTTCTTCTCCAGAACCACTTCCTCATCCGGTGTATAGCTGGTCATGATATACATACCGGAACCTGCACTGGTGGTGTCAAGATAGGTCTGTGCGGTATCTGCAGTAGCTGCATCCTCTGCATCGGTTCCGCCATTTGCCTTTACTACCTCGCTGTCCAGTACAGACAGGGAGCTGTAGGTCAGCTTGGAAAGGATTGCACTATCCTGCTGATTCAGATGGAAGACTACGGTCTGATCGTCCGGAGTTTCAATGCTTTCAATCGTATCTGCGATGAAAGCCGGGTTGCCCTGCAGATTCTTGCAGCGGTTGATGCTGAAGGCTACGTCTGCAGATGTCATGGTATTGCCGCTGGCAAAGGTAATGCCGTCCTTCAGGGTCACGGTCAGAGTCAGGCCGTCCTCTGAGAACTCGTAGGTATCTGCCAGACACGGCTCCGGTTCTCCGTCATTGCTGTAGAACTTGAACAGTGTCTCGTAGCATGCATTGGCAATCATGGGCGGATATTTCTCATAGATATATCCCGGATCCAGAGTTGAGAATCCTGCACCGATGGCAACTACTACGGTATTGGAACCGGATTCGCTGCTTTCTGTGCTGCTCTCAGAAGCTGTCGTGTCGCTTCCGCTGCCGCCGCAGGCTGCCAGTCCCAGAACCATCGTGAGACTAAGAGCCAAAGCTAAAAACTTCTTTTTCATAATGTTTCCTCCTTGTATCATTTATTGAGACACCCGGGTGGGTGCTGTCTCCGACTGAGAGCTTTCGGTAACTGTTCCGAAGAATCACCCTTTATCATACAAATGACAGGCTACGAAGTGGCCTTCCTCTACCTCACGAAGCAGCGGGCTCTCCTGTTTGCAGCGCTCACAGGCCTTCGGACAACGGGTATGGAATCTGCAGCCCGCCGGGGGATTGGAGGGACTTGGCACCTCTCCTTCGAGATGTATCCGCTTTTCTCCGGTCTCTCCTACCTGGGGAATCGCAGAAAGCAAGGCCTCGGTATAGGGATGATAGCGCTTTTCATACAATTGATCATAGCTTGCAAGCTCTGCGATCTGTCCGAGATACATGACTGCTACGCGGTCGCTGACCTGATAAACTACATTTAAGTTATGGGATATAAAGAAGTAAGTTAATCCTAACTTTTCTTTCAGTTCTGCAAGAAGATTTAAAACCTGTGCCTGAACCGATACGTCCAGAGCCGACACTGCCTCATCGCAGATAATGATATCCGGCTCCAGAGCCAGGGCTCTTGCAATTCCGATTCGCTGCTTCTGTCCTCCGGAAAGCTCATGCGGATAGCGGCTCAAATGATAGGTATCCAGTCCTACCAGATGTAAAAGCTCTTCGATTCTGGCATCGATATCTGTCGTCTTAGCAAGTCCGTGAATCTCAAAGGGCTCCATAAGAATCTGCTTTACCGTTCTTCTGGGATTCAGGCAGGCCGAAGGATCCTGGAAAATGATTTGCGCCTTCCTGCGCATCCTTTTCAGTTCCTGCCCTTTCAATCCTGCGATATCCGTTCCATTCAGGTAGATATGTCCCTCTGTCGGCTTTAGCAGACGAACCAGGGTGCGGCCTAAGGTACTCTTTCCACAGCCGCTCTCTCCTACTACGCCGAAGGTCTCTCCCCGCATGATCTGGAAGCTTACATCATCCACAGCCTTGACGGTTCCGGATTTCTTATCTTTTCCTTTAAAATATACTTTTACGTGGTCGGCTTCCATCAATACTTTGTTCTGATTTTCCATCCTGATTTAAGCCTCCTCATTTTTATCGGCATATTGCCAGCAGCGTACCAGCCGTCCGTCAAACTCCTGCATCGGCGGCTCTGTCTTTCTGCACTGCTCTGTCGCATACGGACAGCGCGGTGAGAAGCTGCAGCCCTCGATATGCTCTGTGGGATTGGGTACCATACCTTCGATGGTCTCCAGCGGATCTCTTTCCTTCGTAATTCGCGGAATTGCATGAAGCAGTCCCTTTGTATAAGGATGTTTCGGATCTTCAAAGAGCTCCTTTACCGGTGCCTGCTCGACGATATGCCCGGTATACATGACAATTACCGTATCACAAAGTTCACTCACTACGCCCAGATCATGGGTAATGAATACGACCGATGTTCCCAGATTTTCATTCAGATCCCGAATCAGATCGAGAATCTGTGCCTGGATCGTCACATCCAGAGCCGTCGTCGGCTCGTCTGCAATCAGGATCTGCGGCTGACAGGCCAGAGCCATGGCAATCATGACACGCTGGCGCATACCGCCGGACATCTGATGAGGATATTCATGGGCACGAGCCTCCGGATTCGCGATGCCTACCGCACGCATCATCCGTACTGCCTCCTCCATGGCTTCCTTCTTCTTCATTCCGCGGTGAAGCCGAAGGGATTCTGCGATTTGCTTTCCGCATTTGATAATCGGATTCAGGGAGGTCATTGGCTCCTGGAAAATCATGGAAATTTCATTTCCCCGAATCTTTTGCATTTCTTTTTCCGAGGCTTTTACGAGATCCCGTCCCAGATACTGTATCTCGCCTCCGGTAATTCGTCCGGGGGGATTGGGAATCAATTGCATCATGGCCAGAGAGGATACACTTTTTCCGCTTCCGCTCTCACCTACGATTCCCAGCTTTTCTCCTTTATGCAGGGTATAATTCAGATGATCGACAGCATGTACCGTACCTTCTACGGTCTGAAATTCCACACATAAATCTTTAATTTGTAATATCGTCTCTGCCTGATTCATGATTTCCTCGCTTTTTGTCACGCTTCCTAGCCGGTTTCTTTACTTTATCTTTGTAAAGTATCGACGCGTTACCAACTATGTGTAATGTACATGTGTAGTAGAATAACATATTTTATGGCAAAATTCAAGGGATGTTTTCATGTAACGGACATTTGTGTTTGTCTTGGTGTTGTGTAAATTTCTTTGTGTACTGCCGGGACAGAAACGATCCCCCAGAGGGAACACGCGGATTTTCCTACTCCTCGCAGGCGGCTTATCCGCATCTGATCGGCTAACTCGAGCCTCCGGCTCTCAAACAGCGTCTGAATTTCTGTAAAAGCAGGAGACCGGTAGAAAAAATTTCCTTAGGAGGGGCTATCTGTCCCCGAACGTGGAAATTTTTCTCCCGGTCTCCGTCCGTCACCAGAATTTTTATCGTGGCTCACCTATGAAAAACAAGGCCAGGGTTCCAGGGCCAGAGTGCGCTCCGATGGTCGGTCCTACGTAATTTACTAAGAATTCATGAATTCCAAATTTTTCCTCTATCAATTTCTTCAGATACTCCACATCCTCGATGCAGTCTCCGTGGCTGATAAAGACGATATCATTCTGATCCTCATACCCCTTGATCTGCTCTGCCATCCGCTCTGCCAGCGCTGAGACTGACTTCTTCCGTCCGCGTACCTTTCCGATCGCTGTCAGATGTCCCTCGTCATCCACATGAAGCACCGGCTTTACATTCATCATGGTTCCAAGGATCGCGGTTGCCTTGGATACACGGCCGCCTCTATGCAAATGGAAGAGATCATCTACAGTAAAATTATGGCAGATATGAAGTTTATTCTTCTCGAGCCAGTCTGCTACTTCTTCCAGTGATTTTCCCGCTTCCTTCTGCTTCACTGCCTGATGTACCAGAAGCCCCTCCCCGAGAGAGGCGCATAAGGAATCCACGACTACGATCTTACGCTCCGGAAAGAGTCCATCCTCTCTTATCTCCTGCGCTGCAATTTTTCCACTATTGTAAGTACCGCTTAAGCCCGACGAGAAAGCGATATAGAGGACATCAAAACCCTTTTCCAGGTGGGCATAGATGGTGCTTCTGGCCTCCTCCGGATTGACCTGGGATGTAGTCGGCATGGAGCCGGCACGCATTTTGATATAGAAATCCTCTACTTGCAGGGGATGTTCCCGATCGTAGGTCTCTCCATCCATCATATACTTCAAAGAAAGGATGGAAAGCTCATGCTCCCTGATGTAGCTCTCCGGTAAGTCAGCAGTTGTGTCAGTCATAATTACATACGGGTTCATTTAAATTCCTCCTTTTCTCAAATAGAACTTAATAATTTCCGAGGATTTTCAGATTCAGTGCCTCCTCGCGGATTCCCCGCAGGGCATTCTTTACTGCGCTGTCACTTAGATTTCCCTCGAAATCCACGAAGAAATGATATTCCCAGTTTCGTTCCGGAATGGGTCTGGATTCAATCCGGCACATATTCAGATTATTAAAAATAAAGTGCGAAAGTACATTGTACAGACAGCCGCTCTCATGGGTTACCTCAAAGCAGATACTCACCTTCTTTGCATCCTTCGAGTAAATCGGCTGATTTGTTACGATTAAAAATCTGGTAGAATTGTGTTCACTGCGGTTGATCCCCTGATCCAGTACCTTCAAGCCCTGCTGCTTCGCCGCCAGCATGCTGGCAATCGCCGCCTGACTCTTATCCTTCTCATCTGCCACCTTCTTGGCAGCCACAGCCGTATTCAATACGCTGATTTGCTTCCAGTCCCGATGCTCGTCCAGGTACTTTCTGCACTGCATCAGCCCCTGTGGATGGGAATATACCGTCCGAATATCCGATATCTCTGCATCCGTCGTGCCGAGAAGTGCATGCTGCACGGAAATAATCTGTTCCCCAACGATGAAATTGTCATATTCTTCCAGCAGGTCATAGCTGTCATTGACGATGCCTGCTGTCGAATTCTCAATCGGAAGAACCGCATAATCTGCCATACCCTCCGCAATGGCATCCATGGCATCCCGCCAGGTCTCTACATGGAAATGATTGACCTCCTCACCAAAGAAGGCAAACATGGCCTGCTGCGCGTAGGCACCCTCCACGCCCTGATAGACGACGCGGACATCCTTCTTTTCCAATTTGTCCACCTGAATAAGCGGCAGACGTCCCAATGCCTTTTCCTCCATCAGCTGATACTGCAGTTTGCGGCTGATGCCCATAATCTGCTTATAGAGCTCTTCCACGCCATGGCGGTTGAAATCATTGTGAGCCAAATCCTTCACCGCATCGATTTTCTGATTTTCCCGCTCCTTGTCCAGAATCTTCTTTCCTGTGGCAATCTTATACTCTGCCACTTCCTTGGAGATCCCCATTCGCTCCTCAAAGAGTTCCACCATCTCCCGGTCAATCCGATCTATTTCCACTCTCAGTTCTTTTAAATCTCTCATCGTCCGTCCTCTTACATTCTTATCGTTGTTCTCGGATTTCCCGTATCAGGTCACCCAGATACGACAGAGATCCAAAGGCCAGAATCATATCCTCCTCGCCCGCGGAAGCCCGTGCCCGGTGTACCGCGTCCTTTAAGCTGTCAGCTGCCTCGACCTTGGGATTATATTGCTTGACATCCTCCGCGAGCTTCTCTGCTGCCAGCGCCCGGGGATTGTCAGGCGTCATCACTGTAATAACCCGGTCGGCCAGCGGTGTCAGCTGGTTCATGACATAATCGTATTCCTTATCGGCCAGTACGCCTGTGATAAAGATTTTCCGTTTTTTCGGAAAATAGAGTTCCAGCGTCTCCCGCAGTCTGTCGGCCGCATCCCGATTGTGGGCACCATCTACGATAAAAAGCGGATGACGGCTCACCGTCGTAAATCGCCCCTGCCATACCGTATCCTTAAGTCCCTTTCGAAGCGCTTCATCGGAAATCTTCCACCCCCGGTCACGCAGAGCCTGCACAGCCTCCACCGCAAGTGCTGCATTCTCAATCTGCCAACTCCCGGTCAGTCCCGGCTTCAGCTTTGTTTCTTCCTTATAAGTAAAGGTCTGATCTTCAAATATATATTTTACATCCTTGATATCGGATTTTTGAACCTCGCGGTATTCCGTATTCTTTTCCTCGCAGTGTCTTTTTAAGACTGCGCTGACTGCTGTACGCTGGGGCGCGCTGACTGCAATGGTTCCCGGCTTGATAATTCCTGCCTTTATTCCGGCAATCTCCTCCACGGTGTCGCCCAGAAAGCCCATGTGATCCATGCCAATCTCCGCAAAGACAGACACTACGGTAGTTTTTACCACATTCGTTGCGTCCGTCAGACCGCCCATGCCGCATTCCAGTACTACCAGGTCGCATTCCATTTCCTTAAAATAAAGGAAGGCCATGGCTGTCTCTACCTCAAAGGTCGTCGGATGTGCAAATCCCTCTGCCAGCATCGCCTGCCCTGCTTCCTTCACGAGAGCAGCCAGTCTCGCTACCGCCTCCTCCGTGATATAAGCTTCATTTACTTGAATCCGTTCCCGATATTCAAAAATCGTCGGGGAAATATACCGCCCTACCTGATAGCCTGCCTCCTTTAAAATCGTAGAGATATAAGCCAGTGTCGATCCCTTTCCGTTTGTCCCTGCGATATGGACAAATTTCAGCTCATTCTGTGGATTTCCAAGTCTGCGAAGTAGCTCCCTCTCCGTATCCAGTCCCAGGATATATCCATATTTCGCTGTATCGTCAATGAAAGCTCTCGCTTCCTTATAAGTCATGTTCTTCTATGCCTCTGTTTTCATATAATTTAGTAACTATTCAGAGCCATGCAAAACTGCGTTCTGCGAATGCTTGTATTCACGCAGAAAAGCAGTGTTATATGGCGAAGTAACCACATGAGCAAAAAGAAAGCCTCGCAGAGGCGATTTTGCGAATGGGGTTCTGAATAGCTACATTTATTATACTTTACCGCGGTGGTGATTGCAAGCATTCGCATCTCCGACGATTTGCCTGCTTCCTCATTTTTCCCTTGACATTCTTATATAGATGTGCTTAAATCAACATATGAACAGTTAATCATATGTAAATATATCGAAGAGGAGATAGAGACTATGGCTGATATGGAGAAGGAAATCCTGCATTCTGAAGCTGAACACGACCATCATGAGCACGAGCATGAACACCACCATCACGACCATGATGACCACGACGATTGTGGCTGTGGCTGCGGGCATGAGCATCATGACCATGAACATGAGGAGCACGAGCACGAACACGAGCACCACCATCACGACCATGATGAGCACGACGATTGTGGCTGCGGCTGCGGACATGAGCACGGTCACGCTCACAGCTCCAGCGCCCACCGCGAGGTCTACATCATCGAGAATCTGGGCTGCGCCCACTGTGCTTCCAAGATGGAAGAGAAGATCAATGCCCTGCCTAGCGTAGAGGAGGCCACCATCACCTTCGCTACCAAGCAGCTGCGCGTTCTGGCCGCTGATCCGGATGCCCTGCTTCCCGAGATGCAGCGCATCTGCTCATCCATTGAGTCAGAAGTCAAAATTGTTCCGAAAACCGTGAATGCATCTGCAAAAACGAAAGTATATATCATCGATGGTCTGGATTGCGCTCATTGCGCAGCTAAGGTAGAGGAACGCATCAATGAGATCCCCGGAGTAGAAAATGCCGTCCTGACTTATGCTACCAAGCAGCTTCGTATCACTGCTGAGAACCCGGATGCTCTCATCGACGAGATCCGCCGTGTCAGCGCAGCTCTGGAAGAGGGTGTTACCATTGTTGAGCGGGATCCGTCTCCGAAGTCCTCGGCAAATGATGCATCTTCAAACTCTGCCAAGGAGGATGAAGAAAAGAAGGAACGCAGAGAACTGATTTCCATTATCATCGGTGCCGTTCTCTTTGTAGTCGGTGAGATCTTAAGCCATATGGGTATGACAACCGTCGTAACCCTGCCCGTATTTGTCGTCGGTTATCTGATCCTGGGTGCAGGCGTCCTTCTGACCGCTGCCAAGAACATTTCCCGTGGTCAGGTCTTCGATGAGAATTTCCTGATGGCCATCGCTACTCTAGGTGCCTTCGCTATCGGCATGTATCCGGAAGCCATGGGCGTTATGCTCTTCTACCGCATCGGCGAGTTCTTCGAACACAAGGCTGTAGAGCGAAGCCGCGGACAGATTATGGATGCTGTAGATATGCGTCCTGAGGTAGTCAATCTCATGCAGGGCGACGATATCAAGGTAATTCCTGCGGAAAATGCCAAGGTAGGGGACATTCTGCTGATCCGCCCGGGCGATCGTATTCCGCTGGACGGCGTGATTCTCGAGGGCGAGAGCCGTCTGGATACCTCACCGATTACCGGCGAGCCCGTTCCGGTAGCTGTAAAGGCCGGCGATGACATCACCTCCGGCTGTGTAAATACCTCCGGCCAGCTGAAAATCCGTGTGGAGAAGCCGCTGTCTGAATCTATGGTAACCCGCATCCTGGATTCCGTAGAAAACGCAGCTGCAAGCAAGCCGAAGATCGACCGCTTTATTACCCGTTTTTCCAAGGTTTATACACCTATCGTCGTAACCCTGGCTCTGGTAACTGCCATCATTCCGTCTCTCGTGACCGGCAACTGGCGTCAGTGGATTTATACTGCTATTACCTTCCTGGTTATGAGCTGCCCCTGTGCCCTCGTGCTCAGTGTGCCGCTGGCTTTCTTCTCCGGTATCGGTGCTGGATCCAAGAAAGGCATCCTCTTTAAGGGCGGTGTTGCCATGGAGGCTCTGAGCAATCTTGGCGCTGTTGTCATGGATAAGACCGGTACAGTTACTGAGGGTAACTTCAAGCTTCAAAGCATCGTTTCCACCGGAAGCCTTTCCGAGGATGAGCTGCTTCGCATTACCGCAAGCTGCGAGCAGTTCTCGACCCACCCCATCGCTGTCAGCATCGTTATGGCTGCACAGGAAAAGGGAATTGCCCTTGAGAAGCCCGCTTCCCTCGAGGAAATCGCAGGCCACGGTATCTCCGCTTCTCTGGAGGCTGGCAAGGTACTCTGCGGAAATCAGAAGCTGATGGATGAAAATCAGATTTCCTTTGATGCATCCTCCATCGATGTGGGCTATGGCTCTGAGGTATTCCTGGCTGTAAACGGAAAGCTGGCCGGATATCTGGTCATCTCCGATACCCTGAAGGCTGATGCAAAATCTGCCATTGCCCGTCTTAAGAAAATGGGACTTCGCACGGTGATGCTGACCGGTGATGCCAAGGAAAGTGCCGAGGCTGTCGCAAAGATGGCCGGCATCGACGAGGTTCACGCAAAGCTTCTTCCGCAGGATAAGCTGAGTATTATGACCAAGCTTCGTGAGCAGAACGGAAATGTCATGTTCGTCGGTGACGGCATCAATGACGCGCCGGTTCTGGCCGGTGCGGACGTAGGTGCAGCTATGGGAAGCGGCGCTGACGCAGCGATCGAAGCAGCTGACGCAGTATTCATGACCTCCAGCATGGAATCTGTACCGACAGCTATCTCCATCGCCCGCAGCACGAATCGCATCGCAGTTCAGAACGTCGTATTCGCTCTGGTCATCAAGATCGCAGTCATGATTCTCGGTCTGACCGGTCACCCGAATATGTGGCTTGCCGTATTCGCCGATACAGGCGTGGCAATGCTGTGCGTGCTGAATTCTATCCGGATTTTATATAAAAAATAAGATTGGTTTGGGTGTCAAAACACCCAAACTTTGGTTACACGGATTGTTCTGTGCTACGCACTCCCACGTCTACGCTCCGCTTCGGTCGGTGCTAAACGTGTGCCACTGGCACACAGCACCCTTCCTCAATTCGGGTTTTCGCGGGGCTTTCGCCCCACTTCACCCTCATTGAGGGGCGTGTCATAAAGCCCTTCCCCCACCGACATGCGAGCATGTCGTGGGCTCAGGCTTTTGACACTGTAACCAAAGATTGATTACAGCCCGAAAAAGGATGGGCTTAGGAGGGAACATATGAAACAGTATGGTGTAAATGAACTTCGAAGAATGTTCTTGGAGTTTTTTGAGAGCAAGGGACATCTGGCGATGAAAAGCTTTTCTCTTGTACCTCATAACGATAACAGTCTTCTTTTGATTAATTCCGGTATGGCTCCGCTGAAGCCGTACTTCACAGGTGCGGAGATTCCACCCCGCCGCAGAGTGACCACCTGTCAGAAATGTATCCGTACAGGTGATATTGAGAATGTAGGAAAGACCGCCCGCCACGGTACCTTTTTTGAGATGCTTGGCAACTTCTCCTTCGGCGATTACTTCAAGGATGAGGCCATCCATTGGACATGGGAATTCCTTACAGAAGTAGTTGGCCTGGACAAGAACCGTCTGTATCCGTCCGTATACCTGGAGGACGATGAGGCCTTTGATATCTGGAACAAAGAAATCGGTATTCCGGCAGACCGTATCTTCCGTTTTGGAAAAGAGGATAACTTCTGGGAGCACGGCGCAGGACCCTGCGGTCCCTGTTCCGAGGTATATTATGACAGAGGCGAAAAGTATGGCTGCGGCAAGCCGGGCTGTACCGTAGGCTGCGACTGCGACCGTTACATGGAGATCTGGAACAACGTATTTACCCAGTTCGACAACGACGGCCACAATAACTATACTGAACTGAAGCAGAAGAATATCGATACCGGTATGGGGCTGGAGCGTCTGGCGAGCGTCGTACAGGACGTGGACTCTATCTTTGATGTAGATACGGTAAGAGCACTCCGCGACAAGGTCTGTGAGCTGGCTCATACGGAATACAAGAAAGACGATCAGCAGGACGTATCGATCCGTCTGATCACTGACCATATCCGTTCCGCTACCTTCATGATTTCCGATGGTATCATGCCGACGAACGAAGGCCGCGGCTACGTACTCCGCCGCCTGATCCGCCGTGCGGCACGTCACGGACGTCTCCTTGGCATCGAGGGCAAGTTCCTGGCGCACTTGAGCGAAACTGTCATCGAAGGTTCCAAGGATGGTTATCCGGAGCTGGATGAGAAGCGCGACTTTATCTTCAAGGTTCTTGATCAGGAAGAGGAGAAATTCAATAAGACCATTGACCAGGGCTTAAGTATTCTGGCAGATATGGAAGCAGACATGGAAGCAAAGGGCGAGAAGGTACTCTCCGGTGAGAACACCTTCAAGCTTTATGATACCTACGGCTTCCCGGTAGATTTAACGAAGGAAATCCTGGAGGAAAAAGGTCTGTCCATAGACGAGGAAGGCTTTAAGGCAGCTATGGAAGAGCAGCGCGTCAAGGCAAGAGAGGCTCGCGCTGTGACCAACTACATGGGTGCAGATGCCACCGTATACGATCAGATCGACCCGAAGGTAACCTCTGCTTTCGTAGGCTATGACAGCCTGACCGCAGAGTCCGAGATTGCCGTACTTACCACAGAGAGTGAGCTGACCGAGGCTCTGACGGACGGGCAGAGCGGAACCATCTTTGTAAACGAGACCCCGTTCTACGCTACCATGGGCGGCCAGGAAGGCGACACCGGTGTAATCCGTTCCGAGAATGGCGAGTTTGAGGTACAGGATACCATCAAGCTTCGCGGCGGCAAGATTGGCCATGTGGGACGTGTAACAAAGGGTATGTTCAAGGTATCCGATAAGGTAAGCCTGGAGGTTGCGGCGAAGAAGCATGCAGACACCTGCAAGAACCACAGTGCGACTCATTTGCTCCAGAAAGCACTGAAGACAGTCCTTGGCAGCCATGTAGAGCAGAAAGGTTCGCTGGTAACCCCGGATCGTCTCCGTTTCGACTTCTCCCATTTCGAGGCTATGACCCAGGAGGAGTTAGATAAGGTAGAGGCATTGGTAAATCAGGAGATCCAGGCGGCTCTACCGGTCGTTACCGACATTATGGATATCGAAGAGGCAAAGAAGACCGGAGCCATGGCTCTGTTCGGAGAGAAATACGAAGAGAAGGTACGCGTGGTATCTATGGGAGACTTCTCTAAGGAGCTCTGCGGCGGAACCCACGTAGCAAATACCTCCCAGATCCTGGTCTTCAAGATCGTATCCGAGGCGGGTATCGCGGCCGGTGTGCGCCGTATCGAAGCACTGACCGGTGACGGTGTATTTGCTTATTATAAGAATGTAGAGGCACAGCTTCACGAGGCAGCGAAGACTGCCAAGACCACCCCGGCAGGTCTGAACGAAAAGATCGAGCACCTGCTTGCCGAGATCAAAGAGCTGCACAGCGAAAACGAAGCCCTGAAGAGCAAGGCAGCCAAAGATGCCCTGGGCGACGTCATGGATCAGGTAAAGGACATTAACGGTGTCAAGGTCCTGGCAGCTAAGCTGGAAGGTGTAGATATGAACGGCCTTCGCGACCTGGGCGACCAGCTGAAAGAAAAACTGGGCGAAGGCGTAGTCGTTCTGGCCAGCGCAGTTGACGGCAAGGTAAGCCTCATGGCGACAGCTACCAACGGAGCGCAGAAAAAGGGCGCTCACGCAGGCAACCTGATCAAAGCCATTGCAAGTCTCGTAGGCGGCGGCGGCGGCGGACGCCCCAGCATGGCACAGGCCGGCGGAAAGAATGCGGAAGGCATCGACGCTGCGATTGCAAAGGCAGCGGAAGTAGCAGCCGAGCAGATAAAATAAATATTACACAAATGTGCATTATCAAACCCGGTGAGTGCGAAGACGGCTTGCCGGGTTTGATATTAGGAAAAGAGGAAAACATGGCAGGATCAATCTTTGGAAAACATTTTGCTGTCTCTACCTGGGGAGAATCCCATGGCAAAGGCCTTGGCGTCGTGATTGACGGCTGCCCGGCGGGACTTCCTTTGAGTGAGGCGGATATTCAGAAATATCTGGATCGGAGAAAACCGGGTCAGTCTCAGTTTACAACCAGCAGAAAGGAAGGAGACAGGGCAGAGATTCTGTCCGGTGTTTTCGAAGGAAGAACCACAGGCACTCCTATTTCGATTCTGGTGGCAAATACTGCCCAGCGGTCGCAGGATTACAGTGAGATCGCTTCTTATTATCGTCCGGGACATGCGGATTATACCTTTGATATGAAGTATGGCTTTCGGGATTACCGGGGCGGCGGACGTTCCTCGGGACGGGAGACGATCGGACGAGTAGCAGCAGGCGCGGTAGCAGTAAAGATTCTGGAAGAAATTGGAATTCAGATCTGCGCTTATACGCGGGCAATCGGTCCGGTGGAGATGGACGTGGCACGCTTTGACGCAGATGAGATCAGGAACAATGCCTTTTATATGCCGGATGCGGAAGCAGCAAAGAAGGCGGCGGATTACACGCGCAAATGTATGGAAGAACAGGATTCTGTCGGCGGCATCATCGAATGTGTGGTGACCGGTCTGCCTGCCGGCCTTGGCGAACCCTGCTTTGATA
>CAVHYN010000045.1:0-7640 GCA_963640245.1 Bulleidia sp.
AAGCAGAAAATGTAACTATTCAGAACCCCATTCGCAAAATCGCCTCTGCGAGGCTGTCTCCGTTCCACTACGGTCAGTCGCTAAGCAGATGTCCACTGGACATCTAGCGACCTTTTGCTCATGTGGTAACTTCGCCATATAAAATTTCAAAATCAGTCTTAGAAATGCAAGCATTTCACGTCTGATTTATGAAATTTTGCATGGCTCTGAATAGTTACCAGAAAATAAGAAATGCCTGGCAGTATATCATAAAACATATGCCCCAAGCATTTCTTTTACACAAATTTGGGTTTCATTTGCAACAGTGCGGCAAAATTCCGCCTTCAATCCCGCGGCAGTTCCGACGGCAACCAGTTCCTTCATCCCGGGATTTCGCCCGTTTCCATCGATGGTCGTCGTGTGCTCGCCGTAGTAAGTATTGCTGTAGGTCAGGTCGTAGGCGGGACTCAGCCGCCAGGAGTCGGTAGTATCATCGTAAAGATAGGTAAAATTCTTTGAATGATCGTCCCGGTTGTGGGCGAAGACATTGAAGCACATGCGACGGTACATATTTTCCAGATCCTGGGAATTATTACGGGTTAGAATCTTCGTCAGCTTCATTAAGGCATGATAATCAAGGCTAGGCTGCTCAAAATCCAGTTCCAGAAGGGCTGCTGCTGTCAGCATATGGCTGCGCTTTTCACCGTCGGGAGTCATGAGCCGATCAAAACGTTTCGTACCAAAGTATCCTTTGCATATATCGGAATGGAATAAGCGGAATGGGCTTACAGTAATCCCGCATTGTTCCGCGCACAGGGCGTACTGGTATTCCATAAATCCGGCGTCAGGCCCGTCTACATGAGCGGGGAACTTGATAATCCATGATTCATTGTCGACATGCGTCATGATTTTGGGCCGTGCGCCGCCGCTGGTTCCGCCTAGACGGTATAATTCATCCAGTTTATCAGAAAATTCCGTGTTCAGGATCTTTTGACATTGCAGGGCAAGTTCGTCCAGATTATCCGAAGTCTGTTCAGTGGAAAGGTCGTACTGAGGACGGTAGGTAAGTGCTCCCATACCGGAGGAGCCCACGATAGCGAGACGGTCGAGAACCGTGAGGTTATCTGCATTATCTCCCTGCTGTTTTAAGAGGCGGTGCAGCAGAAGGCGTCCCCAAGCATCCGGAAGACTATCGGCAAAGACGCCAAATAAACCTCCAAAATAATCCTTGGGAGGAAGGAAAACCTGACGTTTCAGCGGAAGAGAAAACGGACTGATAGGAAATCCGGTCTCCAGCCATTCTTCCGAGTATTCAAATGCGGCCTTATGTGCGCTGGTCAGAGCAAGGGTACCGACCGGTCTTCCGCCATAAAGTACCTGAATAACCTTATTTGTTTTCATTGATAACCTCCTGAATATTCCGATACGGAACCTCGGTAAAAAGCTGTCTCAAATCATCCGCCATATCCAGCGCCATAGCAATTTTGGTCAAAGAGATAAGGGAGATCTGTCCGGTGGTCTCAAAGCGTTTCACAGAGCCGAAGCTGACATCGCTTAACTGCGCCAGTTTCTCCTGGGAAATGGAGCGGCGTTTCCGGATAAGGCGCACCCGGTCAGCGATTTTTTTGTCCAGTTCTTCGGCGGTTTCCCAGATGTATTCGTTCATATAGTGCGTTCCTTTGATTTATAGATAATATATTATCTATAAATATATAAAATCAATTAAACTATATAATATATTATATATAATTACAGGGAAATGCGCAAGAAGAAAACAAAAGACCGTCGCCTGCGAAGGATGACAGCAAACGCAGGTGACGGTCTTTGGGATTAGGAAATAGTCATGTAAAAGTGGCTATGTAAAATCAGTCCTTCTTCAGAAGCTCCTTGCCGGAGATGCCCGGCTCGGTCATCTGAATCGGATTTAAAATTTCATCAAGCTCGGCTTCGGTCAGCAGCTTCTCTTTCAGGATCAGATCCCGGACAGAGTCACCGGACTTCATCGCTTTCTTAGCGATGTCAGCGGCCTTCTGGTAGCCTACATGCGGGCAGATGGCAGTGATGATACCTACACTGTTCTCAACCAGATAACGGCAGCGTTCTTCATTGGCAGTGATGCCGGTGACGCAATTGTCTACGAAGGTCTGTACCGCATAAGCCAGAGTGTCGATGGACTGGAACAGGCAGTAGAAGATAATCGGCTCGAACGCATTCAGCTCCAGCTGACCGGCCTCGGCAGCCATGGTAATCGTGACATCATTTCCAACGACATTGAAGGCTACCTGGTTTACCACCTCCGGGATAACCGGATTTACCTTGCCCGGCATGATAGAAGAACCATTCTGCTTGGCAGGCAGGTTGATCTCATGGAAGCCGGCGCGGGGACCGGAGGACATGAGCCGCAGGTCGTTGGCAATCTTCGATAAGGTAACAGCGCAGGCCTTGATCGCACCGGATACAGCTACAAACGGGTCAAGGTTCTGCGTGGAATCGATCAGGTCAAAGGCCTGGATGAAGTCCATACCGGATACCTCGGACAGGTTCGGAACGATACGCTTTAGATAAGCCTCATCGGCATTGATACCGGTGCCGATGGCAGTACCGCCCATATTCAGGGAACGCATCTCGTCCATAGCGATATCCATACGGCGGATATCACGCATTACCGCTACAGAATAAGCCTTGAACTCCTGACCCAGACGGATGGGAACCGCATCCTGCATCTGGGTACGTCCCATCTTAATCACATGGTCAAATTCATCCGCCTTCTCAGAAAATGCGGCATGAAGACGAAGCAGCTCTTTCTTCAGATTCTGCAGAAGACGGAGAGAAGTCATCTTACCGGCAGTCGGGATAACGTCATTGGTGGACTGACCGCAGTTGACATGGTCATTCGGATGTACGATAGAGTAATCGCCCTTCTGGCCGCCCAGAAGCTCGATGGCACGGTTGGCGATCACCTCATTTGCATTCATATTGATGGAGGTTCCGGCGCCGCCCTGAATCGGGTCTACGATGAAATCCTCATGATGCTGACCGGCCAGAATCTCGTCGCATGCCTTTACGATGGCATCTGCGATTTTTTTATCCAGCAGGTTGATCTCGCAGTTCGTGATGGCAGCGGCCTTCTTAATATAAGCCAGGCTGTTGATGATCTCCGGATGCATATTCAGTCCGGTGATATGGAAATTTTCTGCAGCACGCAGGGACTGGACGCCGTAGTATACGTCTTCCGGGACATCTTTGGTACCGATGGAATCTTTCTCAACTCTGTATTCAGTCTTGTCACTCATAATAGATCTCCTCCAGAAATTTATACAGTTACGATGTAATTTGAAACCAGGATTTGCGCGCTTGTAATTTCCTAGTTGTGCTTATTATAGTCAGCTGCTATACTATAATCAAATACATATATATTTATATTTTATATAATTTTAAAACTATGTTATGGGGAGAAAATGATGTTTCGAGGAATGGAATACGTCTATGCAGTTTACCAGGAAAAGAGTATCTCGCGGGCAGCGGAGCGTCTTTGTATCTCTCAGCCGTCCTTAAGTGCGAATATTAAGCGCGTCGAGGGAAAGGTCGGTTATCCACTTTTCGACCGAAGCACGAAGCCCATCTCCCTGACGGAGTGCGGAGAACAATACATCCGGGCGGTGGAACGTATTCAGGCTGTCGAGACAGAATTTTCGGACTATGTCAGCGACTGGGGAGAGCTGAAAACCGGTAGTCTGATCCTGGGCGGCAGCAGTCTCTTTGCTTCCTGGGTGCTGCCGGGGCTTATCGGTCGTTTTTCTTCCCACTACCCCAGGGTGCATGTAGAGCTGGTGGAGGAGAGCAGTGCGGAGCTTTCCCGTCTCCTCCAGCAGGGACGGATCGATCTGATGCTCGATAACTGTCATATGGATCCGGGTCTGTTTGACCATAGGCTTTATCGGGAGGAAACCTTGTTCCTGGCAGTTCCGCGTACCTTTGCCTCTGTTCGGGAAGCCAGCACCTATGTCCTCTCCAGGGAAATGATTGTGACCGGCTACTGGAAAAATGAGTCGGTGAAACCGGTTCCCCTGGAGCTCTTCGCAGGCGAACCCTTCGTTATGCTGAAGCCTGAAAATGACACCAGAAAGCGTGCCGTGGAAATCCTTGCGGCTGCAGGTATCACACCGGATATTACACTGGAGCTCGACCAACAGCTGACTTCCTACCACGTCGTCTGCTCCGGCCTTGGCATCGCCTTCGTCAGCGACACCCTGATCTCCGAAGTCCCCGCCCGCAGTGACATCGTCTATTTTAAGCTGCCGGAAGGCAGGAGAAGCCGGGAATTAAACTTTTATTGGAAAGCGGGAAGATACGAGACCAGGGCGATGCAGGAATTTTTGAAAATGACGTAACAGGTCAGGTACTGAATAGTTGTAGCGTTTTTGTATACAGAAAAAAGGTCACAGCTCAGACTTTCGCGTCCGCTCTGTGGCCTTTCTGACTTTTCGTTCGTCCTATATATACTATTTTTCCTGACTCATCTGATCCAGTAGCCCCGTCTTAATCCGAAACAGCTTATCAGACAGATCCACATAAACCTGATGCGGATTCGTGAGTCTTCTTGTCTCATCCCACAGGGTCTCCTGCTCCTTCTTGCAGTAATCCCGAATCTCCATGACGCTCGGAGAGGTGTATACACACTCGCCCTTCAGGAAGACCGGAACCAGCAGTTCCCGTACGTGATAGGTGCCGCCCTTCAGCGTCGTCTTCTTCCAGGTTTCCACGGAGTCAAAGATCAAAAGATCCTTTTCTGCGTCATAGACCTCGTCTGCCAGCGCGATCAGATCGGCACGAATCTTGCCGGTCTCATTGTCGTAGAGACGGAACACGGTTTTATTGCCCGGGTTTGTAATCTTCTCAGAATTCTCCGAAAGCTTAATCTTCGGAATAAATTCTCCATTTTCATCCTGTACAGCTGCCAGCTTGTATACACCGCCGAAGGCCGGGCAGTCACTGGAGGTAATCATATTCGTACCGACGCCCCAGGAAGTGATAGCTGCACCCTGATCCTTCAGGCTTGTGATCAGATACTCATCCAGGTCGCTGGAAGCAGAGATAACTGCATCCGGGAAACCAGCCTCATCGAGCATTTTGCGGGCTTTCTTGGACATATAAGCGAGGTCACCGCTGTCCAGACGGATACCGTAGAAGGTGAGCGGGATACCTGCCTCGCGCATTTCCTTGAAGACACGGATCGCATTCGGCACACCGGATTTCAGTGTATCATAGGTATCTACCAGCAGGATGCAGACATCCGGATACAGCTCGGAATACTTTTTAAATGCGGTATACTCATCCGGGAAACTCATAATCCAGCTGTGCGCGTGAGTGCCCTTGACCGGCACATCGAAAAGCTGACCGGTCAGCACATTGGAGGTACCGATGCAGCCGCCGATCATAGCTGCGCGGGCGCCATAGATACCGGCATCCGGACCCTGTGCACGGCGCAGACCGAATTCCATGATGCCGTCGCCCTTGGCCGCATATACGACACGGGCGCACTTCGTGGCAATCAGACTCTGGTGATTGACGATATTTAAGATAGCCGTTTCCACCAGCTGAGCCTCCATAATCGGTGCAATAACCTTCACCAGCGGCTCCCGCGGAAATACGACAGTTCCCTCGGGAATCGCATAAATATCGCCGGAAAAATGGAAATTAGCCAGATAATCCAGAAAATCCTCATCAAAGAGCTTCAGGCTTCTCAGATAATTGATATCGTTCTCATCAAAGGTCAGATTCTTAATATAATCGATGACCTGATCAAGGCCTGCGGCAATGGCAAAGCCGTTTCCGGAAGGATTCTTCCGATAGAAGGCATCGAAGATAACAGTTTCATTGCTGTGGTTTTTGAAATAGCCCTGCATCATGGTCAGCTCATAGAGATCCGTCAGCAGAGTCAGCTTCATCGTACTCATAATAAATATTGCGCTCCTTCGCACTCGCGGACAGCGACCATTACTGAACGGACAGCTGTCTTGTCATTAAATAAGATGTTACCAAGATAGCACATTTACAAAAAAATAACAAGATCCCCCTTCCATTTTTCACAAAAATAATATATGATAAAACGAACGGCATCAGAATGCAGAATCCCCTGCATTCTGGTGCTGTTTCTGTATAGGGAGAGTTAGGAATAGACAACAAAACGGGAGAAAGAAAGCATGACAGAATTGCTTGTAAAAACATTTGTAAAAAATCAGGAAGATACAGAGGAGCCGGAGGTTCGTACAGCCTACGGGATTCTGGCCAGTGTAGTCGGCATCTGCTGCAATCTGGCATTATTCGGCGGAAAGCTGGCAGTGGGACTGGTGCTTCACAGTGTCTCCGTTATGGCAGATGCTTTTAATAATCTGTCCGATGCGGCCTCCTCGGTTATCGGCTTTGTCGGTGTAAAAATGGCGGAAAAACCGGCGGATCAGGAGCACCCCTTTGGCCATGGGCGTATCGAATATATCGCGGCACTGATTGTGTCATTTCTGGTCATCGAGGTAGGCTTCACCTTCTTTAAAAATGCCATCGAGAAAATCCGCACACCGGAAGACCTAAGCTTCAACCTGATTTCCCTGGGAATTCTTCTGGTATCTGTGGCGGTGAAGCTCTGGCTTAGCTTTTTTAATAAGAAGCTTGGAAAAAGGGTGAATTCTACGGTAATGCAGGCTACGGCTGCAGATGCTCTGGGAGATGTGGTGACTACGCTGGCGACCATTGTCTCGATCCTCTTCTTTCATTTTACCGGAATGAATCTGGACGGATATGTGGGTCTGGCAGTTTCCCTGCTTGTTATGTGGGCAGGTATCGGGATCGCGAGGGAGACGCTGGAACCCTTGATCGGGCAGCCGGCAGATCCGAAGCTGTATCAGAAAATTACCGATTTTGTAGAAGGGTATGACGGAATTTTGGGAAGCCACGATCTGATTGTCCATAATTACGGACCCACGAGAAGTCTGGCCTCCATCCATGCCGAGGTGCCGAACAATGTGGACATTGAGACATCCCACGAGATCGTTGACCGGATCGAGCGGGATGCAGCGAAAAAGCTTGGACTCTTTCTGGTGATTCATATGGATCCGGTGGAGACGGCAGATGGTCGGGTGACGATACTGAAAAAAGATGTGCAGAAGGTTTTAAAAAATCTGGATGAACGACTGAGCCTTCATGACTTCCGGGTAGTACCGGGAGAAGAGCGGATTAACCTGGTCTTTGACGTAGTCGTTCCATTTTCCTATCAGGAGAAAGAAAGACCGGCACTGCATCAGGCGATCGAAGAAGGGGTGCAGTGTCTGGACAGACGTTTCTGCTGTATCATTACCTTTGATAATGCGTATCATTAACACATTCAAAACTCTAATTGCAAAAAAGTTAAAAAAACACTTGCAATCCATGAAATAGTATGGTAATATAATTTTCGTCGCTGAGACATAGGGCTATCGCCAAACGGTAAGGCAACGGACTCTGACTCCGTCATTTCAAGGTTCGAATCCTTGTAGCCCTGGCAAAGGGAATCTCGAAAGAGGTTCCCTTTTTTGCGTGATAAAGAATTCTGTTGGAGCCTCATATCTAAAGAAAGGTTTGGGTGTCAAAACACCCAAACCTTTGGTTACACGGATTGTTCCGTGCTA
>CAVHYN010000046.1:0-18996 GCA_963640245.1 Bulleidia sp.
CACCGAAGATTGGAGTCATGATTACAGACATGGGTCTGGAAAATGAAGTTGCAGGAATCAAGGACTACTATGCAGGTGCAACCACATTTGCAGAAATTGCAAAGAAAGCCGAAGAAATGCCTGGAGCAGATTTCGTTGTTCTCCGCTTTGAGGGAGCCGATCCGAATGGCGAAAATCGTTCCGTTGAAGATTGTGTAGCCATCGCAAAGGAAGTAGGCGATGCCATCACAGCTCCTCTTGTAATTGAAGGATGTAAGAATGTAGAAAAGGATGCAGAGCTTTTCTCTAAGGTAGCTGAAGCACTTCAGGGTAAGAACGTGCTGATTCTGTCTGCAAGAGAAGAGAACTACAAGGCAGTCGCAGCAGCAGCAGGTCTTGCTTACGGCCAGAAGGTCGGCGCTGAGTCCGCTGTAGATATCAACCTGGCTAAGCAGCTGAACGTATTGATCGGTCAGCTCGGTGTAGACCAGTCAAATGTTGTGATGAATGTAGGTTCCGCAGCAGCCGGATACGGTTTTGAGTATGTTGTATCTACCATGGATCGTGTAAAGGCAGCAGCATTGGCTCAGGGCGATGTACAGCTCCAGATGCCGATTATGACACCGGTAGCTGATGAGGCATGGAATGTAAAAGAGGCTATGGCTTCTGAAGCAGATATGCCGGAGTGGGGTTCCCAGGAAGAGCGTGGAATCGACATGGAAGTAGAGACAGCAGCAGCTGTATTGGCATCCGGTTCAAATGCAGTAATTTTGAAACATCCGACCTCGGTTGCAACGATTTCAAAATTAATTAAAGCACTGGTTTAATCGAGGAAGGAGGAGAAATTTATCATGGCATTAAAAGGCTTGGATATTTTTAAATTAACACCGAAGACAAACTGTAAGGAGTGCGGAAGCCCGACCTGTATGGCATTTGCTATGAAGGTTGCTCAGGGCGCTGTAGAGCTTAGCAAGTGCCCGCATATGTCCGAAGAAGCTCTGGCTACTCTGTCAGAGGCAACTGCACCGCCTATGAAGACGATCAAGGTTGGTACCGGCGAGGCTGAGTATACACTGGGCGGCGAGACCGTTCTTTGTCGTCATGAGAAGACCTTCGTAAGCAAGCCAAGATATGCTGTCAGCATTTCCTGCTGCGATGCAGATGCAGACGCAAAGCTTGAGGCTTCAAAGAAGGTTGATTATGATCGTATCGGTGAGCGTATGCACGTAGAGATGCTTTATCTGACCTACTGCGGCGAGTGCGGAACCGACGCTTATGTTGAGCTGGTTAAGAAGGCTATGGACTGCGGCAAGACACTGGTACTTGACTGTACAGATGTTGAGACAGCTAAGGCAGCACTGGCAGTATGCAAGGATGCTAAGCCCGTTCTGGATGGCGCAGACGCTTCCAACTACGAGGCTATGAGCGCTGTAGCTACTGAGGCAGGTGTTGTTCTGGGCGTTCGTGGTGCAGATATCAATGAGCTCTATGATACCACAGCAGCTCTTGAGAAGCTGGGCAATAAGAACCTTGTTCTGAACGTAGGTACTGCTTCCGTAAAGGATGCTTTTGCTAATACTGTACAGATTCGTCGTGCAGCTCTGAAGGATCAGAACAGAACCTTCGGTTATCCCTCTATCGTTAACGTAGGAGCACTGGCTGCCGGAGATCCGACCATGCAGGCAGCTCTTGTATCCCTGTTTACTGTAAAATATGGTTCCATCATCGTTATGGAGAGCATGAACTATGCACAGGCTCTGCCGCTGTATGGTCTGCGCCAGAACGTATATACTGACCCGCAGAAGCCCATGAAGGTTGAGCCGGGCATCTACCCGCTGAACGGCGGAGATGAGAATTCCGTATGTCTGACCACTGTAGACTTCGCTCTGACCTACTTCGTAGTATCCGGCGAGCTGGAGCGTTCCGGTGTTCCCTGCAACCTGATCATCAACGATGCAGGCGGACTTTCCGTTCTGACTGCTTGGGCAGCTGGTAAGCTTTCTTCTACCTCTGTTTCCAAGTTCATTCAGGAGAACGTAGAGCCGAAGATTAAGTGCAGAAAGCTTGTTATCCCCGGAAAGGTAGCAGTTCTGAAGGGTGATATCGAGGCGAAGCTGCCGGGCTGGGAAGTTATCGTAGCTCCCAACGAGGCAGTACAGCTTGTGAAGTTCCTGAAGGATCTGCAGGCTAACGGCGAGATCTAATTATTTATATAAAAGGAGAACAAAACTATGGCAAAATTTGTTACCATCGGTGAGAGACTTTCCACCACAGCACCTGCTGTAAACAAGGCATTTTCCGAGAGAGATCCGGAGCCGATTCTGAAGAGAGCAAAGCAGCAGCTGGATGCAGGCGCTACTTACCTGGATGTCAACATCGGACCGGCTGAGAATGATGGACCGGAGCTGATGAAGTGGGCTGTTGAGCTGCTTCAGAGCAACTTCGATAACGTTCCGCTGGCACTGGATACTTCCAATGTAGCAGCTATCGAGGCTGGTATCTCCGTATACAACCGTGCTAAAGGAAAGCCGATCGTTAACTCCGCTGACGCTTCCGGAAGACTGGAGTATGTAGACCTGGCAGCAGCAAACGATGCAATCGTTATCGCTCTTTGCAACGGCGAAGGAATTGCAAAGGACAACGACGAGCGTATGATGTACATGCAGACTCTGATGGAGAGAGGTATGGAGCATGGTATGGACGTTGCTGAGGATATGTGGTTTGACCCGTTATTCCTGGTTATCAAGGGCATGCAGGACAAGCAGATGCAGGTTCTGGAGTTCATCAAGATGATCTCTGATATGGGCATGAAGTCCACCGGTGGTCTGTCCAACAACTCCAATGGTATGCCGAAGCACATCCGTCCGATCATGGACTCCGCTATGGTAGCTATGGCTATGATGAACGGTCTGACCTCCGCTATCGTAAACCCGAACGACTTAAGACTGATGGAGACCATCAAGTCCTGCGATATCATCAAGAATAACAATCTGTATGCAGATTCTTATCTTGAGGTTTAATTCGGATTTCCAATTAAATTAGAACTAAAAGGGAAGCATCTCTGGGAAACCGGAGATGCTTTTCCTGCTTTTCCGGGATCTTCCTCTTATATAAAATGACCAATTTTCAGATGACTGAACAGTTACAAAAAGTGTTGCCCGCTTTCTGCTTATTCGTTATAATAAGGAAGAAGTGAACAGCCCAAAAGGCTTACAGAAACGGAGGAAATCTTTCATGAAAAAGATTATAACGATAGCCCGTGAATTCGGCGCAGGAGGCGGCGAGATCGGAAGAAGAGTCGCGAAGGAGCTTGGAATCGAATTTTATGATAAAGATATTATTCTAAGGACAGCACTTGCAAATCCAAAGCTGGATCCTGAACAGGTACGTAAATGGGATGAACGTGTTCCCAGTAACTTTGGATTTGCTCAGAGCCTGTTTGATTTTTATAACAGACCCTTGGACGAGGAGCTGTGGCAGGCTCAGCGTGATGCTATTCGAGAAATGGCCAACCAGGAAAATTGTGTGATTGTAGGGCGCAATAGCGAATATATTTTGAAAGAGTTCGATCATTGTCTTCATATATTTGCCCATGCAAGCTTCCCGTGGCGTGTAAATCGTATGTCCGGCTTGATGCCAGGGGTACCGCTTGCGCAGGTAGAGAAGGACGTGCGTGATGCAGATCGTTCCAGGAAAAAGAGCTGCGAATATTACACCAAACAGGTTTATGGGGATGCAAGAAACTACGATTTAACGATCAATACAGAGAAACTTGGTATTGACAAAGCGGTGGAACTGGTTCTGGCTGCCGCAAAGGAAATATAAAGATAATAAGCCCTAGCTTTATGCTGGGGCTCCTTATTAAAAGTGTAATGATTCAGAACCGCATTCGCAGAACGCAGTTTTGCATGTCTATGAATAGTAAAAAAATAAAAAAAGTACTTGCTTTTTTAAAATAGCTATATTATAATACAAAAGTCGCATGCGTCAGATATCTGGTCGATTGGTCAAGCGGTTAAGACGTCGCCCTCTCACGGCGAAAACAGGGGTTCGATTCCCCTATCGACTGCTAAAAGCTCTTGATTTTTCAAGAGCTTTTTTATTTGTCAAATCGCAATGAAATGTGTTATACTAAGAAAGCACAAAAATAGAACATTTGTACGGAGTAATATATGGACGAAAAGAAAAAGAAACTAGCATCCATGCTTTGGCTTTTTTTTATTTTGCTGGCGAACGCATATGTCTTTGTGAAAAATGGTAATAATTTGGTCAATGCCGATGATTCTTCGGAACTGGTGCTGGCAAGCTTCCTTTCGAAGGGGAATGGCTTTATCAGCAGAGGCTGGGTATATTCCTCGGAGATCCGTATCCTGAATACACAATGGGTTCGGGCGCTCTTATTTCGGTTTACACAAAACTGGACGCTAGTTCGGATTCTCGGAAATCTCATTCTGGAAGGATGGCTGCTTGGCGCATATGCTTTTTTATGCAGGCAGCTGACAAGGAAGAGGACTTGGTTTTGGTATACCGCTCCTTTTCTACTTCTTCCGTTTAGCCATGAAGTCTTCTATGTCATGGGAGAGATGGGATATTATCTGCCCCATCTTGCGCTTTCCTTTACGATTCTCGGGCTTTGGCACTATCTATATCGGGAACAGCACCATCGAAGAATCGCACATTTTTCAGTCTGCGCTCTTTCTTTTGTGTCATGTTTGGGCGGACTGAGACAGCTGACAGTGACCTTGATGCCGATGTGGCTTGCTGTGATCTGGTTGGTATTTCGCCATTCAAAAGAGGTTGAAAAACCACTGGATTTCCTGCGTAAGTTTTACTATTTGTGGACCAGCAGTCTGGCCGGTGTGGCCGGTTATCTGGTAAATGCAAAAATTCTGTCGAAGATTTTTCTTTTCGACACCTATTCCAAATTGGTGCTGGTGCAGCCGAACTTTGACCGGCTTCAGGTGGTATTTCGGACGTTTTTAAATACCTTTGGTTATTCGGAGGATGGGGTGCCGGATACCGTACTTTTTTCCGGGAAAGGTATCTTTTATGCCCTATCTCTAGGCTTCATGGTCTTCCTATTTATTCTGGTCGCAGAGCTCTGGAAACAAAGGAAAAATCTGCCACTGACCGGAGAATTTTTGCTTCTTTTTAGCATCAGTGGCTTTCTGATTGTTTTACTGTTATATATATTTACAGATATTTCCATTACGACGAGATATTATGCTCTGAGTCTGATGATGTTTGTACCGCTTTTGCTTGTCTTTTATCAGGAAGCAGATTTAAGCAATGCAGTCAAAAAGCTCTTTCTTGTGACGATGGCCGGACTCCTTTGTATTCTAGGAGCAGGGGAGTATCATTCCTGTCTGACCTCAACGATGAATGAGGGAAGAATCGAGAGTGCAAAATGGCTGAAAGAGGAAGGGTATACCCTGGGTTACGCGAGCTTCTGGAATGCAAACGTCCTCACAGAACTGACAGCGGGACAAGTTGAAATGGTTCCTTTGACAGAAGGAAGAGATAGTGCACCTAATCTCTATGCATGGTTAGTAAAGATGGACAATCTTTTCCCGGATGAAGAGCGTGGACCTGTATTCTTGCTTCTCTATGTGCATGAAGCAGACCGGTACCAAAGTTTGACAGAAGGCCGCAGTCCGGTCTATGAAGACGATAATTATTTTATCTATCGCTATGAAACAGCGGGAGAGTTTTTAGATTTGTTGAATCAGGAGTGAAATATATGGCAAATAAAGTAACCTATGATGCAGGCAGCATCTCCGTTCTCGAAGGGCTGGAGGCAGTGCGGAAGCGCCCCGGTATGTATATCGGCAGCGTATCCCGCAAGGGTCTGAATCATTTGATTTATGAAATTGTAGACAATTCTGTGGATGAGCATCTGGCGGGCTTCTGCTCAAAGATTCAGGTATATCTGGAAAAAGATGGATCCTGCACCGTGGAGGACAATGGCCGTGGAATTCCCGTGGATCTGCATGCGAAAGGAATCTCCGCAGAGCGTCTGGTATTTACAACCCTGCATGCAGGCGGAAAGTTTGATGACTCGGTTTACAAAACGAGCGGTGGTCTGCACGGTGTGGGTTCTTCCGTTGTTAATGCGCTATCGACCTATCTGGACATCGAGATCAGCAGAGACGGTTTTGTGCATCATGACCATTATGAGAGGGGAATCCCGACAATTGAGCTGGCGGACGGGCTTCTGCCGAAATTGCGGCGTGTGCGTAGTACCGGGACGAAGATTAATTTTTTGCCGGATCCGGAGATTTTTGAAAAGACTCGTTTTCAGGCAGAAGAGGTCAAAAGTCGTCTCCATGAGACCGCTTATTTAAATCCGGATTTGACGATTATTTTCGAAGATCGCAGGGGAGAGGAAGTCGAGCATGTCGAGTATCACGAAGAAAATGGCATCATCGGCTTTGTAGAGGATTTAAATAAGAAGAAAGAAACGGTTCATGAAGTAATTTACTTTAAGGGTGAATCCGAAGGAATTGTAGTAGAAGGAGCCTTCCAGTATGTGAATGAATTTCATGAGAATGTCTTAGGCTTCTGCAATAATATTTACAACGCTGAGGGCGGTACTCATCTCACAGGCTTTAAAACGATTTTTACGACGGTTATCAATAACTATGCCAGAGAACTGGGAATTCTGAAGGAAAAGGATGCCAATTTTACCGGTGCCGACGTACGAAACGGGATGACCGCCGTGATTTCCATCAAGCACCCGGCACCTCGCTTTGAAGGACAGACGAAAACGAAGTTGGATAATCAAGACGCTTCGAAAGCGACAGCCAAGGTAGCCGGGGATGAGATTGTACGCTATTTTGATCGAAATTTGGAGACTCTGAAGAGCGTCATCGGCTGTGCGGAAAAGGCGGCGAAGATTCGAAAGACCGAGGAACGCGCTAAGACAAATCTTCTGACCAAGCAGAAATATTCCTTTGATTCGAACGGAAAGCTAGCAAACTGTGAGAGCCGTGACGCATCCAAGTGCGAGATCTTTATCGTAGAGGGAGATTCCGCAGGCGGATCCGCCAAGACGGCAAGAGATCGGAATTTTCAGGCGATCCTTCCGATCCGCGGAAAGATTTTGAATGTAGAAAAAGCCAGCATCGACAAGGTTCTGGCGAATGCAGAGATCAAAACCATGATCAATGCCTTCGGCTGCGGCTTTTCGGAGGGCTATGGCAATGATTTTGATATTACAAAGCTGCGCTATGACAAGATTATCATTATGGCCGATGCCGATGTCGATGGTGCGCATATTTCCACTCTTTTGCTGACTTTATTTTATCGCTTTATGCCGGAACTGATTTATGAGGGACATATCTATCTTGCGATGCCGCCTCTTTATAAAGCCTTGCCTGCCAAGGGACAGGAGGAATATCTCTATGATGATAAAGCTTTGGAACAGTACCGGAAGCGTCATAAGGGCAGCTTTACCCTGCAGCGATACAAAGGTCTTGGTGAGATGGACGCAGAGCAGCTTTGGGAAACGACCCTGAATCCGAAGACCCGCATTTTGAAACGGATTGAGATCGAGGATGCCCGTATGGCTTCGAGCGTTACGGAGATGCTGATGGGAACAGATGTTCCACCCAGACGGGCCTTTATCTATGAACATGCCCGGGACGCAGAACTCGATATATAAGGGCAGGAGGCTAAGTTTTTATGGAAGAACAGATTATACGCACAGAATATTCGGATCTCATGCAGAAATCCTATATCGATTATGCGATGAGTGTCATCATTGCCAGGGCTCTGCCGGATGTACGGGATGGTCTGAAACCGGTACAGCGCAGAACCCTATATGATATGTATGAACTGGGGATCCGCTACGACAGACCCTATCGAAAATGTGCCCGTATCGTAGGTGATACCATGGGTAAATATCATCCGCATGGAGATAGCTCCATCTATGATGCACTGGTTGTAATGTCACAGGACTTCAAGAAGGGCATGCCTCTGGTAGACGGACACGGAAACTTTGGTTCTATCGAGGGAGACGGCGCTGCAGCCATGCGTTATACCGAGGCACGTTTGCAAAAGATAACCCAGGAAACTTTCCTGGCAGATCTTGATAAGGATGTGGTGGATTTTGTACCAAACTTTGACGAGACCGAAAAGGAGCCCAGTGTCCTGCCGGTCAGAGTGCCGAACTTATTGGTAAATGGTTCTGAGGGTATTGCCGTAGGTATGGCTACCAGCATTCCGCCGCACAACCTTGGAGAGGTCATCGATGCGGCAAAGGCTTATCTCAAGAATCCTGACATCAGTACCGAGAAGCTTCTGGAGCTGATGCCCGGTCCTGATTTTCCTACCGGAGGCATCGTTGTAAACAAGGATGAGCTTGCAGGGATCTATGAGAGCGGCAGCGGGAAAATCCGGATCCGGGGTCGTGTAGAGACAGAAAAATTGAAGGGCGGCAAGGAACAGCTGGTGATTACGGAAATTCCGTATCCGATGATCGGTGCCAATATTGCCAAATTTCTGAATGATGTTGCCGCTCTGGTGGAGAGTAAGAAGGCACCGGAGATTACCGATATTTCCAACCAGTCCTCGAAGGAAGGGATCCGTATTGTACTGGAGCTTAAGAAGGGTGCAGATACAGAGAACCTGAAAAATATGCTCTATAAGAAGACGAGGCTTGAGGATACCTTCGGTGTCAATATGCTGGCAGTAGCGGATGGAAAGCCGGAAACCTTAAGCTTACGCCAGATTCTGGAGCATTATATTGAGTTTCAGTATGAGCTGACCACCCGGAAATATCGTACTTTGCTTGCGAAAGAACAGGAGAAGAGGGAGATTCAGGAAGGTCTGATCAAGGCCTGTGAGGTGATCGACCTGATCATTGAGATCCTGCGCGGCAGTAAGAATATCAAGGATGCCAAGGCCTGCCTGACAGCTGGTGTTACCGACGGCATTCGCTTCAAATCGGAAGCATCGAGAAAACGGGCAGCAAAGCTTCGTTTTACCGAGCGCCAGGCACAGGCGATCCTGGAGATGCGTCTCTACCGCCTGATTGGACTGGAAATCCAGGCCTTACTGGAGGAAAACCAGAAGACATTAAAGAATATCGCAGAATATGAAGATATTCTAGAAAGTCATTCCAGCATGACCCGTGTGATTCTTAAAGATATGGAGGCCATCAAAAAGGCCTATGCCCGTCCCAGGCGGACAGCCATTGAGAATGCCGAAGCTGCTGTATATGAAGAGAAAAAGATGGAAGAAATGCCGGTCATGTTTTTGATGGATCGCTTTGGCTATGCGAAAACCATTGATCAGAGCGTCTATGACCGGAACAAGGAAGCGGCAGATGCAGAAAATAAATACGTATTTTCCTGTATGAATACCGGTAAAATCTGTATTTTTACAGACACCGGTAAGCAGCATACTGTGAAGGTACCGGATCTCCCCTTCGGAAAATTCCGGGAAAAGGGTGTTCCTATCGACAATTTGGGGAATTTTTCCAGCAGCGAGGAGCAGATCGTGGGAATCGGAAGCATGGAAGAGCTGAAGCATCGCAAGCTTCTCTTTGGCACCAGACAGGGAATGCTGAAGATTGTAGATGGCAGTGAATTTGAGACGAAGATGAAGACAATGGCTGCCACGAAGCTGAATGAAGGGGATGAGCTTTTGATGGCAGCGATACTGGAAGGAACCGAGCAGATCGTATTGCAGAGCCATGGTGGTTATTTCCTGCGTTTTGATATCAATGAAGTTCCGGAGAAGAAAAAAGGTGCCATTGGAGTACGTGGAATGCGCCTGGGTGAAAAGGATGAGATAGAGGCGATTTATCTCTTCCGGAATGGAGAGGAAAAGACGATTTCTTATAAGGAAAAAGAACTTGTTCTAAATAAATTAAAAGCCGGAAGCCGCGATACCAAAGGCGTAAAAGTTCGGGTTTAACCGGCATCCGGAATGAGGAGGAGAGTTATGAAGATTCTGGTTACATTGCCTCTGAATGAGAGACAAAAGGAAAGACTGGAACAGAATTTTCGTCATGTCTCATTTGTCTATTGTTTACAAAAGGATGTGACGGAAGAGGTCATCCGGGATGCAGAGGTGATTCTTGGAAATGTAAATCCTGCACTTTTGAAGTATGCAGAAAAGCTTAAATGGCTGCAGCTAAATAATGCAGGAACCGAAGGCTTTTGCGACGGTGTCCTGCCAAAAGATGCGATTCTTACCAATGCAACCGGCGCCTATGGCCTGGCTATTTCGGAACATATGATAGCTGTTCTGTTTGAGCTTCAGAAGAAGCTGAATCTCTATGTGAGAAACCAGAGAGAACATAGCTGGAGAAACGAAGGCTATGTTCGGGTGATCCAGGGAAGCCGCGTACTGGTCATCGGTATGGGTGATATCGGAACAGCCTTTGCACAGAAAATGAAGGCTCTTGGCTGCCGCACCGTAGGAATCAAGCGAAGGGAAGGACGCAAGCCGGAAGGGGTTGACGATCTTTATACGACAGAGCATCTGGAACGCGAGCTTCCGAAGGCAGATATCGTAGCCCTAAGCCTGCCGGGTAATCAGGATACCTATCATATGATGAATCGGGAACGTCTGGCTCTTATGAAGGAAGGAGCGGTTCTCATCAATGTAGGCCGCGGTATTACGGTGGATACCGATGCACTGGTGGACGCATTGAAGGAAGGAAGGATAGGCGGTGCCTGTCTGGATGTCACCGATCCGGAGCCTTTGCCTGCAGAACATCCACTCTGGGATATGGAACAGGTGATTTTGACCCCCCATATCTCCGGAGGTTACAGCCTGCCCGAAACCCTGGAACAGATTCTGACGATTTGTATCGAGAACCTGGAATGCTATCTGGTCAAGCGCCCCTTGCGCAACCGGATAGACTTTCGTACCGGGTATTGTGAGTAGGTGTTGAATTATCGTTGCTGGTATGATACCATCAGTGTAACTATTTGAGAAGCGAGGAAGCGTTATGGAAAATGAGACTACGAGCAAAAACTTTATTGAACAGGCCATAGAGAAGGATCTGGCAGAAGGGGTATACGATACGGTGCATACCCGTTTCCCACCGGAGCCCAATGGCTATCTTCATATCGGACATGCAAAATCCATCCTGTTAAATTACGGGCTGGCGCAGAAATATCACGGAAAATTCAATATGCGTTTTGATGACACAAACCCGACCAAGGAGAAGATTGAGTTTGTAGAGTCTATCAAAGCAGATATCAAGTGGCTGGGTGCAGACTGGGAGGATCGACTCTTCTTTGCCTCCGATTACTTCGAACAGATGTACGAAGCTGCCGTAAAGCTGATCAAGAAGGGAAAAGCCTTTGTATGTGATCTGACTGCAGAAGAGATGCGGGAATACCGTGGTACCCTGACAGAGCCTGGAAAGGAAAGCCCCTATCGCAATCGAAGCGTGGAAGAAAACCTGAAGCTCTTTGAGGAGATGAGAGAGGGAAAATACGCAGACGGAGAGAAGGTTCTGCGTGCAAAGATTGACATGGCATCTCCGAATATGAACATGCGTGATCCGATTATCTATCGTGTGGCTCATATCAGTCATCATAATACCGGAGATAAATGGTGCATCTATCCCATGTACGATTTTGCCCATCCGATCGAGGATGCGATCGAAGGCATTACCCATTCCATCTGTACCCTCGAATTTGAGGATCACAGACCTCTGTATGACTGGGTAGTTCGTGAGCTGGAATATCCGCATCCGCCCAGACAGATTGAGTTTGCGAAGCTCTATCTTACAAATGTAGTGACTGGAAAGCGCTATATCAAGAAGCTTGTGGAGGAAGGAATTGTAGACGGCTGGGATGATCCGCGTCTCGTATCCATTGCTGCACTTCGCCGTCGCGGTTTTACACCGGAATCCATCAAGATGTTTGTAGAGCTCTGCGGTGTATCAAAAAGCCAGTCTTCTGCAGATTATGCAATGCTTGAGTACTGTATCCGCGAGGATTTAAAATTGAAGCGGCCTCGTATGATGGCAGTTCTCGATCCGATTAAACTGATCATTGACAATTATCCGGAAGGACAGGTAGAATATCTGGACGCTGCAAACAACTTGGAGAATGAGGAGCTTGGAAGCCACCAGATTCCTTTCTGCCGTGAGCTTTATATCGAACGCGACGACTTTATGGAGGAGCCACCGAAGAAGTATTTCCGCCTCTTCCCGGGCAATGAAGTCCGTTTGATGCATGCATATTTTGTAAAATGCGAAAGCTTTGTAAAGGATGAAAACGGCAAAATCGTGGAGGTTCATTGTACCTACGATCCGGAGACAAAGGCAGGAAGCGGCTTTACCGGCCGAAAGGTAAAGGGAACCATTCACTGGGTACCGGCTCCCTATGCTTTGGAGGCACAGGTTCGCTTATATGAAAATATCATCGATGAGGAAAAGGGTGTTTACAATGAGGACGGCAGCCTGAATTTGAACCCGAATTCTCTGACGGTGGTAGAGCATGCTTATCTGGAGCCCGGTTTTGCCGGAGCGAAGCCCTTTGACAGCTACCAGTTTGTAAGAAATGGTTTTTATTGCGTGGATTACAAGGATTCGACACCGGAAAAACCGGTATTCAATCGTATTGTATCCCTGAAGAGCTCGTTCAAGCTTCCGAAGGCATAAATTGCTATGCAGGAACTTACGATCGATCTGAATCCTCGGGCAGAGATGCCCTTGTATGAACAGATTTATACCTATATCAAACAGGATATTCAGGATAAAAAGATCCTGGCTGGAGAGAAACTACCCTCCAGCCGGGCTCTTTCTCGTTATCTCGAAGTCAGCCGCAGCACTGTAGATCTGGCCTATGGGCAGCTTTTGTCGGAAGGCTATGTCGAATCCATTCCATGCAAGGGTTATTATGTCTGCGAAATAGAGGCTCTTTATCACCTGAAGAATGAGGCGGTGTCCAGTAAAGAGTCCGAAAGAATAACTGGTAAAAAATGGAAATACGATTTTACGCCAAATGGAATTGACCTGGACAGCTTTCCTTATGGTATCTGGCGTAAAGTAACCAGAAATGTACTTCTGGACGACAGAAAAGACTTATTTCAACTGGGAGATCCGAAAGGGGAAGCAGAGCTTCGTGAGACCATCAGTCATTACATTCATCAGGCCAGAGGAGTGAACTGTAAGCCCGATCAGATTCTGCTGGGAGCAGGAAACGATTACCTGATGATGCTTATTTCGGCCATCCTTGGAAATCAGAAGCTTGCCATGGAAAGTCCCACCTACAAACATGCCTATCGCATTTTTCAGGAAATGGGTTTCGATCTATGTACGGTGCCTGTGGATGCGTATGGCATGAAGGTGGAAGCCCTGGAGGCCTCCGGAGCAGACGTAGCTTATGTGATGCCCTCGCACCAGTATCCGCTCGGTATCGTGATGCCCATCAAGCGACGGATGGAGCTCCTTAAATGGGCTGGCAGAAAGGATGGCCGTTATATCATAGAAGACGACTATGACAGCGAGTTTCGTTATCGTGGAAAGCCGATCCCGGCTTTGCAGGGGACGGATCAGGCAGGAAAGGTCATCTATATCGGAACCTTCTCGAAATCGATCGCTCCGGCGATTCGAATCAGCTATCTGGTATTGCCGGAAACACTGCTTCAAAGTGCAAAGAGGAAGCTTTCTTATTTTTCCTCGACGGTATCCCGTATCGATCAGATGATCCTGAACAGCTTTATCAAAGAGGGGCATTTCGAACGACATCTAAACCGTATGCGAGCCATCTACAGTCACAAACAGGAGGTTTTGATTGCCGGCTTGAAGAGTCTGGCACCGGTGTGCAAGATTCGCGGTGCGGATGCCGGGGTACATCTTCTCTTGGAATTTCATGATGGCAGGACGGAAGGAGAGCTGATTCATCTGGCCGAGTCCGAGAATATCCGGGTCTACCCTTTGTCGGACTACGAGATTGATATGGAGGACAAAGAAAAGAGGAGAAGGGCGACGATCCTTCTGGGTTATGCAACGATGACGGAAGAAGAGCTGAGGGCTGCGGCAGAAATATTAGTAAAAATATGGAAGCCTGTAAAAATACTTGACACACCTCCATTTTCGGGTATAGAATAGAACTCGATATGAGAAATGCGACGAAGGTGCACAGTAGCCTATCTCCTTCTTTCAGAGAGAGACCGTCAGCGGCTGAGAGCGGACTTAAGTACAGGAGAAAGCGTGAAATTCACACCGGAGCAGCATCGCTGAAGTGATTTTATTCAGGTAGGTGATGACGTGAGCTGCACGTTACGCAGAGAATGAGAGCCTGTTTAAGATAAAAACAGGAATCAGGGTGGTACCGCGGAAAGTAGATTCCGTCCCTACAAATATGTAGGGGCGGTTTTTTTGCGCCCCTCGAAACAATATTTCAGGAAAGGTGAATGTTATGAAGGAAAAATTGCAGAAGATCCGGGAAAAAGCCATCGCGCAGATCCTGGATGCAAAGAACTTAAGTACCTTGAACGACGCCCGGGTGGCGATTCTCGGTAAAAAGGGAGAACTGACCAGCGTTTTAAAGAGCATGAAGGATGTCGCGCCGGAGGACAGACCGAAGGTAGGCCAGCTGGTCAATGAGACACGCGAAGAGATTGAGAAGGTTCTGGAAGAGGCCAAGGCAAAGATGGAGGCCATGGTTCGGGAAGAGAAGCTGAAGGCCGAGGTTATTGACGTAACGCTTCCGGCAAAGAAGAATCATGTAGGACATCGTCATCCGAATACAATTGCCCTGGAAGAGGTAGAGCGAATCTTTATCGGCATGGGCTATGAGGTTGTAGAAGGACCGGAGATCGAATATGACCTTTACAACTTCGAAAAGCTGAATATTCCGGAAGGACATCCGGCAAAGGATGAGCAGGATACCTTTTATATCAATAAGAACATCGTACTGCGTACCCAGACATCTCCGTGTCAGGCACGTGTGATGGAGCAGGGCAAGCTTCCGATTCGTATGATCGCACCGGGACGTGTATTCCGTTCCGACGAGGTAGATGCGACGCATTCACCGTCCTTCCATCAGATCGAGGGACTTGTTGTAGATAAGAATATTACCTTTGCAGACTTGAAGGGAACACTGGAAGAATTTGCCAAAGAATTGTTCGGCGAAGAGACAAAGACAAAGTTCCGTCCTCATCATTTCCCGTTTACCGAACCCAGTGCGGAGGTCGATGTCAGCTGCTTTAAATGTGGCGGCAAGGGATGCCGCTTCTGTAAGGGAAGCGGTTGGATCGAAATCCTTGGCTGCGGTATGGTACATCCCCATGTTCTGGAGATGTGCGGCATCGATCCGAATGAGTATACCGGCTTTGCCTTTGGTGTAGGTCTGGAGAGAATTGCACTTTTGAAATACGAGATCGACGACATGAGACTGCTGTATGAAAATGATATCAGATTCTTAAAGCAGTTCTAAGGAGGGAGAAGAACAATGGATACATCTTTATCATGGATTAAAGCATATGTGCCTGATCTTGATGTGACGGCTCAGGAATATACCGATGCGATGACCCTGTCCGGAACCAAGGTGGAAGGCTTTACCCATTTGGATGCGGATCTGGAAAAGATCATCGTGGGACAGATTGTAAAAATAGAGCAGCATCCCGACGCAGACAAGCTGGTGGTATGCCAGGTAAACATCGGTGAGGAAGAGCCAATTCAGATCGTTACCGGTGCACCGAACGTCAAAGAGGGACAGAAGGTACCGGTCGTATTGGATGGCGGACGCGTAGCAGGCGGACACGATGGAAAGAAGACACCGGGCGGAATCAAAATTAAAAAAGGAAAGCTTCGCGGCATTGAATCCAACGGCATGATGTGTTCGATCGAGGAGCTCGGTCAGACCAGAGATATGTATCCGGAGGCACCGGAATACGGCATCTATATTTTCCCGGAGGATGCAGTGGTAGGCGAGAGCGCGATCCATGCCCTTGGCCTGGATGATGTAGTCTTTGAGTATGAGATCACTTCCAACCGTGTGGATTGTTACAGCGTACTTGGAATCGCGAGAGAGGCAGCAGCTACCTTCTGTAAGGAATTTGTACCTCCCGTGGTTAAGGTTAAGGGTTCCGGCGGAGATGTAAATGATTATATCAAGGTCGATGTGAAGGATGCCGATCTCTGCCCGAGATACTGCGCAAGAGTGGTTAAGAATATTAAGCTCGCTCCTTCTCCCAAATGGATGCAGAGAAGACTGGCCGTCAATGGTATCCGTCCGATCAATAACCTCGTAGACATTACAAACTATGTCATGGAAGAATATGGACAGCCTATGCATGCCTACGACCTGGATACAATCTCCGGTCATCAGATTCTGGTACGTCGTGCCGAAGAGGGAGAAAAGTTTGTTACCCTGGACGGTCAGGAGCGAACCATGGATGAAAATGTATTGATGATCTGCGACGGAGAAAAGGCTGTCGGTATCGCGGGAATCATGGGCGGTGAAAACTCCATGATCACAGATTCCGTTAAAACCATGATGTTTGAGGCAGCCTGCTTCGATGGAGTTAACATCCGTCTGTCTGCTAAGCGCATCGGTCTTCGTACAGATGCATCCGGTAAGTTCGAAAAGGGTCTGGATCCCAACAATGCCCAGGCAGCGATCGATCGTGCCTGCCAGCTTATCGAGGAGCTGGGCGCCGGAGAAGTGGTTGACGGCATGGTAGATGTATACAATGGAAAAAGCGAGCCCTCCAGAGTTGGATTCGATGCAGATAAAATCAATGCCCTTCTGGGAACAGAGCTTACAAAGGAGCAGATGCTGGACTATCTGAAGCTGGTCGAGCTGGAATACGATGAGAAGACCAACGAGATCGTAGCTCCCACCTTCCGCCAGGATATTCACTGCCTCGCAGACGTGGCAGAAGAGGTAGCACGCTTCTTTGGTTATGACAATATTCCGACCACCCTGCCAAGAGGTGAGGCTACGACCGGAAAGCTTCCCTTTAAGCTTCGTGTCGAGGCTGTAGCAAGAGATATTGCAGAGTTCTGCGGTTTTTCTCAGGGAATGACCTATTCCTTTGAAAGCCCGAAGGTCTTTGATAAGCTTCTGCTGGATCCGGAGGATCCCATGCGTCAGGCGATTAAGATTTCCAACCCCCTGGGTGAGGATTTCAGTATCATGCGCACGACATCGATGAATGGTATGCTGACATCCCTGGCTACCAACTACAATCGAAGAAATAAAAATGTTCGCCTCTACGAGCTGGGCAATATCTATATCGCAAAGGAGCTTCCGCTCGCTGAACTTCCGGACGAGCGTATGCAATTTACTCTGGGTATGTACGGCGACGGTGACTTCTATAACATGAAGGGTGTGGTCGAGGAGTTCTTTGATAAATTAGGTATGCGGGATCGGGTACACTATGATCCGAAGGCTGGTAAGAACTATCTGCATCCCGGACGTCAGGCAAACATCTATTACGATGGCAAGCTGATGGGATATCTGGGCGAGGTTCATCCAGTGGTTGCAGATACCTACGGCATTGGTGAGCGCGCTTACGTGGCAGTGCTGGATATGCCTGTCGTAACGGCGTCAGCAACCTTTGATCGCAAGTATGAAGGCATTGCCAAATTCCCGGCTGTAACCCGCGACATTTCCATGGTGATTCCGAAGGATGTACTGGCTGGTCAGATTGAGGAAGTCATTGAGCAAAAAGGCGGCAGCCATCTGGAAAGCTTCCGTCTCTTCGATATCTACGAAGGAAATCAGATCAAAGAAGGATACAAGTCCATGGCTTATTCGATCGTATTCCGTGGAAAGGATAAGACGCTGGAGGAGAGTGACATCTCTGCAGCAATGAAGCGTATACTGAAGGGCCTGGAAGGACTTAAGGCAGAGCTTCGCCAGTAAGCGAAAGCAGCAAGCTGCCAGAAAAATCACAGGGCATCGTTTTCCATGGAAATGGGGCGGTGTCCTGTTTTGGGCTGACAGGATGAAAACTGCGTGCTATAATGAATACATGTAGGGCATAAACGAAAAGCAGGAGGAATAACGAATGATGCGGATTGGTATTGTGGGTGCGGGTATGACAGTTCCCTGGTTTTTGGAAGGGGCAAAGCTGATTCCTGAGATGGAAGTGAGAGCCTTGTACGTGAGAAAAGAGGAAAAGCGCAGAGAATTGATGGAGAAATACCAGGTTCCTGTGGGCTATGACAGCTATGAAAAGCTATTGGCGGATGCCTCCATCGACGTCGTCTATCTTCCTCTTCCCAATCATCTGCATCATGCCTTTACCAGACAGGCACTGGAAGCAGGTAAGCATGTGATTCTGGAAAAGCCCTTCACGGTAACCTATGCAGAGGCGAAGGAGCTGGCGGAGCTTGCCAGAAATAAAGGACTCATTCTTTTCGAGGCTATTACCAACCAGTATAATCCAAACTATGAGAAGGTGCGTGAGCTACTGCCTGGTTTAGGCGATGTAAAGATTGTACAGCTGAATTATTCCCAATATTCCAGCCGCTATGAGGCCTTTAAGCAGGGAGAGGTTGCACCAGTCTTTGATGCGGCAAAGGCAGGCGGTGCGCTGATGGACTTGAATGTATACAATATTCATTTCGTAGCAGGGCTGTTTGGCGAGCCAAAGGCCGTGCATTATTATCCGAATATGGAAAAGGGCGTCGATACTTCAGGAATCCTGGTTTTGGAATATCCTACCTTCCAGTGTGTCTGCATTGCTGCCAAGGATTGTGGCGCGCCGTTGTCGGTAAACATCGAAGGCGATAAGGGATGTATCTTCAGTCATTCGAATTCCGGACGTTTTGAAGAGTTTAGCTACCAGGAAAACAAGCAGGAGCCGGTACACTACGAGCTTGCGCGCCGGGACAATGTCTTTGCGGAAGAGCTGCTGGCATTCACGAAGTACTACGAAGAGAAGAATATTGTAAAATTTGAAGAGCGTCTGGAACATAGTCTCCTTGTCATGAAGATTTTGGACACAGCGCACAGCAGAATGAAAGCTTGATAGTAACTATTCAGAGCCATGCAAAACTGCGTTCTGCGAATGCTTGCATTCAGGCAG
>CAVHYN010000047.1:0-19336 GCA_963640245.1 Bulleidia sp.
GAAAAGAGAGAGACTAATCACTGTTGGTATCAGAAATGATTTGGCGGAAAAGATTTCTTTTTCATTTCCCAAGGAACATGACTATAAGCCTGTCCTGAGAGATGTCTTGCTGGATTGCCCGGAAGGACCGGGGGTACCCTACGGAGAAAATAAAAGGAAAATATTTGAACTGGTTCCGGCCGGAGGCTATTGGAGAGATATTGATCCGGAGATTGCAAAAGCATATATGAAAAGCTGCTGGAATATGGAAGGCGGAAGAACAGGAATTTTAAGGAGGATGAGTCTCGATGAACCGTCATTGACGGTATTGACGTCACCGTCCCAGAAACAGACAGAAAGATGCCATCCTTTGGAGGCAAGACCCTTTACCGTACGTGAGAATGCAAGATGTCAGACCTTTCCGGATGACTGGCAGTTTTGCGGAAGCGTTCAATCGCAGTACAAACAGGTTGGAAATGCGGTTCCTGTGAATCTGGCATATGAAATCGGTCTGGAGATACATAAAGCGTTAGAGGGGTTAAAATAGATGGCTTGGAGCTTGAATTTTATTTCAGAAGAAGATTTTAAGAACCATGTGCGTGCGACGATCATGAAGTATGGAGAAAAGCTGAAATCCTATGATTTGAAACGTTTCAACAGCAACCTGATTGATCCCATCAAGCTGATTTTCGACAAATCGGTATATCGTACAGGCTGGGAAGAAATCGTAAATAATGAGATCTTCCGGCAGAGAGATAAGTCTAATAATAATGATATCGGCTATTTTCATCAGAACATTTTTTCTTATTTCAAGGGCTGCGAGGTTCCTCAGACAGGCTGGGATGTTATTTACAGAAATCCGGATGGAATCCAAATGCCGGATGGCGATGTTGTACATACCATATATGTAGAGATGAAGAACAAACACAATACGATGAATTCCGCATCTTCAGCAAAAACATATATAAAAATGCAGGGGCAGATTCTGGAAGACGATGACTGCGCATGTCTGCTGGTAGAAGCGATTGCAAAGAAATCGCAGAATATAAAATGGTCTACAAAGGTGGATGGAAAAAATGTACAGCATCGATTGATTCGCCGTGTGAGCATGGATCAGTTTTATGCAATTCTCACCGGTGAGGAAGATGCCTTTTATAAGATGTGTATGGCACTGCCGGAGGTGATCAACTCTGTGGTAAATGAAGAAGGCGGCGTTGAAGTGCCGCATGATACAGTTGTTGACGAATTGAGGAAAGTGGCGTCGTTATATCAGGATGAAGATGGCGAGCTGTCTATGGCAATGTCTGTATACATGCTTGGATTCCATACCTATATGGGATTTGGTGATATAATCCGTGAAACATTGGGTGATAAAGAGAAAGACGGAACACTGAAACGGATTTATGAATACGGAAAACGATTCAAATAGTGCAATCGGATTGACCCTTGATTAAAATACAGATGAGGTTTATATGAATGATATTTTAGGGCTGGAGAAATACATCCTTGATAAGCTCAGCATGGACTCTACAGCAGTATATGTCGTGGATCTGGAGAGCGGAGAATATGAGACACTGAAGCTTCTGGAAACGACAAATGCAAACACGATGCTAAAGGAAGGACAAAGCTCATATCGACATTTTAACGACTATACCGATCGGTATGCAGAAATCTATGTTCCGGAAGAGTATCACCAGAAATTCAAAAACTGGTTTTCCATAGAATATCTGAGAGAACAGTTAAAAAAGAAAGAGCGTGTGACCTTTCATTATCAAAGTATCCCGAATGCAGAGGGACAGAAATATTTTGAGGTACAGGCAGTAAATTTATACAATCGGGAAGAGAGCGGGAAACCTATCGCACTGATCGGCCTGCGCTATATAGATGATATCATTGAGCGGGAAAAAAAGATTCAGAAAAGAATCCAGAAAGCTCTTGATGAAGCTGAACTTAAGAACGAGATTATCTCTGCCATTGGTAAAAGCTATCTCTATATATCCAGAATAGACCTTGAAGCAGATTATTACGAAGTAGTGTCAGGTTACGAAAATATTCCGGAAAATGTAAAGAAAGAGGGCAGGTTCAGCCAGAATACACGGGGAAACTGTGGGGGAATGGTTGATAGTGCCTATCTGGAGCAGCTCGTTGCTTTTTTAGACATCTCTACATTGCCGGAGCGCCTGCAGAACGAAGAATCCATTGCCATGGAGTATCGTATGCAAAATGGCGAATGGCGTAAGGCACGTCTGCTTGTAAAGAAGAGGAATGAAGAGGGGCGTGTCACCCATGTTCTGTGCGCAGTCAGAACGATCAGCGAGGAAAAGAGAAGAGAACGGCAGCTTGCCCTGAAGGCCGCAGAGGCAAAGCGGGAGGTCAGGGAGAAGACACAGTTTCTGGCCAATATGAGTCATGATATCCGCACACCGATGAATGGAATTGTCGGGTTGATTAACATAGCAGATCAGTATCCGGAAGACCTGGAAATACAGCGAAAATGCAGAAATAAGATAAGAGAATTGTCGGGGTATTTGGTAAATATTGTAAATGATATTCTGGATATCAATAAGCTGCAGTCGGATGATTTCGTCATCCAGGAGATGCCCTTTGATATCGACGAATTGCTTAAGGCCGCAAATGAGGAATCGAGGAGGCGGGCAGAGAAGAAGGATATCAAGTATGTAATCGATTGGGAAAAAGGTATCGTGAATCACAGGTACCTTGTCGGGAGTCCCATCTATGTGGCCAGAATATTGACCATCATGGCGGACAATGCAATCAAATTTTCCAACCCAGGAAGCGTCATTTCTGTGTGGTGCAGCGAGAAAATGACCGATGATGGAAAGGTAATCTATACATTTTTCTGCAAGGATCAGGGAATCGGAATGAGCAGAGAATTCGCAGAGCATGCCTTTGACCTGTTTTCCCAGGAAGATGAAAGCAGTCGCAGCAACTATAAGGGAACAGGACTCGGACTGCCCATTGCCAAAAAGCTGACAGAGAGACTTCACGGAAGTATCCGACTGGAGAGCGAGAAGGGAGTCGGTACGACAGCTATTCTCGAGCTGCCCTTTGAAATAGGAGATCCGGACGACATACAAGCTGCAGAAAAATCGAAAAATGTTTCCTTGCAGGGACTGCGGATACTGGTTGCCGAGGATAATGAACTGAATATGGAAATCGCAAAATTCATTCTCGAAGCTCAGGGAGTGATAGTGGAATGCGCAGGAAATGGCCGGGAAGCCGTCTGGATGTTTGAAGAATCAGAGCCTGGCTATTATGATGTGATCTTGATGGATATCATGATGCCGGAATTAAACGGACTGGATGCAACTCGAAAAATCCGGGCACTGCCAAGGGAGGATGCGGAAGAAATTCCCATTATAGCCATGTCCGCGAATGCGCTGGCAGATGACGTCATCAAAAGCCGGCTGGCGGGTATGAATGAACACCTTACGAAACCCCTGGATGGAAAAAAGATCATCGAAGCGATACAGAAGTGTATATAAAGAAAGAAGGGATTATTGTAAAATTCACTTGCAGAAATGCGGAAGTGGAAGTAAAATAAGTACCGCTGTATAAATAATTAGGAAATACAAAGGAGATATACAACATGAGCGGTCTCGGTACGATCATAAACGCTCTGGCAATCATAGTGGGAGGCATCTGCGGCATCTATTGCAAGAAGCTGATAAAAGAGAGCTACCAGGAAACGATTATCAAGGCATCTGGTTTTTCGGTCATGTTTCTGGGAGCCGGCGGCACGATGGCGAAGATGCTGGTGACAGCGGAGAAAGGAGCTTCCCTGGATACCACAGGCTCCATGACCATCGTGCTTTCCATGGTGATCGGTGCGGTGTCGGGAGAAATCATTGACATCGACCGGCGCTTCGAGAAATTTGGTGCCTGGCTGAAGCATAAGACCGGAAGTGACGGAGACAGCCAGTTTATCAATGGCTTCCTGACGGCCTCCCTGACAGTCAGTATCGGAGCCATGGGCATCATGGGCGCGATTCAGGATGGCCTGTATGGAGATCATACCACCTTGGTAGCAAAGGCGATTCTCGACTTCGTGATTGTCCTGATCATGGCTTCCTCGATGGGAAAGGGCTGTATTTTCTCCTTTATCCCGGTGGCAGTCTGGCAGGGACTGATTACTGCTCTTGCTGTCGTCCTCTCGGGATATATGACAGATCCAGTGCTTGACAGCCTGTCCATGGTAGGAAATATCCTGATTTTTTGTGTAGGCGTAAATCTGATCTGGCCGAAGACCATCAAGGTCGCAAATCTTTTGCCGGCTCTGATCGTAGCAGTTCTTATGGCATAAAAAAATAGAAGAGGTGGAAACATGTCAGAAACATCCATGATAAAAGACAATCCTATGACATCGATTCTGCACTTCGCCCTGCCCCTTCTGGCAGGCAACCTTCTGCAGCAAACTTACAATATCATCGACGCGGCCATCGTAGGGCAGACGCTGGGAGCTAAGGCTCTGGCGGCCGTAGGCGCGAGCAGCAGCGTTCAATTTCTGGTTCTTGGCTTCTGCATGGGAACCTGTACCGGCTTTGGAATTCCGATTGCAAAGTATTTCGGTGCCGGGAAGCAAGATACGATGCGCCGTTATGTCTTCAACGGAGCGATCCTGACAGCAGGAATTGCCGTACTCATCACAGCAGCCTGTACACTGCTTTGTGGTTGGATCTTGCATATCCTGTCCGTCCCGGACGATATCTTTGCGAATGCCTATGCCTATCTTATTGTGATTTTCATCGGACTGCCCTTTACCCTTCTTTACAATTATCTCTCCGCGATCTTACGAGCCGTGGGAGACAGCAGGACGCCCTTTGTATTCCTGGCTTTTTCCGCGATCCTGAATATCTTTTTGGATTTCTTCTGTATCCTGGTACTCGGCTGGGGCTGTGCCGGTGCAGCGATTGCGACGGTAACTGCGCAGGCCATCAGCGGACTTTTGTGTCTGGTATTTATCATTTTCCGGGTAAAGCTGATGCGTTTGTCCAGAGAAAACCGGGAACGGGATATGAGAGCGATGAAGGAATTACTGCAGATGGGCTTGCCGACAGGCCTTCAGTTCTCGATCACGGCGATCGGCAGTATGGTCATGCAGTCTGCCAACAACAGTCTGGGAAGCGTTTATGTCTCGGCCTTTACAGCTGCGGTAAAGATCAAGCAGTTTGCCCTTTGTCCCTTCGATGCATTGGCGACTGCGACCTCTGTATTTTGCAGTCAGAATCTGGGTGCCGGTCAGGCAAAGCGGATTCGGCAGGGGATGTTCCAGGGCATGGCAGTGTCCGTGGGGTACGGACTTGCTGCAGGCATAATTTTGATTTTCTTTGGCAGGACGCTGTCCATGATGTTCCTAAGCAAGGATAATATAGAAGTGCTGGACGCATCCGGAAAATATCTGCGCTGTCTGGGCTTCTTCTTCTGGAGCCTTGGTGTCTTGAATGTATCGCGTATGGTAGCTCAGGGTCTGGGCTACTCCGGAAGAGCTTTTTTCTCCGGTGTAACAGAGATGATAGCCAGAACGGTCGTAAGCCTTGGCTTTGTAGGAGCCTTTGGCTATACAGCGATCTGTTTTTCCGACCAGGCAGCCTGGCTGAGCGCCTGCCTCTATATCTTTCCGACCTGTCTTTATTGCATGAAGAAGACCAGCAGGATGCTAGTGCATCGTTTACAAAATAACTAGCCTATTCACTTGCCTGCCGCCGGAAGCAGCTTTTCAACATGAAGGATAAACTCCTCAGCCACATGGGATAACTGATGATTCTTACTCCAGATTAGGGCGTAAGAGGCATAGGCATCCGGGTGGCTGATTTTTTTTACGCAGAGCTCCCCGGAGCGGATCAGGGAGGAGATAGAAGCAGGATAAATCGAGATGCCGACACCGTGGAGGCTTAGCTCGTAGGCATTGACCATATGGGCGATACGACCTCGGATGATCGGCTTTTTCCCGGTATTCAGAAACCATTGATCGATCTCCTGCTTTCTCGATTCGCGGGATGGAATCAGGAGGTCATAGGGCAGAAGCTCCTCCGGGGTCACAGAGTCTCCGGGAAGCTTGGCCAGGGGATGCTCATGGGGAAGCAGAGCCACCCAGGGCTCCTGGCAGACGGGAAGGACTTCAAAGCCTTCTTTATTATAGGGAGCGGTAATCATAGCGATTTCACAGAGCCCCTTGGAGACCCGGGTATTGACATCGTCGGAATTGCCATTCCAGAGATTATACTGGACATGGGGGAATTTTCTTTGAAAGGAAGCGATCCATTCGGAGAAAAGATGGGGACAGCAGCCCTCCACGGAAGCGATATAGAGCATACCCTGGAGTCCTTCCCGGACTGCCTGAACTTCCTCGGCAGATTTGTTTACGAGGTCGAGGATCTGATTGGCATACTGGAGAAAAAGCTCGCCCTCCTCGGTCAGGGCGATGCTGTGCGGGCTTCGAAGAAAAAGCTTTGTGTCCAGCTCTTTTTCCAGATCCTGGATCTGACGGCTTAGGGGTGGCTGGGCGATATTCAGCTTCTCCGCTGCCCGTGTAAAGTTTTTTTCATCGGCGACTGCCTTAAAATAACGAATATGTCTAAGTTCCATACCTGCCTCCTGTGCGATACTTGAAAGGTATCGATATGCCTTTATTATATGTATTTCACAGGCTTATTGCAAGGTGCTATAGTAAAGACAACAAAAAACAAAGCTTTACAAAGCATCAAAAAAAGAAAGGTGGAAGGACATATGAAGAAGATTTTAGAAAAGGTCAATGAGTTCTTGAAGGAATATTATAAGAGCTTTGCGGAGGAGCCGGTATTATAAGAGATCGGAACAGGAAACATGGAGAAAAACAGCATAGACAGTAATCAAAAGGGACTGCCCTTCTGAGGTGAGCAAAAGCACACAGCAGAAATCGGCAGTCCCTTTTTATGTAGATATAGATACATGGTGACAAAATTTGATAAAATATATAAAACTCCTAAAACTTTATCGTTGAATGCAGCGTCTAATAGATAGAAAGGCAGAAAGGAGAAGAAAGATGAAGACAAAGTCTTTACAGCAAAAAGTAGAAGACCAGATTCTGGACAATTACGAAGCGATGTACCGGCTGGCCTACAGCTATGTGAGAAACAAAGAAGACGCCTTGGACATCGTGCAGGAAAGTGTATGCAAAGCGATCAAAAATGCAAATCGCGTGCAGCAGGAAAGCTTTATCCGCACCTGGCTATGGCGTATTGTGATGAATACAGCAGTTGATTTGATCCGCAGCAGAAAGCAGGAAACAGGACTCGAGGAAGTCGCGGAGACAGGGAAGGAAGACAAATATCGGGATTTTGATACCCTGGAGGCGTTAAATATCCTGGATGAGAGAGAAAGAGCCGTGGTGGTGCTCCGGTTTTTCGAGGATCGGAAGCTCGATGATATCGCAGCCATCCTGCAGGAAAATATCAATACGGTAAAAACAGTTTTATACCGGAGTCTAAAGAAGCTTCGCATAGAATTAATGGAAGGAGAACAGCTCTATGAAGGACGAGAGGTTAACGAAAATGAAACAGGAATATGAAGCGATCCCGATTCCGGAGGAGCTTCGCGCACGGGTAGAAGCAGGAATTCAAGAGGGAAAACTGGAAGCAGAGAAAGAAAGGAAACGGATAGAGATGAAGAAAAAGAAACATAGCTGGATAATGGCGGTAAAAACGACGGGAGGAGCTGTGGCTGCAGCAGCCATTGCCATTACAGTAATGGCCAACTCAGGCGCTAGTATTTCCCATGCTATGGCAAAGATTCCGGTCATCGGAGCCATCGCGGAGATCGTTACCTTCCGGAGCTATGAAGATTCGGAAGGCGACATGAGTGCGGATGTGAAGGTGCCGGAGGTGGAAATCAAAAACCAGGACGGCAGTGTCAACCAGGAAAGCACGGACACCATCAATCAGTCAATCCAGGAATATACGGATGAAATCATTGCCCAGTACAAAACGGATGTGGAGGCCGCAGGCGGAGAGGGACATCAGGAGGTAAGCCTGGACTATCAGGTCATCACCGATACCGATCGCCTTTACTCGATCCGCTTCAATAAGCTGGTAGTTATGGCCAGTGGGGAAGAAACTGTAAAAATTTACCATATCGATAAGCAGACAGGAAAATTGATAAACCTGGGCGACCTCTTCAAAGAAAGCACGAATTATATCGATCCCATCAGCAACAACATCAAGGAGCAGATGAAGGCTCAGATGGCTGCTGATGAGAACGTGACCTATTGGCTTGACAGCGAGACACCGGAATGGGATTTCCAGTCCATCAAGGAAGACAGCACCTTCTATATCAATGAAGATGGAAAATTAGTAATTGTCTTCAATGAGGGAGATGTAGGCCCGATGTCCATGGGAACCGTAGAATTTGTCATTCCGACGGACGTGATTCAGGACATTATTCAGGATGGTTTTCTTCAGTAAGAAACTGTACGATCTCTGGGAACTCCATGAAGTGGGATGCCTTTACAAGGATCGAATCGCCCTTTTGGAGAATTCCGGGGAGGGCAGCGAGAAGGGCTTCCTTTGTATCAAAGTGACGACAGAGGAGCTTTCCTTCCGGATCCCCATCCTGAACACCCTTCACGAGCTCCTTTGAGAGCTCGCCGACAGCAAGAATGACATTGATGCGATCCTTGGCAGCATGGAGACCGACCTGCCGGTGGAGATTCTTCTCCTCCGCACCCAGCTCTCCCATGTCGCCCAGGATCGCTACTTTTCGTCCAAGGGCATTGGTCAGGACATCGAGTGATGCGGCCATAGAGACCGGATTCGCATTATAGCAGTCATCCAGAATCTCCCAGTTATCCGTATGAATCAGATGATTTCGACCGCTGACAGGCTTCAGCTCTTCGATGCCGGCCTGAATCTCCCCGAGACTTAAGCCTAAGGCCAACCCGACTGCCGTTCCGGCCAGGGCATTGTAAACCATATGGTGCCCGGGAATAGGAATCCGGGCAGAAAAACGGCCGATCTTCGTGACGAAATCACAGCGTGTGCCGTTCAGACCAAGATTTTCGACATTCTCTGCATACAGATCGTGAGAAGGATCAAGGCCGAAGAAGGTGGGCTTTGGGGAGTGTCCTTTTAAGGTAATGAGCTTGTCATCATCTCCATTTACGATGATTTGTGCTCCGGGCATCGCTTCTGCAAACATTTCTGTCTTGGCCTTCAAAATACCGTCCCGGGTCTTTAAATTCTCCAGATGGCAAAGACCGATGTTGGTGAGGACACAGACGGTAGGCTTTGCCATATGCGCCAGTCTGGTCATTTCGGCAAAATCACTGATGCCCATCTCCAGTACGGCCGCCTCGTGTTCTTCACGAATTCGAAAAATGGTCAGCGGCAGGCCGATCTCATTATTAAAATTTCCCTCGGTCTTCAATACCTGAAAATGCTGTCCCAGGATGGAGGCAATCATTTCCTTTGTACTGGTTTTTCCGACACTTCCGGAGATGCCGACAACAGGGATGTCTAAGGTGCTGCGGTAATAGGCTGCGATATCGCGGATAGCCTTCAGCGTAGAAGGAACCTGGATATAAGAACCAAGCGGCTTTTCAGGTGCATCCTCTACGAGAACGCAGGCAGCGCCCTTTTCGAAGACAGACGGGATAAAGCTGTGACCGTCTGAGCGGGCACCCTTTATGGCGACGAAGAGAAAGCCTTCTTCCACCTGTCGGCTGTCGATGACGATGCCCTTTACCTCGATGGATTTGCAGGCTTCATCACCGACATAGGTGCCGCCGCAGGCCTTTGCAATTTTATCTAAGGAAAGATGCTTCATGGCTTACACCTCTTCCCTTTTCAGAGAGACCCGGATGAGCTCTTCACAGAGATCCTCGAAGGACATGCCGAGGGCAGCTGCCTCCTGCGGCAGAAGGCTGGTGGGGGTCATACCGGGGAGGGTATTGGCCTCGAGACAGTACATTTTTTCTGTCTTTGTATCCAGCATGAAGTCCATGCGTGCATAGGAGCGCATACCGAGGGCTTCAAATACCATCTCTGCATAATGCTGCATCTTTTTTGTCAATTCCTCGGAGAGGTCAGCCGGGCAGGTTTCGATGGTGCTTCCCGGCTGGTATTTATTTTTATAATCATAAAAGCCGGTCAGGGGTGCGATCTCGATGATGGGATAGGCCTTTCCGTCTACGACACCGACCGAGAACTCCCGTCCGGATATGAACTGTTCGATGATGACATCGTCACCGAAGGAATAGGCTTCCCTAAGGGTTGTCTCCAGTTCCTCTGGCTTCTCGACCCGGTAGCTGCCTACACTGGATCCGCCGCAGGCGGTTTTTACCATGCAGGGATAGAGAATGGATGCCGGATCGACAGTCTGGCCATTTTTGGCCGTGATGCCCTGGGGTGTAGGAATGCCGGCCAGCTGGAAGAGCTGCTTGGAGCGGCTCTTGTCCATGGCAATGGCACTGCTTAGATAATCCGTTCCGGTATAGGGAATGCCCATCAGGTCGAAGGCAGCCTGCACACGGCCGTCCTCACCGTTGGCTCCGTGAAGTCCTAGAAATACGACATCCGCCATATTGCAAAGAGCCAGTACATTCGGACCGAAAAGACTCTTTCCTCCGTCCTTTCGAAGCTCCCTTAGATGGGAGAGATCCGGTGCCTTTGCGGAGATGGCTGAGACATCCTTGTCCCAGTCGATATCCGTCTCGAAGAGAGCCTCATCGACAGGCTGGTCTCCCTCATAGCCCAGATAGAGATCCACCAGAATGGTGTCATGCCCGCGGCTTTTCAGGGCACGGTAAATATTACTTCCGGAAATCAGGGACACATCACGCTCCGTGCTGGTTCCTCCGGCTAAAACTACGATTTTCATAGTTCCTCCTCATTAAATCAAAGATTTATTTTTGTCCAGCATTTCCTGAACCTTCTGCTGGGTATAGGCTCCCAGAAACTTTCGCTCCTCCCTGGAAAGCTCAGAGACCAGGATGGGTTCTCCGTATTCCAGGATGACATGGCAGCTGTGGATAAAGGGCATATGATCCTCCAGAATCTCAGCCGAATTCGTGATGGCCATGGGAATGATGGGACAGCCCGTCTTTTCAGCCATCTTCAGGCTGCCTTCCTTGAAGGGAAGCAGCTCATCGTGATGATTTCTGGTGCCCTCCGGGAAGATGCAGATCGAGATCCCGTTCTTGATATAATCGATGCCCTGAAGAATCGTCTTCAGCCCCGCTTTCAGATCCTTTCGATCGAGGAAGAGGCAATAGAGATTCTTCATCCAGGAGCGAAGCAGGGGATAGCGCAGCATCTCGATCTTTGCCACGTAGCCGGTCAGTCTCGGGCAGCGGGCATAGGTCATAACTACATCGAAATAGCTTCTGTGATTTCCTACATACAGGACGGCCTGATCCTTTGGAACATGCTCCTCACCGATGACGGTAAGCTTTACACCGGCCATAAAAAGAATCATTTTAAAGGCTCCCTGCACAAGACGGAGGGAGGAATAATCCTTAAATTCCCGGTTGAACTTTCCGATCACCCATTCGATGAAAAGCAGCGGAATGCCGATGATCAAAAATCCAAATAAAACAATGCATACAAGTATCAATCGAATCATGGCAGCCTCCTATCTTCCGAAGAGCTCGGTGAGGCTGCGAAGGCCGCCGGCCATGCCGGAGTTTAACTCACCTTCGCGGAAGCGCCACTCCCAGTTATGCTCTGCGGTTCCGGGCGTATTCATACGGCAGTCGCTGCCAACCTTCAGAAGATCCTGTACCGGGAAAATCGCATAGCGGGCGATGCTGCCCAGGCAAATTCGGATAAAGTCCCAGCTTACGCTGGAAGCATCCGTATTCATATAGCGGCGCACCTTATCCCGGGCATACTCGGAGGTATGCTGGTACCAGCCGACCGTGGTGTCATTGTCGTGGGTGCCGGTATAGCAGATGCAGTTTCGCGTGTCGAACTGATGGGGCAGGAAGGTACTCTCGCCGCCCTCAAAGGCAAATTGCAGGATCCGCATGCCCGGGAAGCCGAACTGGTCGCGAAGCTTCGTAACCTCGGGAGTGATGAGTCCGAGATCCTCTGCAAAGATGGGAAGATCATCCCCAAGCTCCTTTTGGATCGCCTGGAAGAGATCGGCACCAGGTCCCTTTTTCCACTGGCCGGTCATCGCTGTCTCGGCGTCTGCCGGAACCTCCCAGTATGCCTCGAAGCCACGGAAATGGTCGATGCGGACATAATCTACCTGCTCCAGCTGATGCTGGATCCGATGAATCCACCAGCTGTAGCCTTCTTTTTTATGCTCCTTCCAGTCGTAAAGGGGATTGCCCCATTTCTGGCCTGTCGCGCTGAAATAATCGGGCGGAACTCCGGCAACCGAAGAAGGATAGCCGTCCGGATCGACCTGGAAGAGCTTTCTGTTTGCCCAGACGTCTGCACCGTCCGGAGAGACGAAGATAGGAATGTCACCGATGATGGCGATCCCCTTGTCGTTGGCATACTGTTTCAGGGCATGCCATTGGGTATGGAAGATAAACTGAAGAAAGGCCTGGTAATGAATACCGGCTTTCAGCTCCTTCTCCCAGAAGCTGCGGCTCTCTTTGGTAAGATTCCGAAGGGCCTCCGGCCATTTGCTCCAGGGAAGACCGTCCTGTTCTTCCTTGATAGCCATAAAGAGGCAATAATCCGAAAGCCAGTCCTCGTGGTTCTGACAGAATGTGTCATATTCCTCCTGAAGAGCGGTGTCGTCAGATGCAAGAAAGCGTTCATAGGCCTTCTTATAAAGGGGATACTTATATTCACGAACCCAGTCATAATTGACGCGTCTCGCATCGAAGCCGGGGACATTTTGCAGATCCTCGTGGGTCAGAAGGCCGGATTTCATCAAAAACTCCGGGCTGATCAGAAGCGGTTCTCCGGCAAATACAGAATAGCCCTGATAGGGAGAATTGCCGAAGGAGGTAATCGGTACCATCGGCAGGATCTGCCACAGATGCTGACCGCTCTCGGCAAGGAAATCTATAAAATCGTAGGCACCCTTTCCGAAGTCACCGATTCCGTAGGGAGACGGGAAGGAAGTAGGGTGAGCCAGGACACCGCTGTAGCGGTAATTTGTGGCATCCTCGGCTGTTGTCATTTTTAAGCGCATTATGCTCCTCCTTGGGGAAAAATGAAATATTTATCATTATAATAAAAAAGAAATTAAAATACAAGATTCCGCACTGTTTTCGTGGAATTCTTGCTTTTTTTACGGGTTTTTGTTATACTGTGTATACAAAAAACACAGGAAGTACAAAAGTATGGATAAGATGCAGTTAAAAGCACTGGCGAAGATCAATTTAGGCCTCGATGTGATCCGAAAACGGGAGGACGGATACCACGATGTGCGGATGATTATGCAGACGGTACGGATTTTCGATCGCCTTTCCCTTGTGAAGCAGGAAAAAGAAGGCATCCGGGTTCGAACCAATCTCTATTATCTGCCGGCCAATGAAAACAATCTGGTCTATAAGGCGGCAAAGCTTCTCTTCGATGAATTTGAGATCCCGGGAGGACTTTTCATCGACTTGAAGAAGTACATTCCCGTGGCAGCCGGTATGGCAGGCGGAAGCTCGGATGCGGCAGCCGTGCTCTACGGGATCAATCGGATGTATGGCCTGGGTCTTGACCGGGAGGCGCTGATGGAGAGAGGCGTGAAGATTGGTGCAGACGTTCCTTACTGCGTGATGCGTGGGACAGCCCTGGCAGAAGGAATCGGAGAAAAGCTGACACAGCTGTCGCCGATGCCGCCCTGCTATATCCTGGTGGCGAAGCCCGGCATCAGCGTTTCGACCAAATACGTATACGAAAATCTTCACGCCAATGAATTAAGACCCGATCAACATCCGGATATCGATGGAATTCTGGAAGCCTTAAAAAATCAGGATCTCATGGCGATGGCAGAAAATCTGCGGGATGGCAATGTCCTGGAGACCGTGACAGCAGAGGCCTATCCGGTCATCGGGGAGCTGAAAAGGATGATGGAACAGAACGGGGCGGCAGTGGCATTGATGAGCGGCAGCGGTCCTACGGTATTCGGGATTTACCAGGATCGGATGCAGGCGCGAAGGGCGATGGCACTGATTCGGAAAAGCCGTCTGGCCAGACAGCTGTTTCTGACCACACCGTATAACAATAGGAGGAATGAAGGATGAGTCAGGAGATAAATGCAACGATCAATGAATACCTTCCCCTTCGGGACGTGGTATTTCAGACTCTGCGCCAATCGATTCTACGGGGCGAGTTAGAACCTGGTGAGCGGCTGATGGAGCTCCATCTGGCAGACCGCCTGGGCGTCAGCCGGACACCTATCCGCGAGGCGATAAGGAAGCTTGAGCTGGAAGGCCTTGTTGTCATGATTCCCCGGAGAGGCGCCATCGTGGCGAGCATCACGGAGAAGGATTTGCAGGACGTCCTGGAGGTGCGCAGAACTCTGGAAATCATGGCGGCTGAGATCGCCTGCGACCGGATTACAGCGGAGCAGCTAGCGGAGCTTAAAGAGGCCGGGATGGAATTTCGAAAGCGGAAGGATTCCGATGACTATACCAGTCTGGCAGCGGCAGATGTCCGCTTCCACGATATCATTTATGCGGCCACCGATAACCAGCGTCTCATCAGCATTCTGAATAATTTAAGAGAACAGATGTATCGTTACCGCCTGGAGTACCTGAAGGACAGCGGCAGCCATGAGAAGCTGAACGGGGAGCATGAAGTCATCTACAGAAGCATCGAGGAAGGCAACAAGGAAGCAGTATGCGAGATGATTGGTCAGCATATTGACAATCAGATGACAGCGATCCTGGATGCCATTCACGAGAATGAAAAGAAGAGAGAGAAGAAAGAGGAAAGATAAATGAGCGATCGAAGAGAGGCTCCGGTAGGAGTCTTCGATTCCGGCATCGGCGGGCTGACCGTGGCGAGGGAGATCATGCGCCAGATTCCGGAAGAACGTATCGTATATTTCGGAGATACAGCCCGTGTTCCCTACGGAAGCAAGAGCGGAAAGACCATCATCCGCTATTCCTGTCAGATTGCGCGATTTTTACAGACAAGAGGCGTCAAGGCCATCGTCGTGGCCTGCAATACGGCCAGCGCCTATGCGCTGGAAGCCCTGCAGCAGGAGGTAGATGTCCCGGTGATCGGAGTTGTTCGACCGGGAGCGCGGGCAGCTGCGAAGGAGAGCCAAAATGGCAATATCGGTGTCATTTGTACGGCAGCTACGGCCGGAAGCCATATTTACAGGCAGTTTATCCAGAGCCTGAGGCCGGAGGCACAGGTCTTCGAGAAGGCCTGCCCGCTCTTTGTGCCGCTTGTGGAGGAGGGCTGGAGAAAGGATCCGGTAACCCGCATCGTGGCAGAACGCTACCTGCAGGAGATGAAGGAGCGAAAGATCGATTCGCTGATCCTGGGCTGCACGCATTATCCGCTGCTTCGTTCGATGCTGGCGGAGGTCATGGGGCCGGATGTCGTGCTGGTAAATCCTGCCTATGAGACAGCGATGGAGCTGAAGAAGCTCCTGAAAGCGGAAGGTATCGAAAATAGGGGCGAGAGCAAGATTGAGGAAAATCCTTACGAGTTCTTCGTCAGTGACCAGGCAGAAAAATTCCGTGCCTTCGCTGACTCGATCCTTCCCATCGATATTACGACGGCAAAGCAGGTTCCTATCGAGGAGTATTAAGCTATGGAGAAAGAAATTTTGCTGAGCATCTCCGGACTTCATATGCAGGACGCTGAGGAGGGCGATGTGGAGGTTGTCACCGCAGCAGACTATTACCTACGGGGCGGAAAGCATTACGTGCTCTACGAGGAAGTCCTCGAAGGGATGGAAGGTCATATCAGCAATACGATCAAAATCGGGGATGCCTCCCTGGAGGTTCTGAAAAGAGGACTCACCAATACAAGAATGGTTTTTGAAAAAGGAAAAAAGACCCTGAGCCGCTATCAAACCCCATTTGGAATGCTGGAACTGGGGATTTTTACCAGAAACATAAAGACAAAAGAAACAGAAGAAAAGATAGAGGTGTCCGTGGATTATTTGCTGGAGGTCAATGATCAAGAGCTGGCCGAGTGTGCGATTCGTCTGGATATCCGGCCGCGGGAAGCGGGAAATCTTTCCTTGCATTAAAAAACAGGAGTTCCGGAATGGAAACTCCTGTTTTTTTTAATTCATAAGAATGTGCCAGGGCACATTCTTACTTAGGATTCTTTTGAGAAATGACGCTTGAAGAAGCCTTTCTTCTTTTTCACCGGTACCTCGAGTCCACCGCGGGCACTCTTGATAGCGGTGATGTAGATGCCGCTGACTACGACCTTGACTTCCTTCTTAACCGGAAGCAGCTCGAAGACCTGTGCATCGCAGGCAAGGGTCATGATTCTCGGACCAACCTTGGCTTTCACGATGGGAAGCTTATTGCGGCGAAGCAGCTTTGGTGTCTGCTCAATCACCTGCTCGGGCAGACCGGACTGGGAAAGCTTCAGCTTTTTCTTGTCGATAATCAGCATGCTGACGGTCTGAGCTACCGCATCCATCTGTTCCTTCTGGGCGATCTGGCGGCGCTGCGCCTTTCTTCCTACAAAATAGAGAACTACCAGCGCTGCAATCAGCACCAGCAGAATCACGAGTAATACAATCGCAAGCTTTGACATATGCTTTGTTCCTCCTGGGCAATTTCACATGCGAATAATTATAGCAGTTTTTTTAAGTAAACGCAAGAAAAAGAAGAGCCTTCCTTGCCCGGGCGGAAGAATTGTGTTATGATATCAAGGTTAAAGTCAGGGTAACTGTTTAGGAACTTTACAGTTACAAAGCTTGAAATATTTCAGGAGGATTGAAAGAGATGAAGAAAAGATGGATAGCACTGCTGCTTGCCTGCGCCCTGATAGGACTTGGCGGCTGCGGAAAAACCACAGATACTGCAGCAGAGAGCACCAGTACGGATATCGCCGGACAGTATCCGGACAGCAAGGTTACAAAGCTTGGCAATTACAAGGGTGTGGAGCTTGCAAAGGAAGACGTGGAAGTCACGGATGACGAGATTCAGAGCGAGATTGATAATCTCCTGGCCTCTTATCCGGATTATCAGAAGCTGGACAAAACGACTGTTGAGGAAGGCGATTGGGTAAATATCGATTATGTAGGCAAGAAAGACGGAGAAGCCTTTGAAGGTGGTTCCAGCGAAGAGGGCGGCTACGATCTGGAGATCGGCTCCGATACTTTCATCGATGGCTTCGAGGATGGCTTGATTGGCAAGAACGTAGGTGACAGCTTTGAGCTTCCGCTGACTTTCCCGGAGGATTATGCTTCTACCGATCTGGCAGGTCAGGATGTGGTATTTGAAATAACAATCAATGCCATCGAGGAGCAGGTGACACCGGAGTGGAACGATGCATTCGTACAGAAAAATACCGGTTACGAGACGGTGGATGAGTATATCGAAGAAACCAGAGAGAGCCTGCAGGAGACAAAGGATACCAACAGGGAGTACCTTGTGATGGAGGCCATTATCACAGATTCAGAATACGAATATGCGGATTCTGAGGTAACGACTCTTGTAGATGATCTGAAGGCACAGTATGAGCAGTATGCCTCCTATTTCGGCATGACAACGGAGGACTTTATGAGCAACTATGGCGTGACCGAAGATGATCTGCAGGAAAGTGCAAAGTTCCAGATAGGTTATACCCTGACAATCGATGCCATCGCAAAAGCGGAGAACATGACGGTAAGTGATGAGGAATATCAGGAAGAACTTGAGGAGCTGGCAGAGGAGAATGGCGCAGATTCCGCAGAGGCTCTTGAAGAAGAGTATGGAAAAAGTGAGATCATGAATTATATTCTCTCCCAGAAGGTTCTGGATTATGTGACGGAGCAGTCCGTAGTGAAATAAAAACAAAAAAAGAATCCTGCTTGGGCAGGATTCTTTTTTTATTCTTACAGCTCTACCGCATACTCATAATCCAGCATGAAGTTTGCTACGCCGTCCATAGCGAGCTCTCTCGGGTCAAGGACAAGCTTGCCGTCACGAACCTTATTGTAAGATACCGGCATATACTGATGCAGCATGTTCATCGGGATCGGATACTTCTTCAGATTCTCGAAGAGCTTCTCCATCGCCTCTGTAACCTCCGGCTGGCCGATGTAATAGCGCGCACGGTCAGAGAAGCTGTACTTTCTTGCCAGTGCCAGCTGCTTGTCATCACCATGGTAATGCTTCTGCCAGTTGGCCGGATTCTTCATCATTACCTCATCGAGTGTCTCGATAAAGTGAGCCTGCTCAGCTTCCGGAACGAGTTCCTTCTCCATAAAGCTCAAGGCAAACAGCGCCTCGCGCAGTCCGTAGGTCAGAGCCGGACCAACCTTCAGGATGGCGATTCCGTCCTGGCACATATTGCGAAGGCTTTCAGGGCTCTGGTAGTCGGCAGAATGTCCCTCAAAGCAAACCTGCGGATACTCCTTCAAGGCAGCGCAGAGGTCAACGGCAGCGTCATGGTCATACAGGAATACCTGATCGTCACCAAATTCCACACCGGGCTGTACAACGACGGCAATGACATCGTCCATACCATTCTCGATGCCTTCTTCCTTAAAGACTCTGCGATAGGTAGAAACTGTATCGCGGAAAGCATCCGGGCTCGTCACTGCCAGAGTATCCTCTGCCTCCTGCGCACCGCCTGGGATAGGAACCTCGCTGCCGATGACAAAGACCGGACGTAAGATATCCGGCTTCTCTGCCTTCAGTTCCTCATAGCCCTTCATGGCTGCCTTATAGAGAATCGCACCGCGGCGGGCGATCGTTTCTGTTGAAAGAAGGCCTTCTGGATCGTCAGCCACCTTCATGCTGGTATCCAGATGGATTTTCGTAAAGCCTGCCCGCGCATATTCATAGACGAGCTCGATGGATTTCTCCATCGCTTCCTTTTCCGGCAGATTCTGCCAGGTCAGAGGCCCTAAGTGATCGCCTGCCAGAATCATCTGATGCTCCGGCACACCGATTTTTTCAGCCATAGCCAGTACCATCTGATAGAAATCCTTCGGAACCATACCGGTGTAGCCACCATACTGGTTTACCTGATTGGCAGTTGCCTCGATGAGCACCGGTTTGCCCAGCTCCTTCGCACGGCGAAGAGCCATCTCGAGAACCAGCGGATTTGCAGTACAATAGGAAGGAATGCCGGCCTTGATGCCGTTTCTGCGATCCTCCATCATTTTCTGAAGCGGGTGTAACATGATGATATCCTCCTTAAATGAAATGTAAAAACCTTAGTAACTATTCAGAACCCCATTCGCAAAATCGCCTCTGCGAGGCTTTCCTTTTGCT
>CAVHYN010000048.1:0-9703 GCA_963640245.1 Bulleidia sp.
CTTAAGCTCTACACGGTTTACCTTGATGCCCCAGGGGTCTGTGGCAATATCCAGGGAAGCACGCATCTTTGTATTGATGACCTCGCGGGAAGTCAGGGTCTGATCGAGTTCCAGATCTCCGATGATATTTCGAAGGGTGGTCGCGGTCAGGTTCTCGATAGCCATGATCGGATTCTCCACACCGTAAGCAAAGAGCTTCGGGTCGGTAATCTGGAAGAATACCACGGTATCGATCCGCATCGTTACATTATCCTTTGTAATCACAGGCTGCGGAGCAAAGTCTACTACCTGCTCTTTTAAGGTTACCCGCTTTGCCACGCGATCGATAAACGGCGCTTTGAAGTGAATTCCCACACCCCAGGTTCCCATGTACGCACCCAGTCTTTCCACAACCAATGCCTGCGCCTGGGGTACAATCTTGATGCAGGATGCAAGAATCATCAGAATAAATACTACCAAGATCAATACTAAAATAGTTCCTACAAAGTTCGGCATAATCAAACCTCCTTCTTTTCTCTCACAATCAGCTTCACGCCTTCTACGGCTATGATTTCCACGTGGGCATCCTTCGGAATGGTCTCCGAATCCTTTTGCGTTCTGGCCGTCCAGGTCAGTCCATTTACAAAGACCTCCCCCCTGCCTTCCAGATTACAAATCTCAGCCGTCACCACGGCTGTCTTTCCCGGCAGGCTGTCCACATTGGTCTTCTCCTGCTTCTGTCCATTAAAATACTTCATAGCCCAGGGTCTGGTAGCAAACAAAAGAACCAGGGACACTGCGCAGAATACCGCCCACTGTATTCCGGGCGACACGTCCAGCATAGCGAGAATAAATGCTGCCAATGCTCCTCCGGCAAACCAGATGGTGGTCAGACCCAGCGTAATAATCTCAATCACAACCAGTACAATCAATAAGATCAGCCAGTACATGGCATCCATCTCTTCCTCTCCCCTTTCTATTGCTAATCTCAGTATCTTCACAGTTATTTCTATGTTACTATAGATTCCCCTTTTACACAAGAAAAATCATTCGGCAGGTACAAAAGGAGCCACCGCGTTTTCCGCGGCAGCTCCTGCCAATGCTTGATGATCCATTTAATAAAATACATGATTTCCGATGACGATGCCGTCTACACTTCCTGCTGAGGCTGCATTCTTGAAATGCGTGTAGCTGCCCACATTCGTATATCCGCCGATGGCCTCCTGGGCTGCCTGTCTGCAGCTGGCCTTCGGGTTGTTCAGATAATTCCCGATGGTGCCGTTTGAGACTACTCCGAACTGTCCCGGTGCATAGATCGCTGCGGCGATGCTGCTGTAGCGTCCGCTCCGTACACGATTCATGACTACTGCGCCTACTGCCACCTGGCCTTCATAGGGCTGATTTCCGGCCTCTGCCTGAATCAGGGCAGCCAGAAGAGTCACCTCATCGCCCTTTGCCTCGAGTGCTGAGAGCTGCTGCTTGAGCTTTTCCTTCTTTTCCTCGGCCTCTTTTTCCTTGATTTCTTCCATCGTCAAGGCCTCGCCCAGCTCATAATTTACATCCACATACTCTGCAGATACATAGCCGGTCTTCTCTTCTGCATACTGAACCAGTACCCAGTCACCCTGCTGCTCTACTACGCTTAATTTGGCGCCTTCTTCTACATTTTTCAGGATCTTAGCTTCTGTACTGGCCTCGGATCGAATCCGCAGACCGCCGGTCAGAGAAGTCGCTGTCAAGGTAGCCTCTTCCTTCGATGCTTCATAAGCCTCCTGTCCGAAATACAGGTATTCATCGCTTACGTATCCTTCTACATTTCCGGAGCGAATCTTTGTCCAGCCATCCTCGGTTCTCTCCACGATCTCTCCGCCGTCACCCTTGAACAGCCGGCCTATCGCTTCTGAATCTGAACTCGGTTCCTGACGGACTGTCACATAATCGTCCACCTTCGCCAGAACCTTCTCTCCCCATGCATCTTCTATCTGCAATGCTTCGAAATCTTCGCTGGTCAAATCCTCCATCACAGACTCGATACCGGCGGAAGTCTCCACTTCCAGGTTATCAAAGCCGCAGGCCAGAATCCAGACCAGAATGACTGCCGCAAACATGGGTATCTTTTTACTGATTGCCCTCATTAAAACCTCCCGCTGGTGTTGCTAATGTTAGTTATATATAACATTTTTATGTCTTATGTTACAAACATTATTACAAATATTACATATTTGTTACGAAAGGTATTCTAGCAAAGGGAGGGGAATTTGTCAATACCCCTGAGGGAAGGCATATTTTGCAATAGGGCCGCCTGGTGCCCCACCCTTCTGACGTTCTATTTATCTTCTCTGTCTGTATGCTTCGTACATGAGGATCGCTGACGCTACTCCTGCGTTCAGGGATTCCAGCTGTCCCTCCATCGGGATCCGGATCAGGGTGTCTGCCTGTGCGGTCAGCTCGTCGGTCAGGCCGTTGCCTTCATTTCCGATGAGGAAGGCGGTGCCGCCTGTGTAGTTTTCCTGGTCGTAGAAGTTTACGCCCTTTAAGTGGGCTGCGTAGGAACGGATTCCATGCTGCTTCAGCATTTCCAGGGTTTCGCGCAGGTCTTCTGTATACAGGGTCGGTACCCGATATACGGAGCCCATCGTGGATCGGATCGTCTTGGGGTTGTAGAGATCGACGCAGCCCTTGCTTAAGATGACCCCTGTGACTCCGGCGCCCTCAGCGGTTCTTAGAATCGTTCCCAGATTGCCGGGATCCTGCAGATTTTCTAGGAGAAGCAGCAATGGCTTTTCTGCATTCAGAAGGTTCTCAAGCGAACTTTCCTGCTGCCGCACGATGCAGAGGACGCCCTGAGGGGTCTGGGTGTCGCTGACGCTTTTAAAGATGTGATCCTGCACAATCTCATAATCCAGTCCGTCTGTCTGCATCTGTTTTTCCAGTTCAGCCTTATATTTTTCATAAAAGGTCTCGGAAAAATAGACCTTCTCGATGCGCTCCTTTGGAGCCTCCCGGAACATCTTCGGGCCTTCTACGATAAATACGCCACGCTCGTCCCGAAGCTTTCTCTTCTTATTTAACTGAACCAGCAGTTTTACCTGCTGGTTCGCCGTACTTGTGATCATATGGTTAGTGTCTCCTAACAATGCTTAGAAAGGTCTTTTGCCACCTGGTACTGGTACGGATCGATGCCCTTTACCATAGCAAGTGCCTCGTCGATATCGAAATCCTGGAACCGGCCGTGCTGGTATCCTACGACGCGGTTGGTCTTGCCCTCGCAGAGCAGGTCTGCCGCCATGGCTCCCATCATGGAAGCATAGACACGATCCTTACAGGTGGGGCTTCCGCCACGCTGCATGTGACCTAAGATCGTCGCTCTGGTCTCGATGCCGGTAGCTGCCTCGATCCGGCGTGCCATGCTGGTGGAATGTCCGACACCCTCTGCATTTACGATGATGTGATGCTTCTTGCCGCGCTTGCGGTTCGCAATGATGTTGTTGATGATCTTCTGCTCGTCATAGTCGTAATTCTCCGGCAGAAGAATGTCCTCGGCGCCGTTGGCAATGCCACACCAGAGGGCGATATAACCGGCATTACGACCCATGACCTCGATGATGCTGCAGCGCTCATGAGAGGTGGAGGTATCTCGTACCTTATCGATGGCTTCCATGGCTGTATTGACCGCCGTGTCGAAACCGATGGTATATTCCGTACAGGAGATATCCAGGTCGATCGTTCCCGGCACACCGATGGTATTGATTCCCAGGGCGGCCAGCTTCTGGGCTCCGCGGAAGGATCCGTCTCCGCCGATCACGACGATGCCGTCGATGCCATGCTTTCTGCAGATCTCAGCTCCCCGCTTCTGGCCTTCCTCTGTCATAAATTCCTTACATCTGGAGGTAAAAAGCATCGTACCGCCACGCTCGATCGTATTCGATACGTCATTGGCGGACATATCCATGATTTCCTCGTTCAAAAGGCCTGTATATCCTTTTAGAATTCCCTTTACCTGTTTGCCGTTTACCAGAGCCTTTCGCACGACTGCCCGGACTGCCGCATTCATACCCGGCGCATCCCCGCCGCTTGTCAATACTCCGATGGTTTTGATCTCTTTTGCCATAATGGATTCCTCCTCGCGTCTGTCCATTTTTCTCAATAATACGTAACTATTTAAAGCCTGATTAGTTACGATTCTACGTCATTTTCCGCCTGTTTTCAATACGTTTCTCCACAACTTTTACATTTGCTTTACCAAATTTTTGCTCGAGTTTCACCAATAATTCCGGGCAAATCCGGGCACCCTTTATGCCCACGGGAGGCTTCATACTCTTCTCGGCTGCCGTATAGAGAACCACCTGGTCTTCGCCCCCAAAATTTTCCAGAATTCCGATAAGCTCCGGCTCCTCCTTCAGGCAGGTCTGCTGATCCGGAAACTGAATCCACAGCTCCCGTTTGCAGGCATCAAAGGGAATGATCCGGTCGCAAATCACCTTTCCGGCCCGATCGTCCCCGGCATCTACCCGGCCGCTGACGAAGATCTTTGCATCCTCCTGAAGCATCTCGGCACTGCGCTCATATACATTGGGAAAGACTACGACTTCCACCGTACCCAGTAGATCCTCGATCTGCAGGAAGGCCATCACCTTGTTATTCTTCGTATATTTGATCGTCTTTCCGGTAATCATTCCGCCGATGATGACGGCCTCCCCGTCATGAACCTTCGTCTCTCCGGTCTCCTCATCCAGAATGAAATCTGCTGTCACAGCCGTGATATTTTTCTTCCAGCGCTCCATATATTCTTCCAGCGGATGACCACTGACATAGACGCCCAGCACCTCTTTTTCAAAAGAGAGCTTCAGCTCCTTCGGAAATTCACCTACCTCTGGAAGCTTCGTCTGAAAGCTTTCCTTCTCCTCCTCGCCAACCAGATCAAACAGGGACAGCTGTCCGGAGATGGTATTCTTCTGGCTCTGTGTCACACCGTCCATAATTCCGGCATAGCCCATCATAAACTGCTTTCTGGTGCCGCCCAGGCTGTCCAGGGCGCCTGCCTTGATCAGGTTCTCCATCACGCGCTTGTTGACATCCCTGCCGCTTGTGCGTTCGATAAAATCGGTCAGGCTCTTGAATTTTCCGCCTATCGTCCGCTCCTCGATGATGGCTTCCACCACCGGGCGGCCGATGCTCTTGATCGCGCAGAGGGCAAAGCGGATTCCTCCGTCAGAAACCGAAAATCTGGCCTCCCCTTCATTGATATCCGGGGGCAGGATCTCGATGCCCATCTGTCGGCAGGTCAGGATGTATTCGGCTACCTTTCCGGAATTGTCCATCACGGAGGTCATGAGAGCTGCCATAAATTCGACCGGATAATAATATTTCAGCCACGCTGTCTGATAGGCCACTACCGCATAGGCCGCTGCATGGGACTTATTGAAGGCATATTTTGCGAAATCAATCATTTCGTCATAGATTTTCTGAGCTGTCTTTTCCGGAATGCCATTGGCGATACATCCCGGCACTCCTTCCTCTTCATTTCCGTAGACGAAGTTCTGACGCTCCTTCTCCATGACAGAGGCCTTCTTCTTTGACATGGCGCGGCGCACCAGGTCACTTCGTCCCAGGGTATAGCCTGCCAGCTTCTGCACGATCTGCATGACCTGCTCCTGGTAGACGATACAGCCATAGGTAGGCTTTAAGATCTCCTCGAGCTGCGGGCAGTCATAGGTAATGTTCTCCGGATGCTCCTTGCCCTTGATATACTGGGGAATGAAGTCCATAGGACCCGGTCGGTAAAGGGAGATTCCGGCAATGACATCCTCCATATTCTTCGGCTTCAGCTCCTTCATGAATCCCTTCATGCCGCTGCTTTCCAGCTGGAACACGCCGTCCGTCTTGCCGGTTCCAAGGGAAGCATAAACTGCCGAATCGTCATAATCTATCTTGTCAATGTCTATGGTCTTTCCTGTTCGTTTGGACGCCATGCGGGTCGCGTCCTGAATCACCGTCAGGGTACGCAGTCCCAGGAAATCCATCTTCAAAAGTCCAAGCTCTTCCAGGGTAGTCATGACAAACTGGGTCGTAATGGATCCGTCGGAAGCCCTGGACAGCGGCACGTATTCGTCTACAGCCTTCTGGCTGATCACGACACCTGCCGCATGCATGGAGGTATGTCTCGGAAGCCCCTCCAGACGCATGGACATGTCGATGAGTTCCTGCACCTGCGGATCATTTTCATAGCTCTTTCGCAGCTCCGGATTCATTTTCAATGCCTTTTCCAGAGTAATATTCAGCTCCTGGGGCACCATCTTTGCGATAGAATCCACGAAATTGTAGGGCAGATCCATGACACGTCCCACATCGCGGATGACGCCCCGCGCTGCCAGGGTACCGAAGGTCACGATCTGAACCACGCGATCCTTGCCATATTTGCGAACCACGTAGTCGATGACCTCCTGACGTCTCTCATAGCAGAAGTCCACGTCGATATCAGGCATGGATACTCGCTCCGGATTCAGAAAGCGCTCGAAGAGCAATTGATAGCGCATGGGATCGATGTTCGTGATCCCCATCGTATAGGAAACGATGCTTCCGGCTGCCGACCCTCGTCCCGGTCCTACCGCGATGCCGTGTTCTCTCGCATAGTGGATAAAGTCCCAGACGATCAGAAAATAATCGACATAGCCCATTTTCTGAATCACGCCCAGCTCATAGGTCAGACGCTCGCGCATCGTACCATCGTCGTCCGGATAGCGCTCCTTCAGGCCGTCGAAGCAGAGCTTATTCAGATATTCCCAGGAAGTATAGCCCTCCGGGACATCGTATTTCGGAAGCTTGGTGACACCAAACTCGATCTCCACATTGCAGCGCTCTGCGATTTTCCCAGTATTTTCCAGTGCCTCCTTCGCATAGGGAAACAGGGTCTCCATCTCCTCGGGAGATTTCACATAATACTGGCCGCCCTCGTAGCGCATCCGATCCTCATCCGCCAGCTTCTTTCCGGTCTGGATACAGAGCAGGATGTCATGCGGCTTCACATCCTGCGCATAGGTATAGTGGCAATCATTGGTAGCCACCAGCGGAATGTCGAGCTCCTGACTCATTCGCAGCAGCGCCTGATTCACAGTCTGCTGCTCGGGAATGCCATGATCCTGCAGCTCCAGGAAGTAATTTCCCTTTCCGAAGACTGCTTCATATTTTAAGGCAGATTTTTTCGCCTCATCGTAGAGTCCCTTCTGGATATACCGGGGAACCTCCCCCGCCAGGCAGGCCGACAGGGCGATGATGCCCTCGTGAAACTCCTGCAAGACCTCCATATCCACACGGGGCTTATAATAGAAGCCTTCCACGTAGCCCCGGGACACGATCTTCATCAGATTGGCGTAGCCCTGGTTATTCTCAGCCAGCAGCACCAGATGGTAATACCGGTCATCGCCGCCGGTCGTCTCCTTGTCGAACCGCGAGTTCGGCGCCACGTAGACCTCACAGCCGAGGATCGGTTTGATCCCCTCCGCCCGGGCAGCCCTGTAGAAGTCAATGACACCGAACATGGCACCATGGTCGGTAATGGCCGCAGCCGTCATCCCGAGCTCCTTTACTCTGGCTACGTATTCCTTTATCTTATTGGAGCCGTCCAGAAGACTGTATTCTGTATGTGTATGTAAATGAACAAATGACATGAAGTCTCCTTTTACAGTTTTTTACAGATCTCGTTTAGGATCTCGTGAGCCGTCTCCTCCTTGGAAAGCAGCGGCAGCTCCCGCTCGCCCTCCTTCGTCAGCACCGTCACGCAGTTCGTATCACCGCCGAAGCCGGCGCCGGCCTTTCTGAGGCTGTTCGCGCAGATGAGATCACAGTTTTTGCTCTCCAGCTTCTTCTTCGCGTTCTGAAGCAAATCCTCGGTCTCCATCGCAAAGCCGCAAAGCACCTGTCCTTCCCGCTTGTGCTCACCCAGATATTTCAGGATATCCTGAGTTCTCTTAAGCTCAATGATAAGTCCATCCCCGGCCTTCTTTATTTTATGGTCTGCCGTGGTTACGGGTGTATAATCCGCCACAGCAGCTGCCTTGATGATCACGTCGGACTCTGCCGCCCGATCCCGAACGGCCTCGAACATATCCTGCGCGGAAGCGACGCGCACGACATTTACCAAAAGAGGGGCTTTCGCCTCGGTATGTCCGGCCACCACGGTGACCTCCGCCCCACGCAGCATCGCTGCATGAGCCAAAGCAAAGCCCATCTTCCCGGTCGAATGATTGGTGATGAAGCGCACCGGATCAATCGCTTCCTGCGTAGCTCCTGCGGTCACCAGCACCTTTTTGCCCGCCAAATCCTTCTCGCAGGCGATTTCCCGCAGGATATATTCCAGCAGCAGCCTTTCCTCCGGCATCCGTCCGTCCCCGCTGTCACCATTGGCCAGCATACCGGTCTCCGGCGGAATGATCTCGTAGCCGAAACGAGCCAGCTTTTCGAGATTGTCCTGGACGATGGGATTGTGATACATGTTGTGATTCATGGCCGGGGAAATGATTTTCTTACAGGGGCAGGCCATGACCGTCGTGGTCAGCATATCATCGGCGATGCCGTTCGCGATCTTGCCGATGACATTGGCGGAAGCCGGAGCCACCAAGACGACATCCGCCTGCTTCGCGAGTGCCACATGCTCTACACTGTACTGGAAATTCCGGTCAAATGTGTCAATCAGGCAGCGGTTTCCCGTCAGCTGTTCAAAGGTCAGCGGCGTGATAAATTCCGTCGCATTTTTCGTCATCAAAACCTGCACATTGGCACCCAGCTTCTTCAGCATACGCGCCAGATTTACGATTTTATATGCAGCGATACTGCCTGTCACGCCCAGTACCGCAGTCTTTCCTTTTAGGACATTTTTATCAAAAGTCATGTTTTCTCCTCCCCGCTTATTCTTTTTGATTATAGGAGAATTTCGCATTTTTTTCAATACAAAGGCTCGGGAAGTTTTTCTTCGCTTGAACCTGTGTACCTCCTATGCTATCATAAATCCGTATTGTATTGTATCCGCATAAGCGGAATAATAACAAGGAGGAAAATTGAATATGAAAGCATCTACCAAAACACGGCAGCTAACCATTCTAGGCCTGCTGACCGGCATCTTACTTCTGATGGCTTATACGCCTCTCGGATACCTGAACATCGGGCCTCTGGCCATCTCGTTCAACGTCATCCCTGTCGCACTGGCTGCCATTACTCTCGGACCTGCAGGCGGAGCTGCCGCGGGAGCCGTATTCGGACTGACCAGCTTCTTACAGTGCATCGGTGTGGGCGGAGTGAGCTCCATGGGAGTCATTCTTTTCGGAATCAATCCCGTTCTGGCTTTTATCCAGCGTTTTATTCCCCGTCTTCTGGACGGTCTGCTGCTCGGATATATCTTTCGCGGCATGAAGAAGGTTTCCAATGCACGACTTGGCTGCTTCGTTACCGGCTTCTTTTCCGCATTTTTAAATACCCTGTTTTTCATGACCGCACTTGTCGTTCTCTTCGGTAATACCGAATATATGCAAGGTCTCATTGGCGGCAAAAATATCATCCTGTTCGTATGCGGCTTTGTCGGAATCAATGCAGTCTGCGAAATGATTTCTTCGACGATTATTACCGGCGCTGTGGGCTTCGCCCTCTTAAAAGCAGGCCTGATTCATCACGACTAACCTTTGGTTACAGTGTCAAAAGCCTGAGCCCACGACATGCTCGCATGTCGGTGGGG
>CAVHYN010000049.1:0-6830 GCA_963640245.1 Bulleidia sp.
CGAATTGAGGAAGGATTGTGGGAGTGCGTAGCACGGAACAATCCGTGTAACCAATATTAGAATTTAAAACCCGCAAGGGACGTGGATTTTTCCGGAAATAATTCCGCTTTTCGCCACACGGTGAGGCTTAAGCCTCGGCCGTGTGGCGAATTTTGTTTTGAGGAAAGAAAAACTATGAATGATTCATTTATGAAAGAAAAACCGATTCTAGGCCTGGTGTTGTCGATGTCCTGGCCTATGGTGCTCTCGATGCTTGTCAATTCTCTTTATAACATTGTCGACAGCTATTTTGTCGCCAAAATCAGTGAGGAGGCTATGACAGCTCTGTCCCTGGTTTATCCGATACAGAATCTCATCAATGCGATTACAATCGGTTTCGGCATTGGTATCAATGCAGCCATTGCCTTTTTTCTAGGAGCCGGGAGAAAAGAGGAGGCAGATTGGGCGGCTTCCACGGGCTTTTTTATCAATGCAGTTCAAAGTCTGGTGCTGATGGTGATTTGCCTGCTCGTTATGCCGTCTTTTCTTAGGTTATATTCCAAGGATGCACTTGTTATAGACTATGGGTTTCGCTATTCACGTATTGTATTTGCATTTGCACTGATGATTTCTTTTGGTTTAAGCTTTGAGAAAATCTTTCAGGCCGTAGGACGCATGAAGGTATCGATGATTTGCCTGATGGCTGGATGCATCAGCAATATCATTCTGGATCCGCTGATGATCTTTGGAATTGGACCATTCCCAGCTCTCGGCATCGAGGGCGCAGCCCTGGCTACCGGGATCGGACAGACGGTCAGCGCGGCCATTTACGTAGTGATTTACTTTCTTCGTCCGATTCCGGTGCGTATCAGTTATAAGGAATTGATCTTCAAGAAGAATGTCGTGGGACGGATTTACGGTGTAGGTGTTCCGGCAACCTTGAATCTTGCGGTACCTTCCGTGCAAATTTCTGCTCTGAACGGGATCCTGGCCGCATTTTCCGAAAGCTATGTCCTTGTGCTTGGGGTATATTATAAATTGCAGACCTTCCTGTATCTGACTGCAAATGGGATCGTACAGGGCATCCGCCCGTTAGTCGGTTATAACTATGGCGCAGGGGAGGAGGAAAGAGTGCGGAAGATTTACCGGACAGCCCTCATCCTGGCAGCGATCATTATGGCTCTTGGAACCCTGCTTTGCTTTGGATTTCCGGAACAGATCTTTGGCCTGTTTACAGAAAATCCGGTTACAATGCAGATGGGCGCAGAGGCTCTTCGTATCATTTCGCTGGGCTTTCTGGTTTCATCTGTGTCGATTATCTCCTGCGGTGCACTGGAGGGTCTGGGGCAGGGCGTAGAGTCCCTGGTGATTTCTCTGCTCCGCTACCTGATTCTTCTTGTGCCGACAAGCTTTTTATTGAGTCGTTTTCTGGGAGCACCCGGAGTGTGGCATGGCTTTTGGGTTACCGAGTGGATCACAGCAGCTGTGACTCTGGTAATTTACAAAAAAACCGTTCGCAAAATTTTTTCTGTTGTCAAATAGGTACATTTGCAGTATAATGTGTTCATGGGTTGAGAAACCTGTAAGTCAAACGCAATGAATTCCTGGGGTGTGCGTGAACCCGCTATTTTGAACCTACATTTACGTTTATGGGATTCCAATATTTCTGTCCGGATGTCAGGCCTCCGAATGTGCAGTGGAAGGCAGAAAGGCAGTTGAGGTTACCCACCTAGCATCAGCTAGGCGTCAAAATCGCGGAAACGGCACTTTGGGTTTATGAATGAATGAAAGGCAGCCGTCATCGACTGCCTTTTTTGTATAAACGTTGGGGGAGATATGAGAATTCTGAAAAGATGCATCCAATTGATTCTTGGCTTTTTAAATGCCATGCAGGAAGATTGCGTATCCGCTTATGCCGCGCAGACGGCATACTTTATCATTCTGTCCTTCTTCCCTTTTTTGATTCTTCTGGTGACACTGGTGCAATATACGGCTCTGACACCGGGGGATATCTACCGGGCAGCCCAGATGGTCTTTCCGCCCAGCATGGATTCCGTTGTGCTTGCGATTATCGATGAGGTCTACAGTAAGAGCGTCCTGACTGTTTCCCTCTCGGCGATTATGACAGCCTGGTCAGCAGGTAAGGGCTTTATGGGGCTGATTCAGGGAATGAATTTGATCTACAATGTAGAAGAACGAAGAAATTATATCATCCTGCGTCTGCAGTCTGCTTTTTATACCATTGTTTTTATGCTGGCAATTATTTTATCCCTGGTCGTTCTGGTCTTCGGTAACTCCCTGCATAAGGTTGCCCTGGAGCATATTCCGATCATGCTCTATGTGACAGAGATTATTTTGAGGCTCAAGGGAATGGTATCGGTCGCAATTCTGGCAGTGATCTTTATGCTGCTGTACCGTTTTGTCCCGAATCGAAAGGTGAAGCTGCATCGCCAGGCTCCGGGAGCTGCCTTTGCAGCCGTTTGCTGGTATCTTTTTTCTATGTGCTTTTCTTTGTATGTGGAATATTCACCGGGACTGACGAATATGTACGGAAGCCTGACAACCATCGTGCTGGTGATGCTGTGGCTGTATTTCTGCATGTATATTATCTTAATCGGTGCAGAAATCAATTCTTACTTTGAAGACCAGTTTCGAAGAGTTTCTTATTATCGAAGAAGGCTGAAAGAACAAAAAAAATCCCAGGATTCTCTATAAAAGGGATCCTGGGATTCTTTTTTGAACTTAAACGATAGGAATCGCTTCTGCAGGAATTTCTGCACTTTCTTCCTTGTCTGCATCTTCGGATGGCGTCAGGGATACGTAGCTGCGTTCTCTGGGGCTTTCGCAAGAAAAATCCATTTCTTCCTCGTCAAAGGGATCATCGGAATCATCGGTAAATGCATCATCCAAATCGTCATCATCCTCACCGGAAAAGAAAAATTTGTTATAAATAGCGATTCCTCCGGCTGCTACCGCACCGACGGTGGCGACCACACCTAAAACTTTTGCCAGTTTTTTCATGTCACATTCCTCCTTGTGCATATGGAACATTGTAATACCAAATGTGAAAAAAGAAAAGGAAAAAAAGAAAAATGGATTGTAAAAAGAAAAAATATATATTACTCTTAGAAGAGTGACAGGAGGAATGGTTTTGAAAAAGCAAAGATGGATTCTGGCTTCTGCATCACCGAGACGAAAAGAGATTCTTTTAAAGCTCGGGCTTCAGTTTGAGGTTCGACCGGCTTTTGGAGAGGAGAAGATCGATACCTCAGATCCGGCGGAGGCTGTAAAAATACTGGCTCTTAAGAAGGCTATGGAAGTGGCAGATGAGATAAAGGATCCGGCCTATGTGATTGGCTCGGATACGGTAGTCGCTCTTGACGGGAATATTCTTGGAAAACCCAAGGACGAAAAAGAGGCCTTTGCTATGCTGAAGGCTTTACAGGGTGGTTCTCATATGGTTTATACCGGTGTAGCAGTTGTAGACAGTGTGACGAAAGAAGTGCCTGTGCATTTTACAGAAGGCACGAGGGTCTGCTTTTATCCGATGACAGACGCCTGGATCAAACACTATATTGCTACGGGAGAACCCATGGATAAGGCGGGGGCCTATGCCATCCAGGGCGGGTGTATGCCGTTTATTCGCGAATTGCAGGGAGAATATACCACGGTAGTGGGCTTTCCTGCTGCAAGGTTCTATCAGGAGCTTATAAAACAAGGGATAGATATTCAGAAATCAACGGAGGTTAAGGATGAAATTTAAGGCATGTATTTTTGATCTGGATGGAACCCTGTGCGACAGTGTAAAATCGATTGCTCACAGTGCAAATCATGCATTGCGGGATTTTGGTCTTCGAGAGGCTTCGGAGGATCAATATAAGATTTTCGTAGGCGACGGTGTCGATACCTTGATTCAGAGACTCTTACGTTTTGGCGGTGATGAAGACTGCACAAGATTCCAAGAGGTTCGGGAACGTTATATGGAATATTTCCGGGAGGGGTGTCTCTACCAGGTAAAGCCCTATCCGGGGATCCGGGATCTGCTTCGGGAATTAAAAGCGGAGGGTGCAAGACTTGCTGTTCTTTCCAACAAGCCGGATGCCAATACGAAGGATGTCATTCAAGCGATTTTCGCGGAGGAAGGTTTGTTTGACCGGGTACAGGGACAATCGGACACATTCCCCAAAAAACCGGATCCGGCGGGGGCACTTTTCCTTGCAAAGGAATTTGGGGTCAGGCCGGAGGAGTGCATGTATCTAGGAGATACCAGCACGGATATGAAAACCGGTAAAGCAGCCGGAATGTATACCGTCGGTGTACTTTGGGGCTTTCGTGACGAAAAAGAGCTTCGGAAAAATGGAGCGGATGCGGTGGTAGGAGAAGCGAAGGAGATCGCGGATATCTACAGAGAGGGAGGAAGGAATCATGATTAAGCTGATTTGCAGCGATATTGATGGAACATTGCTTCCGGAAGGAACGGCTGAGATAAATCCGGAGATTTTTCATGTCATTCGGGAATTAAAGGCGAAGGGAATCTTATTTGCGGCAGCCAGCGGACGCCATTATTCGAGTATTTCCAAGCTGTTTGCTCCGGTAAAGGATGATATCATCTTTGTGACGGAGAACGGTGCCTATGTCTGCTGTCGAGGCTATACGATGTCTGAGGAGCTGATCGCATGGGAGGATGTCTGCGAGTGGGTAAAGGAAGTGCGGAGGATACCGGGAGCCAGCTTTACCCTGGATACAAAGGAAGGCTTTTATACAGAAAGCAGTGATCAGAAGTTCTTAAATCTCGTCCGCGAGGGCTATCGAAGCAAAATCACCCAGGTAGAGGATGCACTTTTGAAAGAACGGCGGATCAATAAGGTGTCGATCTATCGGGAGCAGGATATCAAGAAGGTGGCGGAGGACATGATTCCGCGCTGGTCCGGACGCCTGCATTGTACCATCGCCGGAGATATCTGGCTTGATTTTATGAATAAGGAATCAAACAAAGGGCATGCGATTCGAAAGATTCAGGATACCTTGCATATCAGTCCGGATGAAACCATGGTCTTTGGAGACAACCTGAATGATCTGGAGATGCTGGCGGCCGCGACAGAGAGCTATGCCGTAGCCAATGCGGCGGAACCGGTGAAACAGGCAGCAAAGTATATCGCTGACAGCAATGTAAATGATGGCGTTTTAAAGGTTCTGCGCCAGCTTTTATGAGAAAAGGAGAGAAAAATGTACGAATATACAGAGGAATGTCTGAAGACATTTTTAGAAAAGCAGGGACAGCTTTTTGATGAGCCGGTGGCAGAAAGTATGGAGGAGGCACAGGAGTTTCTGGAGGACTGTATGGCTGTCGTTGTCGAAAGCCTGCAGGAGGTACGGGAGTATCTGGAGGAAAGCGGCATGGATGCGGCCGGTCTCAGCGAGGAAGAGATTGAGGAGACAGCGGAAGTTTTTGCGCTGGAAGACGGCACGTATCTGATCGTGGAGGGCTAGATCCGATGAAAAATAAGATCAGAAAGGGTATCTGTGTTATGCTGGCCTCAGCTATGTTTACCGGAAGCATGACAGGCTGCGGTTTCTGGCAGAATACCCGGATCGTTTTGACTACCGGCTTGTCCGGTGATCAGCTTTTTAAGATTGGAAAAAGTGTCTGCACCTTGCCGGAAGCCATGATTTATGTGATGGATTATAAGCAGCAATATGAGAGTGCTTACGGGGTCGAAATGTGGGAACATGATTTCGGCGGTGAGACACTGGAAGAATATGTAAAGGATAACATCATTGCGCAGCTGGCATCAGTGAAGGCAGTAACCCTTCTGGCCAAGGAACAAAAGGTGACCTTAAGCGATGCAGAAAAGGAAAAGGTGTCGCAGGCTGCTTCGGAGTACTATGAGGCCTTAAGTGAAGAACAGAAGACTTATATGCAGGTGGAACAAAGTGATGTCGAAGACCTTTATACGGCTCATGTTCTGTCAAAAAAGGTTTATCAGGAGATTACGAAGGATGTCAACACGGAGGTCAGCGATGACGAGGCCAGAATCATCGTGATCCAGCAGATCCGTCTGGACAGCCTGGACAATGCGAATATCGTCAAGTCTCAGCTGGAGGATGGAAAAGACTTTGGCACGGTAGCAGCGGCTTACAATCAGGATACTCAGACCACGGTTACGCTTGCGAGAGGCGAAAAAGAAGCTGCCTACGAGGAGGCAGCTTATTCGCTGGAACAGGATCAGGTAAGTGATGTGATTGAAACCGGTGACGGATATTATATATTAAAATGTGTCAACAATTTTGACCGGGAGGCTACCGAGTCCAATAAAGAGACTCTGGTAACCAAGCGCCGGGATGAAACCTTCCGGGAAGCCTATGAGACTATGATGGCAGATACGCCCTCCGAGTTTAATAAGCATAAGTGGAGCAAGGTTCATTTTTCAGACTACAGCGGGGAGGCTGCTCCCAATTTCATGACGATCTACAGCAAGTATTTTGAGGCTTAGGGAAATGCCGGAAGGCATTTTCCTAAAGCAGCTCATGAAGGCATTCCAGAAGTTCTGTATTCTTTTCTGGACTCATGAAGCAATAACGGAAATATTTTTCATCCAGGAAGGGGAAGGTGGAGCAATTTCGAATCATCAGCCCCTTCTGGATGGCATGTTCAAAGAGCTGATCTGCATCCACACCTTCCTTTAAAATGCGAACAAGGACAAAGTTGGCAGTCGGTTCATAAACCTTCACACTATCCCAACTTTTCATTACTTCCACGCATCTATTTCGCTCTCGGCCAATCAATTCCCGTGTTTCCTCAATATAGGCTGTATCGGTGAACATCAGCTCTCCTGCAATCGCTGCAAGGC
>CAVHYN010000050.1:0-12280 GCA_963640245.1 Bulleidia sp.
GGGTATAAGCCGGACGAAGTACTACCGGATAGCCTATTTTATTTGCAAAGATAATACCTGCCTCTACGTCCTTTACCACCTCGGAAGCCGCCACCGGCTCACCGATTTTCTCCATAGTACTCTTAAATTCCAGACGATCCTCGGCCTTCTTGATGGTCTCGGAAGTCGTTCCGATCAAGCGTACATGATGCTCCTTTAAGAAGCCACGCTCCTCCAGCTCCATAGCCAGGTTCAGTCCTGCCTGACCGCCCAGGGTCGGAAGAACGCTGTCAGGCTGTTCCTTCAGGATCAGCTGCTCTACGACCTCTACGGTCAGCGGCTCGATGTATACACGATCCGCGATATCCTTATCAGTCATAATGGTGGCCGGGTTGGAATTCAAAAGAACAACCTCGATCCCTTCTTCTTTCAGGGAACGGCAGGCCTGCGTGCCTGCGTAGTCGAATTCGGCTGCCTGACCGATGATGATCGGGCCGGAACCGATGACAAGTACTTTTTTGATAGACGGATTCTTAGGCATTCTTCTTCACCTCCATCATACGAATAAACCGGTCAAACAGGTAGCCGGAATCCTGGGGACCCGGGCATGCCTCCGGATGAAACTGTACGGTAAAAATATTCTTACCGGTATATTTCAGACCCTCGTTGGTCTTGTCGTTGACATTTTCAAAGGCAGCGGTCGCTACGTCCGGATTCAGACTGTTCGTATCTACTGCATAGCCGTGATTCTGGGAGGAAATATATACTCTTCCGGTCTCCAGATCTTTTACCGGATGGTTGCCGCCTCTGTGGCCATATTTCAGCTTATAAGTATCTGCACCTGTGGCCAGAGCCATCAGCTGATGTCCGAGACAGATGGCAAAAATCGGAATCTCGCTCTCGTAAAGCTTCCGTACTTCGTCGATGATCGAACCACAGTCCTTGGGGTCTCCGGGGCCGTTGGAAAGCATGATGCCGTCCGGATTGGAGGCAATGATTTCCTCCGCCTTTGTGCCTGCAGGATAAATCGTCACTTCACAGCCTCTCTCGTGAAGGGAGCGGGCGATATTGCGCTTTGCACCCAGGTCAAGAAGTGCCACCTTGTAGCCGTCATTTTTCAGAACGGACTTTTCCTTGCAGGTAACCTTCTCTACAACCTTTCCGGTACGGTAAGCTTTTAAACGAGGCATCACCTCGTCTAAATTTTCATATTCTTTTGTAGTAATCATACCATTCATCGTGCCGCTCTCCCTCAGGATCTTGGTCAGCGCACGGGTATCAATACCTGCGATTCCGGGAATATCATATTTTTTCAGGAAATTTTGAATTGTATCTGTACTTCTGAAATTGCTGGGAAGACGAGAAAGCTCCCGAACAATATATCCATCCGGCCAGGGTCGTCCGGATTCCATATCCTCATAGCAGATTCCATAATTGCCGATCAGCGGATAAGTCATAACCACTGCCTGTCCCGCATAGGACGGGTCGGTCAACACCTCCAGATAACCTGTCATCGATGTATTAAATACGATTTCACTTACCACTTCGCGTTCCGAACCGATGCTGGTACCTGTAAACACATGTCCGTCTTCCAATATCAGAAAAGCCTTCATTCGTCTACCTGTTCCTTTCAAAAATATAGCCTCATTGTGTATACTTTCTCAAAAAAAAAAGACATACCATGCTCTAATCGCATTTCCAGTCTTTTTTTCCTCAAATTGAAGTTATTATACTATAACTCTTTTTGATGTTCAAGAGTTTTTTTCGGTATCCTCTATTTTTTTTGCTGCCTTTCTCTCAGCCGCTTCTCCACCGACGGGAACCGCTGCAGATCTGTATGAGGGATGGCCTGTGCCGCCCGCATGAGCTCCAAAAATTCCTCCACGGCACCGAACTGAACGTACTGCATCCGTTCGATGATCTCCTCCGCCTTTTTCTTAAGACCGCGATCCAAAAGCAGCTTTTTTGCCCCCTGCAGGGAAGTATTTCCCGGGGAAATGATTTTGTCCCGATCGATATCCGGATACATGCCGATCGTGACGGCCGACTCCTTATCAATGTGGGTACCAAAGGCTCCGGCCACATAGAAACGGCTTACATCTTCCATGCCAAGGCCGATCAGATTCATCATATATTCTACCATGGTCATCGCTGCTGCCTTCGTGCGGATGAACTCGTCGATATCACTCTGATAAAAGAAGAGCCCCGGTGCGTATTCGATGGCATACTCAGTATCCTCTTCAGAGGTCGCATCTCGCTTTGGCAATTTTGTCAGTCCCGGAATTCCTCCGTTCTGAATCCTGCCTCGCAGGTCAATCCACCCATTTAAATAAAGCTCCGCCAACAGATCCACGATGCCGGACCCGCAGATACCCTTCGCCTCGCTCTCACCTATCACGTGAGCCTTTAGTCGTCCATCTTCCGTCGTAACACGGTCTACCGCTCCATCCTCAGCCCGCATACCGGTGCGGACAGATCCGCCCTCCAGAGCCGGGCCTGCCGCGCCCGCTCCCGCAAGCAGGAATTCTCGATTGCCTACTACCAGCTCACCGTTCGTCCCGACATCCAGGAAGACGCTGATTTCCTCCCGGTCAGGCAGCCCTGTGGCCAGCATCCCGCTGATGATATCGCCGCCCAGATAATTTTCCATCGCAGGGCAGATGGAAACAAAACCCCGGATCGGAATCCCAAGCTCCGCACCCCGGCACACCTCCGGTGCCAGTGTCTGCACTGCGTACGGCGATTGAAAGACACCGAAGGCATCCAGTCCCAGCAAGAAATGCATCATGGTCGTATTGCCTGCCACCGTCAGAATGTTGCACTGCCGCGCATCTATGCCGGTCTTTTTCGAAAGCTTCTCCATCAGCATCCGAAAGCCCTTTGCCGTGGCCTCCTGAAGCTCACGCCGCCGCTCCGAATGATCCTTTGTATAGAAGATACGCGTCAGGATATCATCTCCGTAGGCAATCTGCGGATTAAATACACTTTCCGAGGCTACGGTCTCTCCGCTGTTCAGATCAACTAACTCCATGACAATCGTAGTGCTGCCAAGATCTGCACAAAGTCCATAATGCTGCGTCGTTGTATCCCCAGGCTCCAGTTTCAGCAGCTCCCAGCCTCGTCCATCAAAGCCAAGACTCATAGTTACTCTCCAGTCCGCCTGCTCGCAAGCTGTCAGACAGTCTGCCAGCACTGCAGGGCGAATCCGGATATCTCTCTCGTCCTTCTGAGCATCCGCAAGCACATCTAGTGTGTTTGCGGAGCAAAAAGGACCACAGTCCTGCAGGGCAGCCAGAAGCCGCTTCTGCATGGATCTGTGATCCTCCTCACAAGGACGGGGCAATTCAAAATATAATTTTTTGCTCCATTCCTTCATATTCGAACTAGTTATCCAGCAGCTTGTCCTGGCCATTCCAGCTGTACAGCTTACGGATTTCCTTTCCAATCTTCTCTGACGGATGCTCAGCAGCCAGCTTTCTCATAGCCTTGAAATGAGCCTGTCCGCCTGCCGGAGACATATCAAGCAGGAAGTCCTTTGCGAAGGTACCATCCTGGATGTCCTTCAGGATCTTCTTCATAGCTTTCTTGGTATCCTCGGTGATGATCTTCGGTCCTGTGATATAGTCGCCATACTCAGCTGTATTAGAGATAGAATAACGCATTCCCTCAAAACCAGACTGATAGATCAGATCTACGATAAGCTTCATCTCATGGATACACTCGAAGTAAGCATTTCTCGGATCGTAACCAGCCTCTACCAGAGTCTCGAAACCAGCCTGCATCAGAGCGCAAACACCACCGCACAGAACTGCCTGCTCACCGAAGAGGTCAGTCTCTGTCTCAGTCCGGAAGGTAGTCTCCAGAATACCGGCTCTTGCTCCGCCGATAGCCAGGCCATAAGCCAGTGCATACTCCAGAGCCTTGCCAGTAGCATCCTGCTCTACAGCTACCAGACAGGGAGTTCCCTTACCAGCCTGATACTCGCTTCTTACGGTATGACCCGGTGCCTTCGGAGCGATCATGGTAACATCCACATACTTCGGAGGCACGATCTGGTTGAAATGAATATTGAAACCATGGGAGAACATCAGCATGTTGCCCTCTTCCAGGTTCGGCTCGATATCCTTTTTGTACATAGCTGCCTGCAGCTCATCGTTGATCAGAATCATGATAATGTCTGCTCGCTTTGCAGCCTCTGCTGCCGTATAAACCTCAAATCCCTGCTCTTCTGCTCTCTTCCAGGATTTGCTTCCCTCATAAAGGCCGATAATGACATGGCATCCGGACTCCTTTGCGTTCAATGCCTGTGCATGTCCCTGGCTGCCGTATCCGATGACTGCGATGGTCTTTCCATCCAGCAGAGACAGATTGCAGTCTTCCTGATAATAGATCTTTGCCATTTTTTCATTCCTCCATTTTATTAAAAAATATATATGCTTGAGGCGACAACGTCCGGCCGACGGCCTGAAAGGAAGCCACCCGAAGTATCAAAAAATTTATGTAACTATTCAGAACCTCATTCTCGCCATATAAAACTGCTTATCTGCCTGAATGCAAGTATTCGCAGAGCGCAGTTTTGCATGGCTCTGAATAGTTACAAATTAATTAAAATCGTAATCCATCAGGCGACCTTCTTCGTCATACATTTTGACATCGAAGGTACCTCTGGAAAGACCGGTAATACCGGTTCTGGCAAGCTCCAGAATCTCATAACCGCTCAAGAGATCGATAAAAGCCTCTATCTTGGACTGATTTCCGGTCAGCTCAATGACCAGGGATTCCTTTGCTACATCTACGATCTTCGCCCGGAAAATATTGGCAACCGAAATCAGTGACTGACGATTCTCTGCACTGACCTTCAGCTTGATCAGGATGAGTTCACGGCAAATCGATGTCTCCGGCTCCAGACGCTTTATATCAATCACGTCTACCAGCTTGTTCAGTTGGTTCTCGATCTGCTGCATAATGATCTCGTCACCCTTGGCCACCACGGTAGCCCGGGAATAACGGGGATCTGCAGTTACACCAACCGTCAGGCTGTCGATGTTATAACCCCGGCGGCTGAACAGTCCTGAAATACGGCTCAAGACACCGGATGTATTATCGACCAGAATAGAAAATACAACTCGTTTCATAACTTTCCCTTCCCTTTTATGTGCTTGCTGCACGGACAATTGTATATCGTTCAGCTAAGGCTTAACCTTGATTCTAGCAACTTGTCTCTCAGTTGTCAACTGCTTCCTTCGGTTTAATTTGCCAGCATCATTCGATCGTTGGCAAATTCGCCGCCGCTGACTTCCTCGAACTTTTTAAGCAAATCAGATACCTGCAGTTTCTTCTTTTCTTCACCGGCCACATCATAGATGATCCGACCATTGTACATCATAATCAGACGGTTGCCGTGTGCGATGGCGTCCTTCATATTGTGTGTGATCATAAGTGTAGTAAGCTGGTCTTCTCCCACGATACGGTCGGTGGCATCAAGCACCTTTGCAGCCGTCTTCGGATCCAGGGCTGCTGTATGCTCATCCAGCAAAAGAAGCCGCGGCTTCTTTAAGGTCGCCATCAGAAGAGTCAGTGCCTGCCGCTGGCCTCCGGACAAAAGACCTACCTTGCTGGTCATGCGCTCCTCCAGTCCGAGACCTAAGCCTGCCAGACGTTCCTTATAGTATTCCCGCTCCTTTTGGGTAATGCCGGCCTTCAAAAATCGTTTCGTTCCTCTTCTGGCTGCCAGCGCAAGATTCTCCTCAATCTGCATGCCTGCGGCTGTTCCGGTCATCGGATCCTGGAAGACACGACCCAGATAAGCAGCTCTCTTATGCTCCGGCAGCTTCGTAACATCGATGTTATCGATAAATATCTTTCCCTCATCGACCGGCCATACACCGGCAACCGCATTCAGCATCGTAGATTTTCCGGCTCCGTTTCCACCGATGACAGTAACGAAATCTCCTTCCTCCAGATGAAGATTCAGGCCGGATAAGGCTGTTTTTTCATTGACCGTGCCGGCATTAAAGGTTTTCCATACATTTTCAACTCTAAGCATTTGCGGCACCTCCTTTTTTCACCGGTTTTGCAAAATATTTGCCCTTCAGGTAAGGAATCGCAAGGAAGATGGCTACCACCAGAGCAGAAATCAGCTTCATATCATTTGCATTCAGGCCTGCCATGATAACCAGCTGGTATACAATCCAGTAGATAATGGCGCCCAATACTACCGTAAACAGCTTAAAGCCGAAGTTCCGGCTGATTTTACCGAAGATAACGTTTCCAATGATCACGGCTGCCAGACCGATAACGATAGCACCACGGCCTGCGTTGACATCTGCAAAGCCATTGTACTGAGCATAAAGACCGCTGGAAAGAGCGACGATTCCATTGGAAAGCATCAGTCCGATGATCTTGCTGGTGTTGGTATTGATTCCCTGGGCTCTGGACATGTTCTCGTTATTGCCTGTCGCACGGATCGCGCAGCCAAGCTCTGTTCCAAAAAACCAATACAGGATACCGATGATCACCAGAACAAAGATACCAGCCACGAAATTTGTATTCTGATAGAAGGGCACGCCCTTTACCCAGCGAAGGGAAACCAACTGATCGTATTTACCGAAGGCCAGAGCCTGGTTCGCCTTTTCTCCCATAATCCGAAGATTGACAGAATAAAGACCCAGCTGAGTCAGAATACCGGCCAGGATCGCCGGAATACCCATCACGGTATGAAAAAGGCCGGTCACCAATCCGGCAATCATCCCTGCCACAAAGGCTGCCAGGAGAGACATCCATACCGAATGTCCACTCTGCATCATCATGATGCAGACAGCGCCTCCGGTGGCCATGGTTCCATCTACCGTCAGATCCGCCAGATCCAGTACCTTATAGGTAATGTATACACCGATTGCCATAATGCCCCAGATAAGTCCCTGGGCACAGGGACCAGGCAGAGCATTCAAGAAATTTAAAACATTCACTTTTACTTCCTCCTGCCTACGATTTTTGCTTTCCATTCTCTAAGAAAGCCTAAAGCTTTCAATATTATATCAAAAAGCGGATAAAAAGGAAAGTCCTTTTTATCCGCTCTACTGAACCTTTGCTAAATCACTATTTAAGCTTCAGTCATTTATTCTGCTGTCTCAATTGCTACATAGTCATCCGGAATCGTTACACCCATAGCCTCTGCCAGCTCCGGATTGTATTTCTTTGTAAATTCCGGCGCGTACTCAATCGGCATCTCGGATACATCTGCCTCACCGGTCAGAATCTTCACTGCCATCTTACCGGTAGCCACACCCAGATCATAGTAGCTGATGGAGAGAGTCGCTACTCCGCAACCAGAGCAGATGCCTTCCTCACCGGCGATAACCGGAACCTTCTCCGGCTCACAGATGTTGCGCACAATCTCTGTATTGGATGCTACGGAATTGTCTGTCGGCACATAGATTACATCGCTCTCGCTGGCTGCTGTAGTAGCAACTGCTGAGATATCATTGGAATCTGAGAAGGAATACTGTTTGCATGTATAGCCCAGTTCTTCCAGTGCTGCCTGTACCGTATCAACCTGGTACTGAGAGTTTGCCTCTGCAGAGCAGTACAGAAGGCCTACATTCTTTGCATCCGGGAAAAGCTCATTCAGCATCGCTGCCTGCTGATCAAGCGGAGCCAGGTCAGAGGTACCGGATACGTTGGTTCCTACCAGGCCATCAAAGTCATCAATATCAAGTGCTACGCCATACTCGGTTACGGAAGTTCCCAGTACCGGAATGCTGTCTGTTCCCTGAGCTGCTGCCTGCAAAGCTGCTGTGGCATTTGCCAGAATCAGGTCTACATCTTCCGATACAAACTGATTTACGATAGTCGCACAGGTTGCGGAATCTCCGGATGCATTCTGCGAATCAAACTTTACATTTTCCTCGCCAAGTCCTTCTACGACCGCGTCCATGAATCCCTGAGTCGCTGCATCCAGTGCTTCATGCTGTACCAGCTGACAGATACCGATAAGATAGGTTTTTCCGTCTGTCGAAGCTGCATCTGCAGTTTCTGTTGTCTCTGCTGCTGAGCTGTCTGTGCCGGAAGTATCCGCAGAGCTTCCTCCGCAGGCTGCCAGTGACAGAGTCATCGTTCCTGCCAGTGCAAGTGCAAGTAACTTTTTCATAGTATATCCTCCTGTTATCCTCCATTTTGCGGCACTAACGCTTTGACGCCACAATGCTTCGACGTATTAAAGTGTCGCATCACTTGATTTATTGTATACCGCAAAATGTCATTTGTCAATGTTTAATTTTATGGGTTCCAGGAGTGTGCAGTGTTTTTCTCAAAAATAGCTACACCCTCAATAAACCCAAGGTTTGTAGCTATTTTTTCATCGTCATCTTTTTACGTTTGTTTACGCTTTCTGTATATCTCTTCCTTCGTTACACAGATACCCATCAGGCACAGTAACGCCAGAACTCCCCAGACTACAGGCTGGCTGTTATCACCGGTCTCTGCACTGGTCAGGTTCGTTTCGCCGGAGCTGCTTATGCTTCCCACGGAAGCTTCGAATTCTCATTCTTGCGGTCGCGGAGCATCAGTTCGGTCACGGCCTCTTTCGGGGACTTGTCCTCGAAGAGCACCTTGTTGACCTGTTCGATGATCGGGATTTCGATCTCGTACTTTCGCGCAAGAGCCATCGCAGCCTTGGCAGAATAGACGCCCTCGACTACCATCTTTACTTCATCCATCGCTTCCTGCATCGAATATCCCTGCCCCATCAGATAGCCTGCCTTCCGGTTCCGGCTGTGTACGGATGCACAGGTCACAATCAGATCCCCGATGCCGGAGAGCCCGTTGAAGGTCTCCTGGTAGCCGCCCATGGCCGTGCCGATACGGCTCATCTCTGCGATGCCCCGGGTAATCAGCGCTGCCTTCGTGTTATCACCGTAGCCCAGGCCATCGGCGATACCTGCCGCAAGGGCAATGACATTTTTCAGGGCGCCGCCAAGCTCGATGCCGAGCATATCGGGGCTTGTATAGACGCGAAAGACCTGATTCATAAAAAGATTCTGAATATATTCTGCAGTTTCACGGTCGTGAGCGCCTGCCACGACCGTCGTCGGTAAGCCTCGGCTAACTTCTTCTGCGTGACTGGGCCCCGACAATACCGCTGCGCGGCACTTCGGGATCTCATCCTCGATGACCTCGGTCATAATCTTCAGTGTACTCTCCTCGATACCCTTGGATACACATACAATAAGCTGACCATCCGCTGCATAGGGAGCCATGTGATGAGCTGTACTTCGCACGCAGGCGGAGGGCACGGCCAGCACCAGCATGTCCATGCCGGTCATAGCCTGCTGCAAATCATTGGTAATCTGAATCGATTCCGGGATCTTCACGCCCGGAAGCTTATCCTTAAGCTCCCGGTTCTTCAAAAGGCTCTCCACGGAGGCCTTCGAGTGAGACCAGAGAGTTACCTCATGTCCGTTACTTTGGAGTACCAGCGCAAGAGCGGTTCCCCAGCTTCCTGCTCCAATTACACCTGTTTTTGCCATATCTCTCTCCTTATTTCGCCTTTTGTCCAATCTTACTTTCTGTGCCATTTAAAAGTCGTCCGATATTTTTTCTATGGCGAAAAACTGCCATCAGGCACAGGAAAATCGTAATTGCGTAGAGCTCATAAAGGTGTCCCTCGGACAGTCCCCAATGTCCCTGCTGTCCAAATAGAATCGTGCCGATCGGCAGCCAGATGCTGACCAGAATCGAACCGAGGGAAACATAGCGCGTGATTCCCACGGAACCACCGAACAGAGCAATCGCAACCAGGGTCATAAGCGGATCTAAGGAGAGGTAAAGTCCCGCTGTCGCGGAAATCCCCTTTCCTCCGTGAAATTTCAGATAGCAGGGGAAGTTATGCCCGAGAATGACGCCCATGGCTGCATACATACCGAGCAGGATTCCCATATTTTCCTGTGGATAGCGGCCTGCGAACAAAAGGCGCACCAGAAGAACTGCAAAAATACACTTCAGGCAATCCCCAAGGAAGGTGATGAGACCCGCCTTCCAGCCGAGGGTACGAAGCGCATTGGTGGCACCTGCATTGCCGCTGCCGTGCTCCCGGATATCCATTCCCTTCATCTCACCGTAGATATAGCCTGTCTGAAACAATCCAAATACATAGCCGATCGCTACACATGCCAACCGTACCACTACTGATCTCCCTTTCTTTCCCGAATCAAAAACTTAAGTGCCGTTCCCTTGAAGCCAAAAGCATCGCGGATCTTATTTTCCAGATATCTCGTATAAGAGAAATGCATCAGTTCCTTATCGTTGACAAAAATAACAAAGGTAGGCGGCTTTACTGCCACCTGCGTAATATAGAAAAGCTTCAGGCGCTTTCCCTTGTCCGAAGGCGGCTGCTGCAGAGCCACGGCCTCGGTCATAATCTCATTCAAGACGCCTGTGGAAATACGCAGGTTCTGGTTCTGGATGACCATGTCGATGAGCTCGAAAAGCTTCGGCAGACGCTGCCCGGTCACTGCGGAGATAAAGGTGATTTCCGCATAAGGCATATAGGATAAGATATTGCGGATCTTATTCGTATATTCATAGATCGTCTTATCGTTCTTTTCGATGGCATCCCATTTATTGACCGCAATAATGATACCCTTGCCGCGCTCATGGGCAATGCCGGCAATCTTTGCATCCTGCTCGGTCACGCCTTCTTTCGCGTCGATAACCAGGATGACAACATCGGCACGCTCCACCGCTGTCACGGTACGAATGATGCTGTAGCGCTCCAGTTCTTCCTTGATCTTGCTCTTGCGGCGCAAGCCCGCTGTGTCGATAAAGATATAATCCTTGCCGTTTCGCCGTACCTCGGTATCGATCGCATCCCGGGTGGTTCCTGCGATATTGGATACGATGACACGGTTTTCTCCGATCAGCTTATTGATAATGGAAGATTTTCCTACATTCGGTTTTCCCACAATGGCGATGCGGGGGCGATCATCGTCCTCTGTCTCTTCCGCACCTTCCGGGAAATGCTTCACGACCTCATCCAGAAGATCTCCGATCCCCAGTCTCGATGCCGCAGAGATCGGCACCGGATCTCCGATACCCAGATTATAGAATTCATAGGTATCTGCCATAAATTTCTGGAAGCTGTCTACCTTATTGATAGCCAGAACAACCGGTTTTCTGGAACGGCGAAGCATATCTGCTACCTTCGAATCTGCATCTACGAGTCCCTGGCGTACATCTGCCAGGAAGATGATGACATCTGCCGTGTCAATGGCGATCTGCGCCTGCTCCCGCATCTGGGAAAGAATAATATCACTGCTGTCCGGCTCGATTCCGCCGGTATCTATCAGGGTAAAGGCGTGATCGAGCCATGTCACATCTGCATAAATACGGTCTCTCGTTACTCCGGGTGTATCCTTGACGATGGAAATATTCTCCCCTGCAAGTGCATTGAACAGGGTAGATTTTCCTACGTTCGGGCGACCCACAATCGCTACGATTGGCTTACTCATATTGTTTTACTCCTTCTTTATATTCCTAATCCAGTAATGTTCCTAAAATGGCATGCAAAAGCGATTTGCCGTCTGATTTTACAATAGTTACCGGCACTTGTAAAGTCCCGGAGAGCTCCTCGACACGCACATCATCCAGGAAAACCGTCTCACCGCTTTTCATCATATGCTCGGTCAGCAAAAGCTCTTCTCCAAGGTTATATCCGGCTAACTGGTTTTTCAGATCCTGTCCGGTCAAAAGGCCTGCGACTGTGATCTTTCCTCCAAAGAATTCATTCTTTACGGCTCGAATCTGTAAATCAAGCTTCGGATACTTCTCCTGTATTTTTTCACCTAATTCTTTCAGGATCGGGGCTGCAAGCTCACCTGTCGCGATCGTCACGCGCCGCTCTTTAAGATTTCCGGAAAGTTTTGAAAGCTCCTCCTTTACCTCATCTCTTAAAAGGGTTATCATGCCTACCCCGTTTTCCAGCTGCTGGTAGCCGTCATAGGTCTCCTCTGCGGGAAGCTCCTCCTCCGCAAGCAGATACCATTCATCCCCTGCATGGATGAAATGATTGCCATATTCCTGATAGAGGCGCTCCTGCCAGCTGTGAATCAGCGCCAGAACCTCCTTCGCATCCTCCTTTGTAAAGGGAGTTAAGGGATAGAGTCCGTCCCGATAGCGGGTCAGTCCCACCGGCACCACCGAGACACTCTGTAGATAGGGCAGGTACTTTACCAGCTGTTCAATGCTGTACTCCAGCTCTTTCCCGTCATTGACACCCTTGCAAAGCACGATCTGTCCGTTCATG
>CAVHYN010000051.1:0-16001 GCA_963640245.1 Bulleidia sp.
TTTGAAACCATGGCAGGCTCTTTCTTTCATACTCATTCTAACTTCTGTGATCACATTTTTCACATTGGGACATTTTATTCTCACTGTCTTCTTTATAAAATACACCTGACCACTGGCATATTTCCTGTAGAATCGGAACTATCGAGCTTCCTTTTGCTGTCAGCGAATATTCGACTCTCGGAGGGATCTCGTCATAGGAGCGCCGCTCTACAATCCCGTCTCCGATCAAATCCTTCAGGGTCGCTGCCAGAACCGCGTCCGTGATGTTCTTCATCTCATTTCGAATCTCACTATAGCGCAATGTCTGCCTTGATGCCAGCACACAGATAATGCGGGATTTCCATTTTCCTCCAAATATAGTAAGTCCGTACTCCAAAGGACAGCGGATATCCACTTCCATTTTCTTCTTGTAAGCTGACATCTCTTTACCCTTTTTACAGTTCTTTTTTATTATCTGCGCCCGGTGTGGTGACGATAACCTTCTCTGGGGTAATGATTAAAGCTCCCTTTGCAGTGGCTGCGCCATGGAACATTTTCTCTACCATGGCCTTGAAGGCAGCTACTACTTCGCCCTCTGTGACATACTCTGCCGTTCCCTTTACCTGATAACCTTCCAGAGTGTTTGCATCGTATGCAGAGATTGCGATTCTGCCCTCATTTTCCTTCAGATTTTTCAGTGTGGTCTCTAAGAACACATCACCTACTACAAGCTTGCCGTCTGCTGTAATATCCTTAAATGCCACCGGAACGACATTTGGTTCGCCTCCTGCACAGGTCGCCAAATCCCACATTCCGTTCTTTAATACGTTTACTGCTGCTTCATTTAACATAGGTTCTACCTCCATCTATTGGATTTCTTTTGTACAAACCTATGATAATGCTTTTACTTTTGTTTCGGAAGATATAAGCTAATTTATGAGTTACTTATAAATTCCATAGTGTATTCTACAATACCTTACTTAAGAAATCGATGGTTCTGGGTTCCTTCGGATGTGCCAGCACCTCTTCCGGGGTACCCTGCTCTACGATATAGCCGCCTTCCATGAAGACAACCCGATCTGCTACCTCGCGGGCGAAACCGATCTCATGGGTGACAACCACCATGGTCATACCTTCTTTTGCCAGTTCCTTCATAACGGCCAGTACCTCACCGACCATCTCCGGGTCAAGCGCGGAAGTAGGCTCGTCAAAGAGAAGAATATCCGGCTTCATCGCAAGGGCTCTTGCGATAGCCACACGCTGCTTCTGACCGCCGGAAAGCTGGCTGGGATAGGCCTCTGCCTTATCTGCCAGACCTACACGGGACAGAAGCTCCATAGCTTTTACCTTTGCCTCATCCTTGGTCATTACCTTCAGATGTACCGGTGCCAGGGTCATATTATCCATGACCGTCAAGTGATTAAACAGGTTAAAATGCTGGAATACCATACCGATATTCTGGCGTACTTTATTGATATCCGTGTGCTTATCCGTCACATCCTGACCATCTACAAGGATATGTCCTGCTGTGGCCGTCTCCAACTGGTTCAGGCAGCGCAGGAAGGTGGATTTACCGCTTCCGGAGGGTCCGAGAAGTACGACAACCTCGCCTTCACTGACGTCCATGCTGATGTCCTTTAAGACCTCCAGCTTACCAAAATTCTTTTTCAGGTTTGTTACGTGAATCTTATTATCTGCCACGATTTACCCTCCTCTCGATGCGCTTCGCAAGCTTACTTAAGGTGATAATAACAACCATGTACATAACACCTACGATAGCCCATGACTGCAGGGGTTTAAAGGTATTTCCCATAACAGTCTTACCTACCAGGGTCAGCTCCGGGAATGCAACAACTGACAGAATCGAAGTATCCTTCAGTGTAATGATAAATTGATTGATGATAGACGGGATCATAGTCCGCACTGCCTGTGGCACAACAACCAATGCCATAGATGCCCCATAGGAAAGGCCAAGACTTCGGGAAGCTTCCATCTGGCCTCTGTCCACACTCTCAATTCCGGCACGGATGATCTCTGCCATATAGGCACCGCAGTTCATCGACAGAGCGATGATACCTGCCTGAAGGGAAGACAGTCGGAAATTTGCCATTCCCATCTGCTGCATCGCAGCCGGAATACCAAAATATACAAAGTATGCAAGAACAATCAAGGGCACACCCCGGACAGCATCTACATATACTGTTCCGATCATATTGAACGCTCTGTTGTGTCCCACATTCATCAGGCCAAAAATCATACCGATTACCATGGCGATAATCAGTGCCAGAAGCGTCAACAGTAAGGTCTGTCCCAGTCCTGCCAGCAGCATGCCGCCATATACCTTAATAATTCCTATCATGGGGTTCTCTCCTTCTCTGTGTTTGATTCCCATGCAAAAATGCGCTGCATCTCGTCCATGGGTTGCTGCGGAATACTTCCTGCATTGTGAAAACCTCCAAAGCGGGAGCTTTCACAGTACAGGAAGCAGCCGCTTATAGGCGGCTGCTCCGCTGTCTCATTTTCTATATATATAGAAATTATTCTCCTACATAAGTAGCGATGATCTCATCGTAGGTTCCGTTTGCTTTAATATCAGCAAGACCTGCATTGATCATATCCAGAAGTTCCTGATTGGACTCGTTCATGATAGCAAAACCATACGGTGCGCCTTCGCTCTGTGTTCCATCAACCAGTTTCAGATCCAGTCCACCGGTCTTGATGTTGTCTGCCATAATCGGTTCATCCTCTACGCATGCAAGTGCCTGGCCAAGGATAACTGCCTGATACATAGTCGGTGAATCTTCATATACGTCTACGGTAAATCCGTACTGGTCTTTCAGGCTGTCTGCATATTTAGCACCTGCTGTACCATTCTTTACAGCTACAGTCTGTCCCTTCAGATCATCAAAAGATGCAACTGTGCTGTCACCTTTTACTGCAAAAATCTGGCAGGAATCATAGTAAGAATCGGAGAAGATCCAGCCTGCCTCTTTACGCTCATCTGTGATGCTTGCGCCTGCAAGAAGTACATCTGCCTGACCAGCCTGTACTGCTGCTACAGCTGCGTCCCATCCAAGGATCTGAATATCGTATTCGAAATCCTGATCCTCAGCAACAGCTTTCAGAATATCCACATCGATACCTACGAACTCACCGTTCTCATCGGTATACTCAAACGGACGGAATACGGTATCCATAGCGATAATCCAGGTCTTGTCAGATGTGGAAGCGTCGGTTGTATCCTCTGCCTCTTCTGTGGTCTCTGTCGTCTCTGCAGCCGTTGTATCTGCAGCTGTATCAGAGCTGGAGGAACCGCATGCAGCAAGACCCAGGGTCATGCTTGCAACCAAAGTTAAAACAAGTAACTTTTTCATAATGATTTACCCCTTTTCTCCGGCATCATGCCGGTAAAATTTAACAGAAGGGCGATGTATTCCTCAATACACCGCCCTTGATGTCACTACACAATTATAATTTTATCTGTCGGAATTGTCAAGTAAAAAACAAAGACCGGGGATTTGTATAGTTACTATGATTTTGAATATAAAAAAAGCAAGCTACGAGAATCGTAAACTTGCTTTTCTTATATTTCTCTCATTAATCCTGAGCGATGATCTCTTTCTTATTGTAAGATCCGCAGGACTTGCAAACACGATGAGGCATCATCAGGGCGCCGCATTTGCTGCACTTTACGAGATTCATTGCACTCATTTTCCAGTTTGCTCTTCTCTTATCTCTTCTACCTTTGGAAGATTTATTCTTAGGACAAATAGACATAGGTTACACCTCCTCTGATTTACTTACTATTTTTAAATATTTCGGCTATAACCGCCATTCTTGGATCCAACTCCACCGTATCGCAGCTACAGGAGCCTTCATTCAGATTCTTCCCGCATCTTTTGCAAATTCCTTTGCAATCCGGCTTGCACAGGGTTTTCATTGGCCAGTTGACCAAGAGTTCGCCATATACCAGCTTATCGGTATCCAGGTTGTATCCGTCGATAAAATCGGTTTCGTCCAGATCGTCAATTCTTCCTTCCGCAGACTGCTTCATATCTACTTCCTTTGAAAAGGAAACCGATACCGGCACATCCACTTCGGTCAGACAGCGGTCACAGGGAATCTGTGCTTTTACAGAAAATCCACCTTCTATCAGCAATTTGGAATCGCCGAGATTCTGAATCTTCAGTGCAAGCGGTTCTTCCTCTGTCAGGGGAAAGCTTCCCAGGCTCATGTCAAAAGACTGAAACTCCGTCTCCACTGTCCTCTTAACCACTTTTTCCTCACAGGACAAAACATCTGTCAAATTGATCAGCATAGTTCTCTCCTAATGCACACTAGGCTATTATATACACCCGGCAGTGGTTTGTCAAGTAATTTTCAATTACAAATTATTTTACCAGACGCTCTGTCTCTCGCGCGATGGCAAGCTCCTCGTTGGTCGGATAAATCATAACCTTCACCTTGGAGTTCGGAGTAGAAATCATCTGTACCTTGCCGCGGCAGTTGTTTGCCTCGTCGTCAATCTCGACACCCAGATATCCCAGGTACTCACAGATCTTCTTACGGCTTGCAATATCATTTTCACCGACACCTGCTGTGAAGGCAATCGCATCGACACCGTTCATCGCTGCGGTATAAGCACCGATGTATTTTGCTACGCGGTAAATGAAGGCATCCAGGGCAACCTGTGCATGATGGTTTCCTTCTTCTGCAGCCTTTGCGATATCGCGGAAGTCACTGGATACACCGTCGCTCATGCCCAGAACACCAGACTTCTTGTTCAGGATATTCAGGACTTCATTGACATCCTTACCCTCTTTGTTGCAGATAAACTGTACGACAGCCGGATCGATGTCACCACTTCTGGTACCCATGATCAGACCTTCCAGAGGAGTAAGACCCATGGATGTATCTACGCACTTTCCACCGATAGAAGCGGAGATGCTGGCTCCGTTGCCCAGATGGCAAACGATAACCTTGCCCTTCTCAGGATCAAGCTCGGCAAACTTCAGAACCTCGCCGGACACAAACAGATGGCTTGTGCCATGGAAGCCATAGCGGCGGATGCTGTACTTCTCATAATATTCATAAGGAATTGCATACAGATAAGCCTTCTCCGGCATCTTCATACCGAATCCGGTATCCCATACTGCTACGTTCGGAGTGCCGGGCATTGCCTTCTCGCAAGCTTCGATACCCATCAGGTTTGCCGGGTTATGAAGCGGTCCGAGGTCAAAGCACTCACGAATGACACGCTTTACATCCTCATTGACAACGATGGAATCGCTGTATACGGTTCCTGCATGCAGAACGCGGTGGCCGACTGCGGAAATCTCGCTGGTATCCTTGATGACACCGTACTCCGGATCCACAAGTGCCTTCATAACGAGCTCAATCGCCTCGGTATGTGCCGGCATCGGCTGCTCTACAACCAGTTCCTTACCGTTTGCCTTATGGGTCAGCTTGGAACCGTCGATTCCGATTCTCTCGCAGAGTCCCTTTGCTACAACGGTCTCATTCTCCATATCAATCAGCTGATACTTAAGAGAAGAGCTTCCACAGTTGATAACTAAAATCTTCATAAGTGTGTGTTCTCCTTATTTAAATGTTTACTTTACGATCTCTCCATAAACCTCACGGCCGCAGCCTGCTGCATTGGACTCGTCGGTATCGATATGCATAGCCAGAGCGTACTTCGGACTTACACGAACAACAACATCGCCGAATACCAGGCTTCTGCCCTCGGTATCTACCTTTACAGATACGACATCCTTATCCTTTACGCCAAGCTTTTCTGCATCTTCCGGAGTTGCATGGATGTGACGCTTTGCCGCGATAACGCCCTCTTTCAGCTCTACCTCGCCAGCCGGTCCTACCAGCTTACATGCGCCGCTGCCTGCGATATCACCGGACTCACGAACCGGAGCTACTACGCCGATGGAGCGAGCATCTGTAAGAGAAAGCTCTACCTGAGTCTCCGGGCGAACCGGTCCTAAGATGGAAGCTGTCATCTCTTTTTTACTTCCTACGATGGTAACCTTCTCATTACAGGCAAACTGACCCGGCTGAGACAGATCTTTTTTCTTTGTCAGCTCATAGCCCTTACCGAACAGAGTCTCCAGATCCTGCTGTGTAACATGTACGTGACGTGCGGATGTTTCAACGATGAATTTCATGATATCTTCTCCTTTTCATTTAAAAAATTTCTTGTTACGATTCACAAAGTAACCGACAATCTATCTTTCATTTTAGGTGCTTTCGCTGTATTTTTCAAGTCCTGCTCATAAAAAATTTGTACTTTTACGGATACATTTCCTATCCTTCTATCTCTGCAACCAGGATACAATTCGGTGTCTCGATGGAAATCGGTTTTCCCTTTGCAGTAAAGTACTTTTCTTTTTCATGTACCTCGAAGGTGGTAATGGTATTACTTTCATGATTTAAGGACATGATATGCCGATTATCCGGGAAGAAATCGATAGCCTTCGGATAGTCCCCGCTGATCGGGAGGATGCAGATTTTTTCCAGCATTCCACTCTCCGGATCTACACGGAAGAGACCTGCTGTATTATCCCCTGCATTCGTACAAAGCAGCTTGCTGTCATCCTTTGAGAAGCGTAAAGCGCAGGCTGCACTTGTAGCCGAGTGGTAATCGTTCAGTGTATAGACCTTCTGAATCTCTTCAAATACGGGATTCTTTCCGCTTCCGTCATACCGGTATACCGTAATATAATTCTTCAGCTCACTGATGACATAGGCAAATTTACCATTTCGGCTGAATTTCAGGATTCGCGGTGCGGATTCGAGTTCGCAGAATAAGAGATCCAGAAGCTCAATCTTTCCGGTGCGATGATTAAATTTGTAAATTTTAATCTGATCCGTTCCCAAATCTACCGCGCAGAGGTACTTTCCGTCCGGGGTCAGGTTTACACAATTTACATGGGGTCGGAAATTTCGCTCTGCCACGCTGCCAAGTCCCTTATGAAAGACCTCGTCCGTCATCTCTCCCACGGTACCGTCCTCATTCAGGCGCATCACTGTCACCTTTCCGTCATGCCAGCCTGCCACAAACAGATACTTATCCTCTTTATCCGTGGAGAGATAGCAGCCCCGCATTCCCTCGATGCTTGCACAGTTTAAGGGAACCAGGTCTCCATCCGGCTGTACCGTAAAGGAACGCACACCCTCGTCGGCGATGGAATATAAAAATTTCCCATTATGTGACATTTTAATATAGGAAGGATTGTTGATAGGAATCACTTTCCGTTCTTTCATCGTACCCTGTTCCACATCCAGGTCAAACAGATGAATTCCTGCACTGCTGCCATGGGTGTAGGTGCCGACATAAGCTACATATTTTTTCTGATCCATGGTATATCCTCCTTATCTTAAAGCTGTTTCAGATAGTCTTTGAAAACGTTCAGAGTCCGGTCAAGCTCTTCCTTCGCCATGGCCGAAGACAGGAACATGGCCTCGAACTGAGAAGGCGCAAGATAGATGCCATTTTTTATCATATAGGAGAAATATTCTCCAAACTTCTCTGTATCCGAGGTCTTCGCCTCCGCATAATTCGTCACCGGCTGCTCGGCAAAGAAGATACTGCCGAGGGAACCGACATGATTGACTACCCAGGGTTTTCCTGCCTCGCGAAGAGCTTCCTTCATCCCTTCAAAGAAGTCATCGGCTTTCTGATTCAGTTCCTCATAGTATCCCGGCGTCTCCTTGAGGAGCTTAAGCTGAGCCAGACCTGCCGCCATCGCTACCGGATTGCCGCTTAAGGTACCTGCCTGGTAAATAGGCCCATGCGGGGCGATCAGCTCCATCACATCTTTTCTTCCGCCGTATGCGCCCACCGGCATACCTCCGCCGATGATTTTTCCAAAGGTCGTCAAGTCCGGTTGGATTCCATAATATCCCTGCGCACCGGATAAGCTCAGACGGAAACCGGTAATGACTTCATCAAATATCAGAAGACTGCCATTTTCGGTACAAAGGCTTCGAAGTCCCTCAAGAAATCCTGCCTTTGGAGGAACTACTCCCATATTTGCCGCCACGGGCTCTACGATCACAGCTGCTATCTCGTCCGGAAACTTGGCAAAAATAGTCTCTACGCTGTCTAAATCATTGTATACAGCGGTCAGGGTATCCTCCGTACAGCCGACCGGAACACCGGCGCTGTCCGGAATACCTGCCGTCATGACACCGGATCCGGCTTTTACCAGCATTGCATCGCTGTGTCCGTGATAGCAGCCCGCAAATTTGATAATCTTGCCGCGTCCGGTGAAGCCTCTGGCTGCCCGGACAGCACTCATTACCGCCTCCGTACCGGAATTTACCATACGTACCATCTCGATAGAAGGAACGATGCTGCAGATAAGCTCTGCCATCTCGACCTCCCGCTCCGTGGCTGCACCAAAGCTCAGTCCCTCCTGACAAGCCTCGAGAACATCCGAAAGAACCTTCGGATGATTGTGTCCGAGGATCATAGGTCCCCAGGATCCTACAAAGTCCAAATACGTACGTCCATCCACATCAGTCATATAGGCTCCCTTGGCCGAGGCAATAAACCGTGGGGTCTCCCCTACAGAACCAAAGGCGCGAACCGGTGAGTTTACACCACCGGGAATCACATCTATCGCTCTTTTAAAAAGCTCTTCCGAACGAGTCATCAGCCAATTCTCCCTTCATCCATAAAGCCTGCAATCTCTTTTGCAAAATAGGTCAGATACAGATCTACACCGGCACGATATACACTGGCCGCTGTCTCGCAGATGATAGAGGCCTCATCAATATAGCCAAGAGAAGCCCCGGCCTTTACCATGGCATACTCTCCGCTGACACTGTAAGCTGCGACAGGAAGCAGAATATTTTCCTTTACCTTGGAAATGACATCCAGATAGCTCATCGCCGGCTTTACCATGATAATGTCTGCGCCCTCCTCTACATCAAGCAGGGCTTCCTTCATTCCTTCCCGTACATTGTGATAGTCCATCTGATAGGACTTGCGATCCCCGAAAGCCGGGGCACTGCCTGCCGCATCGCGGAAGGGACCATAGAAGGCAGATGCATACTTGACAGCGTAGGACATAATCGGTGTCTCCAGATATCCATTCTCATCAAGAATCGAGCGAATCGCTGCCACGCGGCCGTCCATCATATCGGAGGGTGCTACCATATCGGCGCCAGCCTGTACCTGGGACAGGGCAATTTTCGCAAGATAATCCAGCGTTTTATCATTGTCAACATATTCGCCGCGCAGGATTCCACAGTGGCCGTGGGAAGTATATTCGCACATACATACGTCACCGATGCAATAGAGATCCGGAAACTGCTTCTTTGCCTCGCGGAAGGCCTTCTGTACAATGCCATTTTCATCATAGGCTCCGCTTCCGCAAGGATCCTTATGATCCGGAATACCGAAGAACATAACACTGCCGACACCGGTTTTTACCAGTTCTTCTAACGCATAGGGAAGCTGATCGATACTATAACGATACTGTCCCGGCATCGTCGGAATCTCTTCTTTGATTCCGGTTCCTTCTTTTACAAACATAGGATAAATCAGAGAACTTTTATCCATTCTCGTCTCCCGTACCATTTTCCGCAAATAAGCACCGCCCCGCAGACGGCGCGGTCTGATGTTCATATCCATAACCTTTTCTCCTCTTTCAGGGATTTTTGTATTTCAATATTATATCATAGATATCCGCAAACAGATCACCTTTTTCACATTTCTTCCAGGCATTTTCGGATCTGTTCCGTTGCTTTTCTGGCTAACTTATGATCCGTGCCCCCCGCTGTGACTCCGGCAATGACGCCTCCTCGTTCTGCAATTCCCGGGAAATAAAAGTCACACCGGCTTCGGTCATCGGAGCAGTTTACAGGAATTCCCATTTTTTTGCAGGCGCAGTATACTGCCTCGTTCACGGTCTTTTCATCTGTCGCTGCCAGGACAAAGATAGTATTTTCGAGAAGGCTTTCCTTCTCTTCACTCCAAGCCTCCTGCTGCCACTTAAGCTCTCCTGCCAAGTCCCATGCTTTTATTTTTTCTGTTGCCTCCGGAGCGATGACTGTAATCTGCGCGCCAAAGGAAAGCAGCGTTCCGATACGACGCTCGGCGATTTTTCCTGCCCCTACAACTACGATCTTTCTTTCTTCCAGGTTCACAAACAATGGAAAATATCGGCTCATTCCAGTACCTCCTTGTGTTTGCTCGGCCTCCAGGCTTTGCAAAATTGCGCTTTCCTCCAAACAATTTTCATGCTATAATTTTCCGGTAACCGTGCCAAATTGGCCTGTTTGTATCTGCCAAATGATTGGATGAGGAGCTTTGATGATGGAAAAGAAAATATTATTTGTAGATCTGGACGGCACGCTGCTGACAGACAAAAAAGAAATTACCCAGGAAAACCTCGAAGCGATTCAAGAAGCTACTGACCTCGGTCATGCCGTGGTTGTTACCACAGGACGGCCTCTTTATAGTACCGTTCGCCAGGTTGAGAAGCTTGGCATGACAAAACCCGGCTGCTATGCCATCACATCAAATGGTGCCCTGATCTACAATGCCCATACAAAGGAAACCATTTTCCAGACCGGTGTCTCCAAAAGTCTCCTTCGGGAAGCCTTTGACGAGGCTTACAAATTTCACATTCATCCCCAGACCTATTCCGACCACGGTGTGCTCTGTGAGCATGACAATCCGGAGCTTCAATATTATGCTGCCTCCAATGTCATTCAATATGATATCGTAGAGGACGTATCAAGGGCTCTGGACTTTGATCCCATCAAGATGCTCTTTATCGACCTCCATGACCGCAGCCGCCTCGAGGCCTTCCGCCGGCATATGGAGCCCTGGAGCAAAGATCATCACATCGACATGTTCTTCTCCTGTGACCAGTATCTCGAATTTCTTCCGGAGGGAATCAACAAAGGAAGCGGCATCCGCTGGCTTTGCAATCACTTAAATGTACCTCTCGAGCATACCCTGGCAGCAGGCGATGCAGAAAATGATATCACGATGCTGCAGGCGGTAAAGACTCCCTGCGTTATGAAAAATGCCCGCCCCGAAATGTATCCCTACGGGGTTTACATCACGAAGCGGGATAATAATCATTCCGGAATCGCAGAAATTATCCGAAAATTCATGCTTTCATGATTCTCCGGTGGGGGCTGCAAAGCTTACATCTTCGTAACTATTCAGAGATGGGCGGGTGGATTATTCCACCGGCTCCTCCGGTATGAAGATCCGGCGGTTCACCGCATGCTCTTCGGCTTTGGCCTTTTCCCTGGCTTCCTCGGTAAAGTAATCCTGCGAGCTTAAGGGCGCCTTGCCTCTGCGGTTTACCTTTTGATAACTGTCATCCGGCTGCAAAAGATGGGCCTTTACATTATCCCGAAGCTCGATATCCAGGATATGGATGACCTCCTTCTTCAGCTCCTCCCTCTCAATGGGGAACATGATCTCCACTCTCTTTTCCAGATTTCGCGGCATCCAGTCCGCACTGGCACAGAAGACATCCTCCTGCCCGTTGTTATAGAAATAGAAGATACGACTGTGCTCCAGGAAATTTCCGACGATGGAGCGCACACGGATGTTCTCGCTGACCCCCGGGATCCCTACCTTCAGGCAGCAGATACCACGAACAATCAGGTCGATTTGTACACCTGCAGCGGACGCTTCGTAAAGAGCCGTAATGACATCCCGATCGCAAAGCGAGTTCATCTTCGCAATGATGCGTCCTTCTCCACCATTCTCTGCATGTTCCTTTTCCCGTTCGATTAAAGCGAGCAGGCGATCCTTGAGCCACAGAGGAGCCAAGGACAGCTTATTCCAGCCCTCCGGTTCGGAATATCCGGACAGCATATTAAAAACTGCTGTGGCGTCCTCTCCGATCGGTGCGGAGCAGGTCAAAAGTCCGATATCCGTATAAAGCTTTGCGGTAGAATCGTTATAATTGCCGGTGCCAAGATGGACATAACGGCGGATACCGTCCTCCTCCCGGCGAACCACCAGCGTAATCTTGCTGTGAGTCTTCAGTCCCACCAGACCATAGATAACATGGGCACCTGCCTTCTCCAGCATCTTTGCCCAGATGATGTTATTCTCCTCATCGAACCGAGCCTTCAGTTCCACCAATACGGAAACCTGCTTACCATTTTCCGCTGCCTGCGCAAGGGCAGCAATAATCGGAGAATTGCCACTGACACGGTAAAGGGTCTGTTTGATGGCTAAAACCTTCGGATCTACGGCAGCGTCCTTCACAAATTTGACAATGGGATCAAAGGTCTGATAGGGATGATGCAAAAGCACGTCACCCTTTCGAATCTCATCAAAGATATTGCAGTCTGCAGGAAGCTCCTTCACTGGTGCCGGTACATGCTTCGGCAGTTTTAAGTCCTCGAAGCCTTCCATGCCATACATCTTCATCAGGAAGGTCAGATCGAGAGGTCCGTTGATCTTATAGAGCGCCTGTTCCTTGATATTCAGCTCTTCTGTGAGGACTTTTAAAAGACGCTTGTCGATTTTTTCCTCTACCTCCAGCCGGATCGCTTCTCCCCATTGCCGTTTTTTCAGCTGCTTCTGAATCTCTTTCAAAAGATCGGCTGCCTCATCCTCGTCAATGGTCAGGTCAGCATTTCGCATGACACGGTAAGGGGATGCGCTGACAATATCATATTTCAGGAAGAGCTGCTGCATATTCCGCTCAATGATTTCTTCCAAAAGGATTACATTCCGGCTGCCATCTTCCCCATCCGGGAGCCGCACGATACGCGGTAATACAGACGGCACCTGCACTGTAGCGAACTCCAGTTCTGCATCCTCTTCACCTTTTTTTCGAAGCAGGGCTCCGATATTCAGAGTCTTATTTCGAATCAATGGAAAGGGTCTCGAGGAATCCACAGCCATCGGTGTCAGAACCGGGTAGACATTGTCACGGAAATAGCGATCGACATAACGTGCTTCCTCCTTCGTCAATGCCTCGTGCTCCTGAATGACACGAAGGCCATTCTGCTTCAGAGCCGGCAAAAGGGAGCGGGTATAGGTCGAATACTGGAGGCTCACCAGATCCCGTACCTTCTTGGTGATCTCCTCGATCTGCTGTCTGGCCGTCATGCCGGCGATGTCTTTTTTGGTATAACCTGCATGCACCATATCCTTTAAGGAAGCCACACGAATCATAAAGAACTCATCCAGGTTTGAAGCAGTAATACTTAAGAATTTCAGCCGTTCAAAGAGTGGAATGCTCTTATCTCTTGCCTCGCTGAGGACGCGCTCGTCAAAGGCCAGCCAGGATAATTCCCGGTTCCGGAAATACTCATGTCTGGTAAATTCTTTCTTCTCCATGTTTTTTATACCTGCCTTTTCTGCCGTATCACGGGCTTTATGCTGAATATGGTTTCAAAGAAATCTGCTTTATGGGAGAATAGTCCCTGCTCCAGAGTAATGTCCTCCACGGTATCCACGACTACCAGAAGCTCACGTTCCTTCAAGGTTACGCGCACATTTTTGAATTTCTGTTTGTGGCTGCGATCCATGGAATTCGCTACGCGAAGAATTGCGCTGAGCTTCGCCGTCAGAAGATAGTCCTTTCGATCGAGACTGCTCTCTGCCGAAAACTCTTCAAAGGAAACAAATTCCTCTGTATCAAAGCGAATCGCATTGGCAATGATCTCCCGCTCCCGATGAGACAGACCGATGATCTCCGTGGACATGACGATCTGATAGGAGCACTCGGCAGTATGGGTCATACTGATATACTTACCGCAGTCATGAAGCCAGACTGCGATCTGAAGAAGCAGACGTTCCCGCTTTTCCATTCCATGAATCCGCTTCATCTTATCAAAAATAGTCAATGCCAGGTATTCCGTGCCCAGAAGATGGGTTTTGTTGCTCTGGTAGCGCTTGGCGATATTTTTTGCTGCTTCAATGATATCGTTCTCGAAATTATGACTGGATTTGAAGATCTTTCGCTGTTCCGCATAATCATAGGCCAGACCATCGCAAATATTCAGACCCGGAACCCAGATGACCTCTGCACCGGTTTCTTCGATCAGCCTCCGGTAAATAATCAGGGCAGGCAATACCAGCGACATGTTTTCCGCCATGGTTCCAAGTCTCTCGATGGTTTTGTCCCGGGAGCCGGTTGAAAGGATCTTTTCATATAAATTCAGGTATTCTTCTCTGGTAAATGACACACTTGCAGTCTTTGCATTTTTGACCAACAGCTGATTGATATAATCTCCTACGAGAATCATATGCTTGATCTCATGATCCTTCAGATAGAGTCGTTTGTAGCTTTTCAGCTCATTGTTGATCATTTCCTCAATGATCTCCCCAAAATGAGTCGTCCGGTTCTCCACCTCCGCGAGGCGTTCCCGGATACGCATCGTACCAAGACGAAGATTCTGGGTCGATACCAGAGCATCCTTGTCAAAGAGTGAAATCTGAATGCTGCCGCCGCCTACATCCACGATGGCTGTTCCCTTCCGGATAATCTTCTGAAACGACTCTTCGTTGGAAGCGATGGACTTATAACCCAGAAAACGCTGCTCGGAATTGCTTAAAATCTCAACAGTAAGCCCTGTCCGAACACGGATTTTGTCCAAAATCAGGAGACAGTTTCTCGTCTCGCGAATCGCACTGGTTGCACAGGCCCGGTAGTCATCGACTTTGTATTCCTTCATGATTCTGGTAAAATCTTCCAGAACCTCGCAGAGCTCCTCCAGCATCTCATTGCTGATTTCCTTCTGGTTATAGGCATCCTTGCCAAGCTCCAGGCCGTGCCGGATGTAATCGATTTCCTTCATTCCATATTTGGAGGACAGCTCCAGAATCTTCATTCCTACTTCGTAAGAGCCGATCTCAATCGCTGCAAATGTGACAATCTGCATATTTTACGCCTTTCCCGTGCTTCCGTGTCCGCCCCGATCGGCATGACCGAGCACCGTTATCTCCTCAAATACAAGTTCCGGCTGATGTTCCATGATGCGGAACTGACAGATCCGGTCATTTACATGAATCTCGGTATCACGCATAGCGAAAACCGGCATAAACCATTGATCGTTGTCTCCGCAATAGGTTTCATCAATGACTCCCATATGGTTGGTCTGAATCACACCAAAATTCTTATAGGTACTGCTGCGTGGAACCACATGAGCCTCATAGCCCTTTGGCAGCTCCATCGCAATTCCGAGCGGAATCAGCTTAAACTCTCCTTTTTTTAAGGAAACATCCTCCGCGCTTCGCAGATCAACCCAGTCTGATTTGCCGCCGATATATGTCAGCTTCTCGATTTTGTCCGTGAAATATTTGATCTTAATGGTCTTTGTCATTTTGCTCCGTCTCCTTCAGTCCCTTTTTCAAAAGCGCCAGAGCTGCATGAACCGTGCTCTCCCGCACCTCCATGCGGTCGCCTTCGAACTGGTGTTCCTCTGTGTAAATCTGTCCTCTTACCGAAACTGCCAAATAGACCAGTCCTACCGGTTTCTCCTCTGTTCCCCCATCCGGTCCGGCGATACCGGTGGTAGCGATGGAAGCATCCGCTCCGCTGGCAAGGATCGCACCCTTTGCCATCTCCCGTGCTGTCTTTTCACTGACTGCACCCACTTCCTTAAGTGTTGTCTTCTTCACATTCAGAAGTTTCCGTTTTGCTTTGTTGGAATAAGTGATAAAGCCCTGTTTAAATACCTCGGATACCCCCGGTACATCCACCAGTCTTGCGGCTACCAGGCCGCCGGTACAGGACTCCGCTGTGGTCACGGTCAATCCATTCTCTTTTAAAAGCTCTACAACTTCCTCTGCCAGCGTCATCTTCTGCTCTCCCATTCTTAAATATCTCCTTCCAGAAGTATTCCTTTATTTTTTACCAGGTAATCCACCAGGGATACCACGGTTAAAATCAGAGCAATCCAGGTAACTATCTCCGTGATAACAGAGAATACACCCCCAAGATTCAGAATCAGAAGAACGATCATCACCATCTGGAAGGTAGTCTTAAACTTTCCCCAGTAGCTGGCTG
>CAVHYN010000052.1:0-3912 GCA_963640245.1 Bulleidia sp.
CGCTAAAGCGACCCGCCGCAGGCGGAGAATCCTGCGTGGCAGGATTCTTTCTTATAGATATGAGGTTAAAGGATGATAAAGGAAACATTTTCAGAGCAAGAGACGCGCTCCTTTGGGGAGAGCTTGGGGAAGACAGCAAAGCCGGGGACAGTCTATACCCTGAGCGGAGATCTGGGCGTAGGGAAAACGGTTCTGACCCAGGGCTTTGCAAAAGGACTGGGAGTTACGGAATATGTGAACAGTCCCACGTTTACGATTGTGCAGGAATACGAGGATGGACGCCTTCCCTTTTACCATTTCGACGTCTACCGCATCGGTGATATCGAGGAAATGGATGAGATCGGATACGAAGATTATTTTTACGGCGAGGGTGTCTGCCTGATCGAATGGGCGGAACTCATCGAAGAATTGCTGCCTAAGAAACGTACGATGCTTCGAATCGAGAAGGATTTGGAGAAGGGTTTTGATTATCGGAAGATCACAGTAGAGGAGATGGAATAGGATGAAGATTTTAGGATTGGACAGCTCCGGACTTGTGGCGTCCGTGGCAGTTGTGGAGGATGACGGAACAAACAGCAATCTCCTGGCAGAATATACGGTCAATTATAAAAAGACCCATTCCCAGACGCTGCTTCCCATGCTGGATGAGATTGCCAGGATGATTGAGCTGGATTTGGAGAGTATTGACGCCATTGCGGTGGCAGGCGGTCCCGGATCCTTTACCGGACTCCGGATCGGATCTGCGACAGCGAAAGGGCTGGGACTGGCACTAAATAAACCACTGGTGCATATCCCTACCGTGGACGCCCTTGCTTACAATTTATATGGAACAGATAAAATCATCTGTCCTCTGATGGATGCGCGAAGAAATCAGGTTTATACCGGAATTTATGCGTTTCAGGGTGAGAAGCTTACAGTGCTGGAGCCGCAGATGGCCGTCAGTATTGAAGAAATAGCTGGAAAATTATGTAAATTAGGAAGAGAAGTTATCTTCCTTGGCGACGGTGTTCCGGTTTTCCGACAGGTATTGACGGAGAAACTGATGCAGGATGCCCGTTTTTCCTTTGCACCGGCACATGTAAATAAGCAGAGGGCAGCGGCAGTGGCGATGCTTGCGGTTTCCTATGTACGAGAAGGAAAGACAGAGACGGCGGCAGAGCATCGGCCGGATTATCTGCGGCTTTCCCAGGCAGAGCGGGAGCGCATGGAAAAAGAAAAGGCAGCAGGAGCGGCAGAATGAAGGAAGTTTTGATTCGTCCCATGAAAGAGGAGGATCTGACGGAGGTGGCCGAGATTGAAAAAGAAGCAATCACACCTCCCTGGTCAAGACAGGCCTTTCAGGAAAGCCTTGCCCTGCCGCATGTCTGCATGTTGACGGCGCTTCTGGATGAAACGGTGGTTGGCTATCTTGTCTGCTACCAGAGCTTCGAAGAAGGCGAGATCACGAACGTGGCGGTCAAAAGAGAGCTTCGCGGACAGAGAATTGCAGGCAGGCTTTTAGAAGCTTTATTTTCTATCGGAACAAAGCGGGGCATCGAGCATTATCTCCTGGAGGTTCGTGCGGGCAATGAGGCAGCGATTTGGACCTATAAAAAGGCTGGATTTGAGGCGGCCGGCCTGCGCAAAAATTTCTACAAGCAGCCCGCGGAGGATGCTGTGATCATGACGAGAGGTTAATAGATATGTTGGATGTATGTTTACTGGGAAGCGGAGGAATGATGCCGCTGCCCTATCGCTGGCTGACAGCGCTGATGATGAGATATAACGGCAGCAGTCTTCTGATCGACTGCGGGGAAGGAACCCAGATTGCACTCAAGGAAAAGGGCTGGAGCTTCAAGCCGATCGATATCATCTGCTTTACACATTTTCACGGCGACCATATCAGCGGACTCCCCGGACTTTTGCTCACGATGGGCAATGCAGAGCGAACAGAGCCCCTGACGCTCATTGGCCCGAAGGGACTGGAGCGGGTGGTGAATGCATTGCGGATCATCGCGCCGGAGCTCCCTTTTCCGATTCGCTTTATCGAACTTAACAAGGCAGAGGAAGAGCTGGAAATCAATGGATATCATATAAAAGCCTTCCGTGTCAACCACAATGTGACCTGCTATGGCTACAGCGTGGAAATCAAGCGGGCAGGAAAGTTCAATCTGGAAGAGGCGCTCAGCCGAAATATTCCGAAACCCTTCTGGAATCGTTTACAGAAAGGGGAGACGGTCGAGGAGGGCGGCGTGATTTATACACCGGACATGGTAATGGGGGCTCCGCGAAAGGGCATCAAGCTGGTCTATACGACAGATACGAGACCCACGGAATCCATTGCCCGAAATGCCCAAAATGCGGATCTCTTTATCTGTGAGGGTATGTATGGAGAAAAGGATAAGCAAGCCAAGGCGGTTGCGAATAAGCATATGACCTTCTATGAGGCAGCTAAGCTCGCCAGGGACGCAGACGTTCGCGAAATGTGGCTGACCCATTACAGCCCGTCTCTGACCAGACCGGAGGAATATATGGATGAAGTGCGAAAGATTTTTCCACGGGCGGTGGCCGGAAAGGACAGAAAGTCAGTAGTCTTGGATTTTGAGGATGAGAAAGAATGACGGAAACGATGAATACAAACAAAGATATTTATATTCTGGGAATCGAGAGCTCTTGTGATGAGACAGCAGCTTCCGTAGTAAAAAATGGCAGAGAGGTTTTATCCAATGTCATTTCCTCCCAGATCGATCTGCATACGCTCTACGGCGGAGTGGTTCCTGAAATCGCATCCCGCAAACACATCGAGCGCATCAATCAAGTCATAGAGGAAGCATTGACGACAGCGGGAATGACGCTGGATGATCTGGATGCCATCGGCGTGACCTATGGTCCGGGACTGGTAGGAGCACTTCTTGTGGGAGTGGCTGAGGCAAAGGCGATCAGCTATGCTAAGAAGCTGCCTCTAGTCGGTGTCCATCATATCGAGGGACATATTTCGGCTAACTATATTGAAAATCTGGATTTGGAACCTCCTTTTGTATGTCTGGTGGTATCCGGCGGGCATACCCATTTGGTCGTAGTTCGGGATTATGGGAAATATGAGATTCTGGGACGAACCAGAGATGACGCGGCAGGTGAAGCCTTTGACAAAGTGGCACGTGCTATTGATCTTGGTTATCCCGGCGGGCCGAAGATAGACAAGCTGTCGAAGGAGGGCAACCCGGATGCGATTGCATTCCCACGCCCGAAATTCGAAGATTCGCCCTACGACTTTAGCTTTAGCGGGTTGAAATCCGCTGTGCTGAATTATCTGAACGGATGTCAGATGAAAGGTATCGAAATCAATCGGGCAGATGTGGCGGCCTCCTTCCAGAAGGCAGTCTGTGATGTCCTGGTGGAGCATGCCATGGTAGCGGTAAAGGAAAGCGGACTGAGTAAGTTTGCCATCGCAGGTGGTGTTGCTTCAAATTCTGCCCTGCGTGCGGCCTTTGAGAAAGCCTGCGCAGAGCGAAAGATCGAATTTTATCATCCGTCACCGATTTTTTGTACAGACAATGCGGCCATGATAGGCGTAGCTGCTTATTATGAGTTTATAGCCGGTAAAAGGGATGGACTGGATCTGAATGCAGTGCCGAATCTGAAGCTGGGCGAGCGTTAATAGATAATACTGTCTATTTCATATGCCGGGATTATATCCGACTTTTATGCTCATATCCGGGCGGGTTCCAAAGCCTTTCGCCCGCTTATGAACAAGCTTATGTGGGTTTAGACTTTTTGATCCTGGCACCATGATATGATGTCGGGGTCAATAGCCCCCGACTTTGATGCCTACGGATTGTTTCGTGCTTCGCACTCCCACAATCCTACCCTGATATTCGCATATCGTGGGATTATCATCCCACTTTTATGCTCATATCCGGGCGGGTTCCAAGG
>CAVHYN010000053.1:0-23855 GCA_963640245.1 Bulleidia sp.
TTGCTCTGCCAGCTCAAATACGCTGTCCCTGGCAAAGCCGTGGGCGCTCATCGCATATTCTTTTCCTTCATAATGATAGACGCCGCCGTTCAGCTTGCCTACAAAGGGAAAGAGAAGCGGGGCACGCCGTCCCCAATACTTTGCATCTCCGTTCCAGAGCACTTCCCGCTTTTTTCTCTTATCATAGATGCGGGAAAGCTCTGCGCCTGCGTCGTTTATTTCTACGATCATTTCGCTATTTTCCAGTGTCCGTATTTCTGACATCCTTTTTGTCCTCCTGCCCGACTTTGCCGGTTTTTCTCTTTGCCCATTATAGCATACCCCTCTTTCCTTTTCCAATCTTTCCCGCTGTTTTTCATCCGTTACAATTTTTGTAGCTATTGCTTTTCGGCGCAATGCAGACTATAATAAAATCAAACTTTAGATTAGTCGGAGGTTTCCTATGTCCTATATAGAAAGAGCGATTACGCCAATCTTAAAGCAAAGAGTATCCACCAGTAAGTGTATGTTACTGGTCGGGGCAAGACAGGTCGGAAAATCAACCCTTATCAAGCATGAATTTCCTGATTTTAACCGTGCAAATTTTGATGACAGACTGACCAGGCTGCAAGCAAGAGAAGAGCCAAAATTATTTTTCTTAAACAATCCATGTCCTCTTTTTATAGATGAGGTTCAAAAGGAAAACAGTATTTTGGAAGACATCAAGCAGATTGTTGATGAATCGGATGAACGAGGTATGTTTATTCTCTCCGGTTCGCAAAAGCTGGAGCTTATGAAAGGTATGAGTGAGTCTCTTGCCGGAAGAGTGGCAATCTCGGAGCTTGCCGGATTATCCATGCGCGAGATCTATGGAGTAAAATTCAACCACCATTTTATTCCTACGGATGAATATATCCATGAACGTGAAAAAGAAATCGTGAAATATGAGAATTTATGGGAAATCATTCACAAAGGATCCTACCCTGAGCTATACGATATAGACAGAGACTGGCAGGAGTATTATTCTTCCTATGTTGCTACCTATTTGGAAAGAGATATCCATGAGCTGGTGTCGGCAGACAGTATTGTATTTACCAAATTTTTGACTTCCGTTGCTGCCAGAACAGGTGAACTTCTCAATTACTCCAACATAGCCGGGGAAGTCGGAGTAAGTGAACCCACCATCAAAAACTGGATCTCTATTTTGGAACGAACCGGAATCGTTTATCTCCTCCAGCCTTACAGCGCGAGCGCACTGAAGAGAGCGATTAAAACACCTAAGCTTTATTTCAGGGACACGGGTCTGGCATGCTATCTTACCAGATGGCTTACTGCCGATACATTAAAATGCTCCGCAGTTGCCGGAAACATGTTTGAAACATTTGTAGTTTCTGAGATTTTAAAATCCTATACAAACGAAGGAAAAGACTATAGATTTAATATTTTCTATTACAGAGGCAAAGATAAAACCGCTTCCGGCGAGAACGAAATTGATCTCGTAATAGAGGAAAATGGAGTGCTACATCCGGTAGAAATCAAAATGTCCGGCAATCCCAAGGCAAGTATGGGAGCAACGAATCAAGTATTGGATAAGGTAAGTGATAAAACAAGAGGGCTTGGAATTATTTTATGTCTGATTGATAAAAAGACCTATTTGAGGGAAAATCTGGTTGCATTGCCGATTGAATATATCTAAACTAAGTATAATTTTTATGATTCTTTTAGAAACTGGACATACTTTGAACACATTTGTTCCGTATAATAGCACTCAGATAGTTGATGAAGACATCACTATCTCCCCCCTCATAAGAAAAGAAAAGCCGCCCGTTTCCCGGGCGGTTTTTCTTGCATAATTTTTAAGAAAGTGATATAGTAACCACAGTAAAATCCCTGCAGATATAGTTCATCGGTAGAACACCAGCTTCCCAAGCTGGGGAGGCGGGTTCGATTCCCGTTATCTGCTCTATCACAGGAAAAGCCTGCCGGACTCCATGTCCGACAGGCTTTTCCTGTTTCTTTATGAAATCGCCTGCACCGCGTCCCTGACGCTTCGCACACCGATGAGGCGTACCCCTTTCACATCACCGATCTGTTCACGGCAGACCTCCGGGAGAATGACGGTCGTGAAGCCAAGCTTTTTCGCTTCCTGCACGCGCTGGGCAGCCTGGCTGACTGCTCGGACTTCACCACTTAGTCCTACCTCGCCGAAGGCCAGCACCTTCTCATCGATGGCCTGATCCCGGCTGCTCGATACGATAGCGAGAACTACGCCCAGATCGATGGCGGGCTCATTGATCCGGATGCCGCCGGCGATATTGACATAGACATCGCTGCCGGAGAGATGGAGATTCAGCCGCTTCTCCAGCACAGCCAGAAGGAGGCTCACCCGGTTATAATCCATACCGGCAGCGGTTCTTCTTGGCATGGCAAGCTGACTTCTCGCCACCAGTGCCTGGATCTCCAGAAGGATGGGTCTCGTGCCTTCCATAGAGCAGGCTACGATGGATCCGGAGGACTCCTCCGGCCGTCCGTTCAGCATAAACTGCGATGGATTCTCCACCTCTGCAAGACCCGTCTCCCGCATTTCAAAGACACCGATCTCGTTCGTCGAGCCGAAGCGGTTCTTCACCGCGCGAAGAATCCGGTAGGACGCATGGCGGTCACCCTCGAAATACAGGACGGTATCTACCATATGCTCCAGCACACGAGGGCCTGCCACCGTTCCCTCCTTGGTCACATGACCTACGATGAAAATAGAGATGCCGAGGCCTTTCGCCAGCTGCATCAGCACCGAGGTGGATTCCCGCACCTGGGAGACGCTTCCAGGGGCAGAGCTCACGTCCTCGTTATACATGGTCTGGATCGAGTCGATGATGACGACCTCAGGCCTGTTCGTTCGAATGGTATCTCCGATCAGTTCCAGATTCGTCTCACAAAACAGCCGCATTTTATCGGAAAACTCCCCGATCCGATCAGCTCGCAGTTTGATCTGCTTTAAGGACTCCTCACCGGAGATATACAGTACCTCATGTCCGTCATCTGCGAGCTTCTGGCAGACCTGCAAAAGTAGGGTAGATTTTCCGATGCCCGGGTCGCCACCCACCAGAACCAGGGAGCCAGGCACGATACCGCCGCCTAAAACCCGGTCCAGCTCCTGCATCCGGGTAGTCACCCGGTCCTCCTCCTTCGTCTCAATGGAAGAAAGGCAGACCGGTTCTCCGGCTGCCTTCCTCTCATGTACTTTCGCGGTGCTTTTCTTTTCTACTGTCTCTTCTACAAAGGTATTCCATTCCCGGCAGCCGGGGCACTGTCCCATCCATTTGGGGGACTCATAACCGCAGCGCTGGCAGAAATACACGGTAGATGTCTTTCCTTTTGCCATATAGCTTCTTTCCGGTTAAGCCTTCTTTACCTTTACAGAGACTGCATCCTTGCCGCCAAGCTCTACGCTTAAAACCAGCTTGCCGCCAAGACCTGTAGTGATAGCTCCGGCACTTACCCCGTCTACGACGGTCAGGTACTCGGTGTCGTCCTCCAGTCCCAAGGTAATCTGCGCGTCCTCTGTTCCTTCTACCTGGAACTCCACGCTGTCTGCCGTCACCTTAAAATGCTCTACCGCAGTTCCCGGTACCGACTCGTATACAAACAGGTCGTTGCGCTCCAGTTTCGTAATCTCGCGGAAGGTCTTTACCTTATAGAGATCTCCCTGATATTCAAAATCCTGCTTCTTTGTCTTGGAAGCCAGCTCATAATCTCCGAAGCTTAAGCTTCCGTCTTCTTCTGCGCGGATCAATTCCTTTACTGCTGCCATATTCTATGTCCTCCTAGTGGATCGTTAAATTGGGGCATCTCTTCTTAAGCCCCTGCTGTATCTAGATTATATCTGATTTTGAATGGTATTTCTATACCCACTTTATTCTTTTTTGGAAGATTCCACAAAGGTGATCTTTCCCTTTCGTAAGGTCACTACCACCTCGTCGCCGGCCTTTACCCGACCGGACAGAAGCTCGTCCGCCAGCGGATCCTCCACCTTCGTCTGGATGCCGCGTTTCAGAGGTCTCGCACCGTACTTGACGTCGTAGGCCGTATCTACGATATGTCCTTTTACGCTTTCGCGTACCTTTAAGGCAATGTTCATCTGCGCCCTGCAGCGACGAATCAGATCTACAAACAACAGCGAGGTGATTTCCTTCATCTGATCCTTATTCAGGGCATGGAAGACAATGATTTCATCGATCCGGTTCAAAAATTCCGGCTTAAACATCCGGCGCACTTCTTCCATGACGCTGTTCTTCATAGCCTCGTAATTCTGCTTTTCATCATCCTTTGCTGTGAAGCCCAGACGCTTCGGCGAGATAATGGAGCCTGCACCTGCATTCGAGGTCATGATGATTACCGTATTTTTGAAGTCCACGGTACGTCCCTGGGAATCCGTGATACGACCGTCGTCCAATACCTGCAAAAGGATGTTGAACACATCCGGATGTGCCTTCTCGATCTCGTCAAAGAGAATGACACAGTAGGGATTGCGGCGTACCTTCTCTGAGAGCTGGCCTCCGTCGTCATGTCCTACATATCCGGGAGGTGCTCCGATGAGCTTGGAGACGCTGTGCTTCTCCATATATTCCGACATATCGACCCGGATCATAGCCTCTTCCCGGCCAAATAATACCTCCGCCAGTGCCTTCGAAAGCTCCGTCTTTCCCACACCGGTGGGTCCAAGGAATAAGAATGAACCAATGGGACGCCTGGGATCTTGTAAGCCTACCCGGCCGCGCCGTACTGCTTTTGCTACTGCCGTAACTGCTTCCTCCTGTCCAATCACACGCTTATGCAGAATTTTTTCCAATTTTTGTAAACGCTGTGTCTCTGTCTCCTTCAGCTTGCTGACCGGAATCTTTGTCCAGTCTGCGATCGTCTCTGCGATCTCATCTTCTCCGACACGGCGGTTTTTCCGGCTGCGGCTGCTTCTTCCTTTTTCCCGCTCCTTCTGAAGCTTCAAAAGAAGTTCCTGTCGTTCTTTGCGAAGTCTTGCGGCCTCCTCAAAATTCTGTGTCCGAAGGGCTGCTTCGATCTGTTCGAGAAGCTCCTCGCTCTCCTGCTCAAGCCTGGTACGCTTCTCGGAATTTCCATCATCCCCCAGGCGCACTCTGGCTGCCGCCTCATCCATGACATCGATGGCCTTATCCGGCAGAAAACGATCACTGATATAGCGCTTGGAAAGCTTTGCCGCTGCCTCCAGGGCTTCGTCTGTAATCTCCACCTGGTGATGCTTCTCGAAATTTTTCCGGATGCCTTTTAAGATCTCGATGGTTTCCTCCTCTGTCGGCTCCTCCACCGTAATCGGCTGGAAACGCCGCTCCAGCGCTGCATCCTTCTCGATATGCTTGCGGTATTCTTCCACCGTCGTGGCTCCGATGATCTGAAGCTCTCCTCTCGAGAGAGCCGGTTTCAGAATATTTGCGGCATCCATCGCCCCCTCGGCTCCGCCGGCTCCGATCAGGGTATGCAATTCATCGATGAAGAGCAATACGTCTCCTGCATTTCGCACCTCATCCATCACATTCTTGATGCGCTCCTCAAACTCACCCCGGTACTTTGTGCCTGCTACCATACCGGAGAGATCAAGGGTCAGAAGATGCTTGCCCCGCACCGGATCCGGGACGTTTCCGTCGACGATGCGCTGTGCCAGCCCCTCTACGATCGCCGTCTTTCCGACTCCCGGCTCGCCGATGAGACAGGGGTTGTTCTTCGTCTTGCGGCTCAGGGTCTGGATCAGGCGGCGAATCTCGGCCTCCCGTCCCACGCAGGGCTCCAGCTTGTGCTCATAGGCTAAGAAGGTCAGATCCCTCGTATACTGTGCCAGAGTCTGGCCGCCTTTTCCCTGATTTCTCGCAGCTCTCGCCATCTCCTCCCGGTAAAACTGACCGGTTCTGCCCATGGAATCCAGGATCGCGGAATAGAGATCCTTGCTGTTGATCTCCATCGTATTCAAAAGGCGGCTGGCCGCACACTCGATATCCCTCAGCATGGCGATCAGAATATGCTCCGTTCCCGTCTTTTCCTCATGGAAGCGGGCTGCCTCTATCCTCGCCTCCTCCAGTACCTGTCTCGCGCGCGGGGTAAAGCCGCCCTGATCTGCCACGGCTACGCCGCCTTCTGCGGAAATCAGCTCTTGGATCAGCTCCTTTAAGGTATTCTCCTCTACCTTTCGTTCCTTCAGAAGTTCTGCTGCCGCGCAGCCTTCCTCCCGAAGGAGGGCAATGAGAATGTGCTCGGTTCCCACATACCCCTGTCCAAGCTCCGCCGATACCTTTTTGGCCTGCTTCAGCACATGGGCTGCTTTTTCTGTATATTCTTCGTACATGTCTGTCACTTCCTTTTTGCCTTATGCTTATAGCAAAGTGAGGCGGGGCTTTGGCACCCCGCCTTTCGTTACTATAGATTTAGATCGTCGAGATCGAGAATCTCAATCTCCGGATCCTCATCCAACTCTTCCTCTATTACTTCTTCTACTTTTTCTTCTGCTTCCTCATCCAATGCGCTCAGATCGATCTCCGGAAGGTCAGCTGTCAGGGAGAAATCTTGCTTTTCCTTTTCCTCATAGATCAGTTCGTCATAAGGACTGTCGTCCTCTTCCTCGTCTTCCTCTTTCTGGCCGCGTTTTTTTCGTCCAAAGAGTCCCTTACGCTTCTTCGGTTTTTCCTCTTCGTATTCTTCCTCTTCCGGTTCCTCGTCCGGCTCATCTTCCTCGAGATCCGGCTCTTCTTCCTCCGGTTCCACGATGGACGGTTCGTCATCCTCGTCCTCAAAGACATCATCCGTCCGCTTGCCTCTGGCCGCAAATACGATGGTCAGAATCAAAAGAATCAGGCATACAACTCCCAGCCCTACGATGATAAAAAGACGCTGACTTAAAGACTTTGCCGAGCTGCTTTTCAAGGTAGTCAGCTCATTTTGCAGGGAATTTACAAGTCCCTGCTGGCTAAACTGTCCGAGATCTCTCTGAAAGGTTTCCTCCAACGGATCGTACCAGTACCAGCCGGTGCTGCCGTCTTCCTTGGAAGCCCATACGAGATAAAGCTGATCCGCGAGCAGACTCTGATAAGCGGTATACTCCTGGTCACCGATACTGATGGTCGTCTTATCCAGAGAATCCGCATTCTCATAATCGCTTTCCGGCTCCTGAATCGTATAGGCACCTGCGGAAACAGCCTCCGCAGTCTCACTCTCGTCCTCTGTACTCTCCTCGGCTTCTGCCTCACCCTCGGTAGACTCTGTCGTCTCCTCAGTCTCGGTTACCGACAAAAGATCCGAACGAATCCAGCCTGTTTTCTGAGCACCGTCCAGTGTGAAGCTGATCTGATACCAGGTCTTCCCGCCGCTCTCGGCCTCATCGGTGATATCGACGATGGTATCGACGGGAAGGGAGCAAACCTTCTGTCCCTCCGCATCCGCCGACGCCCGCACCCGGGAACCGTCCGTGGTAATGGTACCGGTTCTCGCTGCCTCACCAGTCAACCCGGTACCGAAAATCAGGACACCGGCCGCCAGCGCAGCCAGTATTCCTTTATATCTCTTCTTCATTTCTATATCCTCCCTATCTCCCGTGGTTTTATGCCTCGTCGATGGCCTTACCGATATCGCTTCTGCAATAAGCCTTCTCAAAGGAAACCAGCTTCACAGCCTCGTAGGCATTTGCCCGGGCTGTCTTCAGATCGGATCCTACGGCTGTAACGCCAAGCACACGGCCGCCGTTTGTCACGATCTGACCGTCCACCTTCTTGGTTCCCGCATGGAATACGTAGTAGCCATCCTTATCCTTGAAGCTCTCCAGTCCTTCGATCGGAAAGCCCTTCTCGTAGGAAACCGGGTAGCCGCCGGAAGCCAATACCACGCAGACTGCCGCATTGTCCTCGAACTCCAGATCGATCTGATCCAGGGTGCCGTCGATGCAGGCTTCGAATACATCTACGATGTCTGTCTTCATTCTCGGGAGAACCACCTGAGTCTCCGGATCACCGAAACGGGCATTGTACTCCAGTACCCGCGGTCCCTTCGGGGTCAGCATGAGGCCAAAGAAGATGACACCCTGAAACTCTCTGCCCTCCGCGCGCATCGCGTCTACGGTCTTCTGATAAATATGCTCCTTGCAGAACTTGTCTACCTCTTCGGTATAGAAAGGACTCGGTGAAAAGGTTCCCATGCCGCCGGTATTCAGTCCCTGATCGCCATCCAGCGCACGCTTGTGATCCTGGGCAGAGGTCATGCACTTGATGGTCTTACCGTCCACGAAACTTAAGACCGATACCTCACGGCCGGTCATAAACTCCTCGATGACCATCTGATTGCCTGCAGAGCCAAACTGCTTGTCCAGCATAATCGTCCGCACGCCCTCTTTAGCCTCTTCCAGATTTTTACAAATCAGGACGCCCTTTCCGAGCGCGAGGCCGTCAGCCTTCAGCACAATCGGGAAATTCGCGGTCTCCAGATAGGCAAGTGCCTTCTTTGGATCGTCAAAGTTCTCATAAGCCGCCGTCGGAATCCCGTATTTTTTCATCAGATCCTTGGAAAAGGCCTTGGAGCCCTCCAGAATCGCTGCATTTGCCCGGGGTCCGAAGATCCGAAGTCCTTCCTTCTCGAAGACGTCCACGATGCCGCCTACCAGCGGGTCATCCATGCCGACTACGGTTAAGTCGATGGCGTGTTCCTTCGCGAAAGCTGCCAGTTTTTCAAATTCCATGGCGCCGATGGGTACACACTCGGCATACTCCTCGATACCGGCATTGCCCGGTGCGCAATATATTTTCTCAGCCTTGGAGCTCTGGGCGATCTTCCAGCAGATCGCATGCTCCCGGCCGCCTGAGCCAACAACTAAAATCTTCATAATCTATGTCTCCTTATTTGCCAGCATGTCGATAGCTTTGGGAAGTAAAATCCATTCTGCCTCCTCCATGACACGCCGCTGTAAGATCTCCGGTGTATCTCCTTCTTTGACCTCGACGGCCTTCTGCAGAAGAATGGGTCCGGTGTCCGTTCCCTCGTCTACGATATGAACTGTCGCTCCCGTCACCTTGACGCCCCGCTTCAAAGCCTCCTCATGCACCTTCAGGCCGTAAAAGCCGGTGCCGCAAAAGGATGGAATCAGGGAAGGATGAATGTTGATGATCCGTCCCTCGTACTCGTGAATGATTTCCTCCGGAATCACCACCAGGCAGCCTGCCAGAACGACAAGCTCCGCTCCGCAGTCCTTCAGGGCTTTTAAGAGAGCTGCGTTAAAGGCCTCTGTGCTGCCGCAGGCCTTTCTCGTAATGCAGACAGCCGGAATGCCATGATTCCTTGCCCGCTCGAGGGCGTAGGCCTTCGGATTATTGCTGATGACGGAGACGATCTCGGCGTTCCGGATTTTTCCATCGTCAACGGCATCCAGAATGGCCTGCAGATTCGTGCCGCCGCCGGATACCAGTACTGCTACCTTTAGCATAAGGTCACTCCCTTTTCACCTGCCACGATTTCGCCCAGAATATACGGTGTCTCGCCGGACTCACGGACTGCTGCGACGCATTTGTCTACGTCTGCCGGAGCGACTGCCATGACCATACCGATACCCATGTTGAAGGTATTGTACATCATCTGCTCCTCGATGCGGCCGTCCTCACGCAGCATATGGAAGATAGGCGGAACCTCGTAGCTGTCCTTCTTGATCATAGCGCGCACGCCATCCGGCAGCATACGCGGTACGTTCTCATAGAAGCCGCCGCCTGTGATATGGCTGCAGCCCTTGATGGTCACGCCTGCCTCTTTGACGGTACGCAGAGCCTTTACATAGATCTTGGTCGGCTCGATCAGGGTCTCGCCCAAGGTTCTTCCCAGGCTCTCAAAGTAGGTATTCAGATACTCCTCCTTCATCGTAAAGACCTTTCTCACCAGAGAGAAGCCATTGCTGTGCACACCGGAGGAAGCCATACCTACCAGCACGTCGCCTGGCTTGATATCTGCGCCGGTAATCAGGTTCTTCTGATCGACAACACCTACGGCAAAGCCAGCCAAATCGTACTCGTCCACCGGATAGAAGCCCGGCATCTCTGCGGTCTCACCGCCGATCAGAGCCGCATTTGACTGACGGCAGCCCTCTGCGACACCGCTTACGATAGTAGCGATTTTCTCCGGAATATTCCGTCCGCAGGCGATATAATCCAGGAAAAACAGAGGCTCGCCGCCAGCGCAGGCGATATCATTGACACACATCGCTACACAGTCGATGCCGACGGTGTCATGCTTATTCATAAGAAATGCCAGCTTCAGCTTCGTTCCTACACCGTCGGTGCCGGATACCAGGGTCGGCTTTTCCATATTTTTGAATGCTTCCATAGAGAATGCACCGGAGAAGCCACCGATACCGGTCAGTACTTCCGGACGCATCGTCCGCTTGATATGTTCCTTCATCAGTTCTACAGACTTGTAACCCGCTTCAATATCTACACCTGCGTTCTTGTAATCCATAATCTTTTCCCTCCTAGTATGAGCACTTGGCGAGGTCCTTTCGAGCCTCATGCGAATCTACTTAATAATTTTTATATCCGACTTCCTGCAGTCTTGCGTCCTTCTTCTCCACCTGAGCCTTCAGATCTGCGGAGTAGTCCTTCAGTCTCTGAAGCAGCTCCGGATCGGAGGTGGCCAGGATCTTTGCGGCCAGAAGACCTGCATTGACACCGCCATTGATGGCTACGGTAGCCACCGGGATACCCGAGGGCATCTGCACGATGGAATAGAGGGAATCTCTTCCGCCCAGGGATGTGGTATGCATCGGAATACCGATGACCGGCATCGGGAAGATCGCTGCGCACATGCCCGGAAGATGGGCTGCCATACCGGCACCGGCGATGATCACCTTGAAGCCCTTCTCCTCTGCACTCTTCGCATATTCAAAAAATACATCCGGCTCCCGATGAGCTGAGATAATCGTCATCTCAAAATCCACTCCCAGCTGCTCCAGTACATCTGCAGCCTTCTTCATAATGGGCATATCCGAATCGCTGCCCATCACAATACCAACCTTCGCCATATCTTAGAACCTCCTTTAATTTTGCAATAATTATTTATAAGTTGTTCTTATAAACAATTGATTTAAACCACATTTTTCTAATAAATCAGTTTACAGGCTCTTATCCATGCTGTCAATATCTTTCCGGACCATTTATTCATCAAAAGGCCGATTCAGTTCCTCCGTTCCCGGCAGAACAAAGCGGCCGCCCTCGATCAAGGGAATCCGGCTGCCGTCCGGCCGCACCACCTCGATGCGGTCAAGCTCGTCATAGGGGATCGTGATATCCGTATGGCAGTTGAAATAGGCCTTTGCTACATCCGTCTTTCGAAGCAGGGAACACTCATTGTCCCGGGCAATGATCTCCTTGCCGTCCGGATTATAAACCGGATTGTCCTCGGACCAGGAATAGCAGGTATCGCCTACGGCGAAATGCGGACCCATCTTTTCTGCGATCAGGATCGGCAGCTTTGCACCGATATCGTAGCGCTTCGCCACCATGTAGGCCGTAGTATTCGTTCCAATTGCAAACTCACCGAGCGGCAGGGTCTCATGATTAAAAAGAACGTTGGTCTTGATATAGCTCTGATTTTCCGCCTCATCCTTAAAGTTCTTACAGCTGTAGGAAGTGATTTTTCCGTCCTCGAACGTTATTTCCAGATCGACGTATTTCAGCTCATTCAGATAAACCTGGCTCACATGCAGGGTGCCGTGCGTGCCGGTCAGCTTCGGCGATGTAAAGACCTCTCCGACCGGAATATTGACATCGGCCACACAGTTCTCAAAGATGGCCTCCTTTTCCGGATTCTTCGGCTGGCACAACTGTACCTGCATCTCGGTGCGGTTTGCTCCCGCTCCCTTGATATAGACCCATTCTCCCTCGTTTAAGGCGTCGATAAGCTTTTGTTGAATTCCCTGGTAAAGGTGATAATCCAGGTTGTTGATCTTCTCAATCTCATGGAAAATCTCCGGGAAGTTCTCCCCGATCTCCGGAATCGGCCAGGCAATGATCGTAAAGCTTCGTTCCTTGCCCGGAATATAGCGATTTACGATCTGGCCAGCCTCGCTGTTGTAGGCAACCATCCATTCCTGCTGCTTCTCATCGAAGTGCAGTGCCTTGTCGCAGCTCTCCGGCATAAAAGGATGCTCGCCGAAGATCTCCATCACAGCCGGTCCCGCATGCACCCCGGCCAGCTCCTTGTATTCCTCGTAGGCACTTTGCAGCGTACTCAGGCGACGCTCATTCAGCTTCTTATCAAGGTAAAGTGCCATATCCTCCCGGTGATCGAAGACATACTGCTTGGAAGGCTTTGTGCTTACGTAGCCCGGATTTCCCTGAGGTCTCTTGTGAATGCTGTGGGTGGCCTCCCGGTACAGGACGGTTTGCAGCCCCATCTCCTCAAACTGGGCAATCGCGGCCTTTACTACCCGCTCGAAGCCTAAGGAGTAACGAATATTTACCGTCTTTTTCTTACTCAAATCGATACCGGCTGCCACAAAGCCCATCCGATAGCCTTCCGTATAGGTGGAGGCCATGGCATCGATCTCACTCTGGGGAAGACTCGCCAGAAAGCGGCTGACTCCCAGCTCATTCCCGGAAATGTATTCACCAAAGCGATAGAGATACTTCGGATCGGATAAATCTGCATTTTTGATCCAATTTACTGCAAAATCAAGCTCCGGATCGAGCTGTTCGCGAATCCTCTCCGGCACAAAGACATCGCAGTAGTCACTCATATGCCAGTAGATGATTTCCCGGAGACCTTCGATCGAAGGAAGCTCTTCCTCAAAGGCATTGTAAATCTCGAGAAACAGCTCTGCCGTCACCGTCATGTCGAGGATTTTTCCTTCTGCCGCCCAGGGAATCATGCCCCGAATCTCTGTATACAGGAAGCTTAGAAGCTGGCCGTAGCCCTCTCCGAGCCTCTCCACAGCCTTTCCCGGGTTCCCGTAGCTATCCCGGTAGGCCTCACCCCGGATATCACCATAAAGTCTTTCATTTTCCTCCTGAAGCTCCTGAAGGGTGCACTCTTTCCACTTTTCCTCCTCTGTCCGCTTTTTCAGGCGGTCTGTCTCCAGGATAAATTCTGCCATTTTCTGAAAATATGCATAAAATGGAGCCGATACGGTTTCTTCCTTCTCTATCTCCCGTATCCGCTCCATGGCAAGCTCATATCGCTCCTTTAACTCTTCCATCCTAACTGCCTCCTCTTTACATCCCAATCACACAAACCATGGCCCACAGGATGAACAAAAGGCCATCCAGCACCACACCGGCATGGCAGGAGATCAGATAGGTATCCTCATCCTTCAGCCCCCGGATCGCCAGTACAAAGCCCAAAAGCCCCAGTCCCATGGCCAGCATGCCAAAAAGCCCTACGATGCTTCCGGCCTGTCCGGATCTCCGATAGGCCAAAAGCAGTGCCAGAGCGGTAAGAATCAGGGAAATAAGTCCCAGAGCCATGGAAATAAGTCCCTGTCGGTTATGTTTTTTTTCGGTAAATTTATAACTTTTTTTCCACATGTTTCTTTCTCCAGATGCGCCGGAAGCAGACAAAGAGCAGATACCCAAGTGCGCCTCCTAGCGTATTCAAAAGCAGGTCGTCCACATCGAAGCAGCCTACCCGCATGATCAGCTGGCAGGTCTCAGCCAAAAGGCTTAAGAGGAAGGTCTCTGCCACGGTTCGCCCTGCCCGATCTGTGTGCGGAAATAGGAGCGGAAGCATAAATCCAATCGGAATAAATACTGCCACATTTCCCACGATATTGATCAGCATCACGGAGGTACCAAGAATATCCCTGTGCAGCCAGAACCTGCGAATCTCCCGGAATAATACCAGATTGTAGCGGTATGCCGGATTGATATCCGTCCTTCCGTAGGCCTCGGAGAAAAACATGAAATAGCTTAGTAAGGCCAGATATCCCAAAAAGAAAATCCGACCTCTTCGCTGCAGTCTGTCTTTCGAATCCTGTTTCATCTTATCCGGTATCCGCCCTTAAAAAATCAGATCTGATTTGTTTTTCAAAAGTCTTCCGCCGTTTACGATGCAAAGAATTCCGGTCACAACGCCTGTCACCAATACAATGACGCCCAGAGCAATGGATCCTGCACCCGTCTGGGTCATGGTTTTATATGCTTTTTCGTTCATGCGCCTTCCTCCTTACTTCGCACCGTACTGTGTATAATATGCGTCGATCGCTGCTTTCAATGTATCATCGATCAGAACCTTGCCCTGGCAGGGACGGTTGTAGAGATGCTCTACCACATCTGCCATGGTAACGATGGCATTGGTCTCGAAGCCATAGAGATCCTTTACCTCGTCGAGCGCGCATTTGACGCCGCCCTTGCCGACTTCCATACGGTCTAGGGATACCATCAGACCTACGATCTCCACGTCTGCCGCGCCCTTTACCTTCGGCACGGTCTCCTCCATGGATTTTCCGGAGGTCGTCACATCCTCGATCATGACTACACGGTCACCGTCTTTTAGCTTACTTCCGAGGAAGCTGCCCTTGTCGGCTCCATGATCCTTCTCTTCCTTTCGATCGGAACAATAGCGCACCTCTTTGCCATAGAGATCGCTGTAGGCAATAGCAGTCACTACGCTCAATGGAATGCCCTTATAGGCCGGTCCGAACAGTACATCGAAGTCGTCACCGTACTTGTCGTGAATCGCCTTTGCGTAATACTGACCCAGTCTCTTTAACTGAGAACCGGTTACGTATGCACCCGCATTCATGAAGAAGGGGGATTTTCTGCCGCTCTTTAAAGTAAACTCGCCGAATTTCAGTACATCCGACTCTACCATAAATTCGATAAATTCCTGCTTATATTGTTCCATCTGATCTGAAACCTCCTGTGTGAAGATAAATAGCCATATTTGTTTTATCATAACACAAAGCGGACTGCTGTGCAATCCGCTTTTCCTTACAGATACTGCTCGATCTCTGCCTTATTATTCGTATAGTTCAGGGCGTCCTCCCGGGTGATGTAGCCTTCCCGGACGAGGCGTCCCAGATCCATATTCAGGGTATGCATGCCGGTGTCGGCACCTACCTGCATCATAGAAGGAATCTGGTGGGTCTTGCCCTCCCGGATCAGGTTCAGGATGCTGTCGGTGCTGACCAGAAGCTCTGTCGCGGCGATGCGGGCAAGGCCTCCGCCGCAGGGAATCAGGCACTGGCTGACGATGCCCTTTAAAGTACCGGCCAGCTGGATACGTACCTGGTTCTGCCCCTCTGCCGGGCAGGCATCGATGATACGCTCCACGGTCTGGGCTGCACCGGTCGTATGCAGGGTAGAGAGCACGAGATGACCGGTCTCTGCGGCCAGAAGGGCTGCGGAAATCGTCTCGTAGTCTCGCATCTCTCCGACTAGAATCACGTCCGGATCCTCTCTTAGGGCGCTTCGAAGAGCCGATGCAAAGCTTCCTGCATCATCCCCGACCTCCCGCTGGTGAATCAGGGACTGCTTGCTTTCATAGCGGTACTCGATCGGATCCTCGATGGTAATCACATGTCGATCAAGGTTCTGATTCAGATACTCGATCATCGCCGCGAGTGTGGTCGATTTTCCGCTGCCGGTAGGACCGGTAACGAGGATCAGTCCCCGGGGCTTACGCGCCATCTCATAGAGAATCGTAGGCATCTTCAGCTCCTCCAGCGAGGGAATCCGCCCATTTAAGAGACGGATGGTCGCCGCGATTCTTTTTTGCTGCCGGAATACATTGACACGCTGTCTCTCTCCCTCTGGGGTCTCCAGAGAGAAATCTGCGTCCTCCCCTGCCTCAAAGGCTCTTCGATGCCGTTCATCCAGAAGGGACAAAAGAAGGCTTCTTACCTCCTCTGGGGAAGGCTTAAGCTCCGAGGCGCGCAGGCGGCCGTTTACGCGGTACCAGAGGGGCATCCCCTCGGAAATATGAATGTCGGACGCCCCTCTCTTTCTGGCATCCCGGATGATCTCATAAATTTCCATCTTACTTTCTACTCTCCATAGCTGATCTTCATCAGCTCCTCCGGTGTGGTCACACCCTCTTTTACCAGAATCAGGCCACTCTCCTTCAGGGTACGCATATGCTGATGCTCGATGGCATATCTTGTAATCTCCTCGATCGACTCCTGATCGATGATCATCCGGCGGATCTCGTTGTTGACCGGAAGGATCTCATGAACCGCGATTCGTCCACTGTAACCGGTATGGTTGCACTGGGCGCAGCCCACGCCCCGGTGAATCTTCTTGACATCCTGACCAAGAAACAGACGCTCCTGCTCTGTCGTCTCCATCTCTGTCGCACAGTTCGGGCATACCTTTCGAAGCAGACGCTGCGCCACCAGTCCGACCAGGGAATTCGCCACCAGATAGGTCTCTACACCCATATCCTGCAGACGCACGATACTCGACACCGCGTCGTTTGTATGCAGGGTGGACAATACCATATGACCGGTGATAGCTGCTCGAACAGATGTTCCTGCTGTCTCACCGTCACGGGTCTCACCTACCATGATGATATCCGGATCCTGACGCATCAGGGCTCGAAGTCCCACGTCAAAGGTCATGCCTGCTGTCACATTGACCTGGGTCTGGTTGATGCCCGGAATATTCTTCTCCACCGGATCCTCGATGGTCGAGATATTCACCTTCCGGCCGGACAGATAAGCCAGTACCATATAGAGGGTCGTGGACTTACCGCTTCCGGTAGGTCCGGTGATGTAAATGATGCCGTTCGGATAATTCAGCATCGGCGCAAACTGATTATAGCTGTAGTCATCCATGCCGAAATGGTCTGCATGATCGAGATGAGAGGCGGAAGCCAGGATACGCAAGACTGCCTTCTCACCAAAGACCGTAGGCAATACAGAAACACGGATGTTGATATTGCCCTCCTCGAGCTTTACCCGGAAATGGCCGTCCTGCGGCACGCGCTTCTCAGCGATATCGAGGTTTGCCAGAATCTTGATACGGGCAATCAGCGGTGCATGAATGTTCCGGTTGATCGTGACATATTCCATGATGACACCATCGATACGCATCCGTACCCGGGTTTCCTGCTCGAAGGGCTCGATATGAATGTCGCTGGCGCCGGTCTTGATCGCACGCTCCAGAAGGCTGTTTAAGAGGCGGATAATCGGTGCCTCATCGTCACTGTTTTCCAGATCCTCGATCTCCAGATCCTGCGCCGTCGTGGCAAAGCCTACATTTGCCTGACTCGCAGCCCGGCGGGCGCTGACCTCCGCGTAGTAATAGGACACCGCCTTTTTAAGAGGCTCCTCCTTTGACAGGCAGATTTCCAGCTGACAGCCGGTCTGCTGGCGAACCTCCTCAAGGGCAAAATAGTTCAGCGGGTCATTCACCGCCAGCACCATATGGTGCTCCTGGACGCTGATAGGAAGCAAGAGATTCTTCTCCGCAAGCTCCCTGCTTACCATAGCCACAGCCTGCATATCGACCTGCAGCTGGGCGATATCCACGATCCGAAGCTGCAGTCTGCTCGCCAAGGCGTCCAGCACCTGCTCCTCCGTCACGAAGCCAAGCTCACGCAGGATCTGACCCACGCGCATATCCCGGTGCTCCTTCTGGTAGGCCAGAGCCTCGTTCATCTGCTCATCCGTTACATAGCCTTTTTCCTTTAAGACGTCTCCGATTCGTATATTTGTATTCACTGTGCCGTCTCCTCTCCTGTACTGGACGTGTCTGTGCAGGTATAGACTGCGATGACGCAGCTGCAGGTAGTCGTATCTACCGAATCCAGATATTCATTCAGATAGGTACTCTCATGCATCGTAAAGGAACGCACCTGCAGACCAGGATAATTTACCGCGATATCGTTTAAGAAGCTCTGGAGCTCCTCCTCGCTTCCCCGCAGGGTGAGAGAGACATCGGTAATATGTACATACTTTGTATACACAGGTGTCACTTCTGTATCTGCACTGTCTGCCGAGCTGTCATCTGTACCGTCAAGCTCTGCGGTCGCGGTATCCAGTCCGTTTCCTTCCTGGGCCGAAGCCGAATCCTCTGCCGTACTGTCCGCCTCTGCTGCCAGAAAATAAGCATCCGGCACTGCGTCTTCGGTCTCCGCGATACTTAAGGATACCGGAAAGAGGTTATGATTCAGCACCACGCCGGTCAAAAGCTCATCCACCTCCTGGTTTTCCAGAAGGCCATAGTACTTCTCCTCCGCTGCCTGCAGGGTTTTCTCCTGCCCGGCAATGGTCTCTTCTACCACCGGAGCATTCGCAATCGTCTCCTCCATCTCCATCTTCTGGGCTGTTTTCTCATCCAGAGAGGCGGCAAGCTCCTCGTGCCGGTTCAGTCCCGGAAAGACCAGAAGCTGCATACAAAGTACCAGAATCAGGACGCAGCCCAGTACCTTCAAAAGTACTACATCACCCGGTTTTAATTCCATATCGAGCTTCATTTACTGCACCTCCCCATTCTCTGCCGCTGCCAGAACGCAGGTCAGGGACAGCGTATATTCCTGATCGCCATAGGCATAGCCGGTATAATTGACTTCTTCAAAAAGGCCGGTCGCAGTTAAGCGGTTTACATAACCCGGAATATCGATGACCTGACGGCTGACTGCGTTGAAGCTTAAGGTTCCGGTCTCCATATTCAGCCCCTGAATCTTTACATCCATATCCCGGCCGCTGACGTCCTCGATCTCCCGAATCATGCTTTCCGTCAGATCCGGATAGGTGGTGAGATTCTTCTCCATCCGATTCACCTGGGCGATAGACTGATTTAATGCCTCGCTGTAGGCTTTCCGCTGTTCGGCCTGCTGATACTGCTCCTGCACCGATGCATCCTCGATCCAGCTTTCTATCTTCCGGATTTTGGAAGAGGTGAGACCGTTCCAGGCCGTGACACCGGCAAAAATCACCAGGCAGGCAGCCAGGGTTATCGCCGGGGCGATCAGCTCTTTTCCGAAATGAACCCGCTTGCCAATCTCATCCTTCTGATCCGAAAGCCACCGATCGTAGAGATTGATGTCCTTCTTCTGGGTCATCAGGCTTCCGATGCAGGCGAGCCAGTCTCCCGGATCTCCCGGTGCGTCAAAGGGAAGCTCCACCTCGAAGGGATGCACCTGCAGGTTCATGGCACGGATGCCCTCCATCCCTGCCTCGAAATCATCTGCTGCGCAGCCTGCATAGTAGACGTCCGTAATCGGCTCCTCCGCCTGCATCGTAGAGTAGAACTGGCGGATACCGGAGATATTGCGGACAATCTCGGTACCGAAATCCAGGGTGCCGCGCTCACTGAAGATTCGGCTTCTCGTAGAATATTGATAGATACCGTCCTTATAAAGCAGGCTGATGACACTGCCCTCCTCAAAAAGGAGATAAATAGCGGTACGGTTCCGCCCCTGCTTCATCTGACCAAGAAGTCTTAGATATCCCTCGAGGGGTACCGATACAGAGTCCACCGGGAGTCCCAGCTCCTGGGCAATGGCGGTCAGGCCGCTTAAGAACTTCTCCGAGGTACTGCTGCAGCAAAGGGTTAAGCCCTGCTTTTTATCGCCCTGCACCACCGAGTAGTCTGCCACGCCCTCACTCTCATTTTCCTGCATGACATTCTCTGCCATCTTCTTCAGGGTTTTCCCTGCAGCATAAGGAATCTGGGTAATTCGCGCGGAGGAATAGGAGGCCGGAAGCACCAGCTTCACGTGATCCGCCTGCAGGCTTTCCATGCAGGTCGAAAGAGCCTTCTTCCACTGCTCCATCGTATTTCCGAACCCTTCCACCGGAATCCGGCGCACCTTCGTGATCTTCGGGGTGCGTCCGGCCTTTCCTTCCGCCGAAAGGATGCATTCTTCTCTCAGTACAATGACCGCATCACTCATGATCGTTCTCCTTGTAAATCCTATACTTGTAACTATTCAGAAGCTCTTTCCTACGCATTTTCAATCGCTGCGTAGGACTGGTAGATCGGCAGCATGACACCAACCATAATCATACCTACCACGATAGCCATAAAGATAATCAGAAGCGGCTCTAAGAGCGTCACCATCCGCTTAGTGGCTGCTTCTGCGTCGTCCTCCAGGGTCGCTGCGATGGAATCCAGCATCACCTCCAGCCGGCCGCTCTCCTCGCCTACCAGAATCGTACTGGAAAGCTTCAAAAGCAGTCCGTCCACGTCGTGCAAGGCCTGGGATAAGGCGACACCGCTTCGTACCTGTGTCACCACCATCTCAAATTGTTCCTGCACATAGAGGTTTCCGATCGTCTCCCCTGCGATGCCGATAGCCTGGGCAAGCGGCATACCGCTCGAATAGAGGCTGCTTAGGGTTCTCGCAAACCGGGCTGTATAGATGACCTGATAGAGCTTTCCAAAGCCCCACATATGCACCTTCAGGTAATCCACGCCCCGGCGTACCGCCGGAATACCGACGATCAGGCGAATCACCGCCACCAGGATAAAGACACCGAGAAGTGCCATATACCACCGGTGAACCAGAAAATCCGAAATGGCGATCAGTATATTCGTAATCCAGGGCAGGCTCTCCATCTCGTCAAAGAGACTCTGGAACTGCGGCAGGATAAAGGTCACAATCAGGATAACCACCGCCACGCTTAAGACCAGCAGCACCGCCGGATAGGTCATCGCGGATCGCACCTGCTGGTTCAGCTTGTGCTCCTTCTCATACTGGATGGCCAGCCGTCCGGTCACCTGATCAAGATTTCCGCTGCCCTCACCGGATCGAATCATGCCGATCATCAGCTCCGGGAAGGCCTGTCGGTTCTCCATCGCTTCCGAGAGACTGATACCCTTTCGAAGATCCACTAGAACCGCCTCGTAGACTTCCCGCTCCGCTTTCGGGATGCCCTCCTGCCTGGAAATGATATCGAGAGCCCGCACCAGACTGACACCGGAGGCCAGAAGAGTCGAAAGCTCGCGGCAAAACGGTGCCAGCTGCTTTGCCTTCAGCCGCTTATGCCCTCTCGCTGCCGCCTCATCCTTGGCTTCCACGGGATAAAGCCCCTCCGCCAGCAGGTTCGCGGTCAATGCCTTCTCCGTAGCCGCCTCGGCGGTTCCTCTCTTTACTTTGCCCTTCATGTCCTTCGCGACATAGTGAAAACGAGCCATCTGTTGTTCTCCTTTTATCGTAACTGTAAAATGCGAAACAGTTACCTTATATCTGTTCATTCCTGCTCTTAGAGCATCTGCAGATACCAGGCTGCAATCTTATCGCCCCACAGGGCTGCGATGCCAAGCCCCAGTGCCAGAAAGGGTCCAAAGGCGAACTGGTCATTTCGCTTTAGTTTCTTCGTAGCCAGCATATAGGCTGCGTAAGCCCCGCCGCTCAAAAGTCCGAAAAACATCGCGCAGACATTCGCGTCCGTACCAAGAAATAATCCTGCGGCCGCCATAAGCTTGATGTCGCCGCCGCCAAAGGCTCCCGGCACGATCAATGCCAGCACCAGCATCGGGACGGATACGATCAATGCGCCTACCAGGCGATCACCGATGCCGTGCTCCGGAACCAGAAATAGCTGAATCACCGCCAGGATGGCGATCAGAATATGAAATCGATTATAGATAAGTCTGGTATCCCAGTCAATCAGGGCTACCACAAATAAGATTCCCAGATAACAAAAAATCACCGCGCCCTCCACGGAAATCAGCCCGGTGTGTCCAAATCCGCAGCGCCATGCGCTAAGGAGAAATGCGATCCCGCCAATCAGCTCGCCAAAGAAGGCTCGTTTCGGGATCGGTGTGCCGCAGCCCTTGCAGCGTCCCCGTAAAGCCAGGAAGCTGATACAGGGAATCAGCTCGGCCGGGGTCAATACCCGCCCGCAGGCAGTACAGTGGCTTCGGCCTTTTACGATACCTTCCCCTCTCGGAAGCCGGTCAGCTACGACTCCCAGGAAGCTGAAGATACAGGCTCCGAAGACAAAGCGGATCAGCCAGAGGAGGCCTTCTAAGATTACTAATTCTGTCATATTACGGATTCTCCCCTGTATCATCGCCGATCAGCAGGCGGTCATGATAGACCGTATACTTCTTCGTGCTCCGGTCATACCAGACCGTATATTCATTTTCCTGATAGAGGAAGCTTTGCACCTGATAACCGGTATCATCGGTTCGAAGAATCCAAAATTCTCCCGGTGCTTTACTTAAGAAAAGGACGTCTTCGTAGACGCCCTCAGCTACACCGCCCTGCTTTGTCACATCGGCAAACGGGGCGCTGCTGCCATACTGCTCGGTGGAGGTTACCTCAAGCGCGATCTTTACGGAGCGGGCGTTCCGAAGCGCTGCCCGGGCATCCGCCCGGTACAGAAGCTCGAGAACGCCCGGTGCCAGAAGAACCACCACCAGAAGCAGAAGACAGAGAACCGCAAGCGCATGCCGCAGCCAGTCCCGGTGCTTTACCTTATTTTGTTTTGCAGAGGGCTGGGTGTCGGGCATGGGGTGCGATCCTTTCGGTAGATTCTATTTTCCGTCTTTTACACACGTATCTGCGATGCACCGCAGTTCAAAGACGATTGTTGCTTAATTTTCCTCAGAAGAAGCTGTTGCTGCTGCTACGGTATAATCGCCGCCAGAGTATGTGCATGTCAAGTTGCCCTTTGTATACTCGAGACTTTTAATCTTATTCACAGCATCATTTGTATCAGTAGTAGTAGTAAGCGTTACCGTTCCTAAAGTGCCTTTTACTTCTGCCAATTTCACAACGTCAGCAGTTTTAACTGTACCTTCTTCTCCTACGGTGATTGCAGTTCCTTCCACTACTGTCGCATACGCCTCATCCACCAGTGTCTGAGCCGCCATGACACACTGCCGTGTCTCTGCGATGATGGATTTCTTCTTTGCTCTGTCAATATATCCTGTCAGTGCCGGTACCAGCAGCGCTGCCAGGATAGCCAGGATTACCAGAACTACGATCAGCTCTACCAGTGTGAAGCCTTTTTTGTTTTCTTTGATTTTTTTGATCATGTTGTTTCTCCTTCTCTTTTCGTTTTTCAGCCTTTCCTGTCCAAAGCAACTTACTTCGTAACTAGCCAGATACTGAGCAGTTTTCTCATTTCCGGCATTACATTCCGTCTTCTTCGTAGGTTTTTGCTGTTATACTGTCACTATACTTCAATTTGCTCCGAAAATCAAGGACAAATGTATCCTTTGCGATCGGTTCTGTGCCATCTTTTTCCGAGATGCTGACCTCCGCCAGAATGGCACTTATTTTTCCTTCTGAATCCGGGCTGCCGTCGGATAAACGAAACTTCACCTGCACCTGATAATCCATGTAGAAGCCCTCTCCGTAGACCTTGGCTGCAGCCCGCGCGATTTTCTTTTCGGATGCCGTCTGGTAGTAGTAGCTGCCGTCCTTCTGCCGGTTGTAGTAGCGAAGCACGATCTGCCCTTTCGGGACAGCTTCAAAGCTTCCCTGGGAAGCCGCACTGTCTTCCGGGTTATTTCCGGTATAGAGGCTGGTTTCCTCACAGCCCTCCGCGGTCAGAAGCACGACGTAGCCATTTTCATCCAGGTATTCCAGAACCTCTGCCCCGCTAATCTTTCCATCCGTTCCTACCTGTTCACTGATAGAATCTGCGCTCTGATAGAGCTTTACATACCCATTCGCGTCCTCGGCGATACCCCGAAGCTCTGTCCCGATCGTATCCACGAGGGAGTAGGCATCCTGGGTTCTCTGGATCTGCTGATAGATGCGGTAGGCACCGTGGAGCACCACGGCCGCCATCGAGACGGCGATGGTGATCAGGAGCAAGGAAGCTAAAAGCTCCACAAGGGTGGTACCGGAGCGATCGGAAAGGCGTCCTCGAAGGGCAGCTGTCCACTTTTTAAAGTATCTCATGAGCCCTCACCTCCGGTATCTGTACC
>CAVHYN010000053.1:24154-76107 GCA_963640245.1 Bulleidia sp.
GCAGGATTCCCATCATAATCAGGAAGAGGAAGATGCTGGCCATGACCTCGATCAGGGTATCTCCCGACCTGGAGCGAAGCGTTCGCACGATAGAAGCCGGAAGCTTTTTTTCTGCGTCTATTTTAGTTTCCCGCATCGTCATTTCCGCCTCCTGTGCTCTCTGTCGTCTCTGCGTCGATGGTAGTTTCTGTAAACTGACACAAGGTCGTCTGGTTGGTATCGTAGCGGTAGGTGATCGCACTGTTCGGACTCACCTCAGTTCCACTGGTGCTTCCCTCATGCCACTGCGTATCGTCCGTAGACCAGACGATAGACTTACCATTCCAGCTAAAGTTCAACTGATACCGCTCGCCCCGGCTGTACTCAGTGCTGTAGGTATAGCTTTCTCCATCATAGGTCGCCGTCACTGCCACCTGCACCAGGTATTGGTAGACTGTACGCTTTTGCAGGCTATCGATGATCGTCCCGTAATTTGCGCTCTGTGATGCATCAATCGTTCCGCTTAAGCTGCTGGCATCCTCATCGTCACCCTGCTCTCTGGTCAGGGTGATCCGCAGGTCTCCGTAGCCCCCGTCCTTGATGGCAGGCAGGCTCTTTGAATCGTCATTTAAGACAAACTCATAAGCCACCTCGTCGGCATACTGGCTGCTGTCTAAGAAGGCATTGACAAAGGAATAAAAGTCGGCATTCTTTCCTACTACACTTGTTTTCGCTGTCGGCGTGGTAAGCTCCTTCCCAAGCACCTCCGCATAGCTTTTCGCCAGCAGCCGCACCCGCTCCTGCCCAAGTCTCGCATTGCTCTGGGCGGTCAGAAGCCCCGCTGTATAGAGAATCGCTGCCGCGAAGGCCACGAAAAAGGCGGAGACGCAGAGCACGATCACCAGGGAGACACCCTGATTGCTCTCTTCCCTTAAGCGTTTGATTCTATTCTTAAACAAGGGTTCTCCTCCTCTCTCGTTTTTCGTTTGTATCCCGTTTATTCGGGGCATTACTGAAATGTCGTCTCGCTGGTCTCGGACTTCTGGTAGGATTCGCTTGTGTTTCCGTCCAGATTTTCCTGCACATCAGCGGTGACGCTGACCTTTGTAGTCAGCTTGAAGCTGTCATTGGTAAGCTTTGTCTCAGACTCGGTGCCGTCGGCAAGGGTATCCTTCGCTGTCACGTCGCTTACATCCGGGAGCAGAAGCTGATAGCTGTAAGAGCCGTCATCCTCGGTCGTTACCACCAGGCGGGCATTCAGGCTCACCTCGTAGGAATATTGACCACCGGAAATGCCGGTGGGGGTGTAGTAGCCCTTGGCCGCAGTCTCATATCCGGTCAGGAGATAGGTGATTTCTCCGTCGTCCTCGGTTTCCATTTCCAGCTCTTTCCAGTTTTCGTCTGTTTCCTTTTGTTCTACGCGAATGCTTCCATCCGCATTTTGCAGGATCCGGTAGGTCTCTGTTAGAACTGTGGTCGTACCATCATCCTCTTTTCGGTTTCCATTCAGAGTAAATTCATAAACATCCGCGTAGGAAACGCTGCTCCAGTTCAGGCTGGTCGCTTTTGCTGTCCAGTCTTTTTCCGTACCCGGCACGTTCGGTGTCGTGGTAACAGTTGCTTTCAGGGTCACATCCTTGGACTCGGAAGCTACCTGAGGCGTAGAAAGCTGCACCTTTGGCAGACGAATGGGGGCGGACGCGTCTGTCCACTCGGAGCTTACACTGCCGCTGCCGGAGGAGATTCTTGCATAGAAGACGATCCATTTTCCGGCATACCGGATAGACAGGTTCTGTAAATCGTGATAATAGCTATTGCTGCTTACTGCCGTCATCTCTACCGGAATTTTGCTCTCGCCGTAGCTTACCGGGTAGGTGAAGCTTGCCTCTTCCGGGAATGTGATATTCTTTGTAGCATTCTCTGCCTCCTCTTTACTATCAAAGATGTAGGCGCGAAGCAGATAACCGCTGCCTCCCGGTGGGATGCTGGATGAGTCGTTCGCTGTCAGGTTGATGCGAAGATTATTCTTGAAGTTCTCTACGCTGGTCGCATCTTCACCATAACTCCAACCGGCTTTCCATGTGACATTCGGCTTTTGCAGACGGCTTGGAATCGTCAGCTCCGTGGTAATGCCTGCGAGACTGTCCAGATACTCTCCATTTTCCGCTGCAATCGCTTTCAGGTAGATCACTACCTTTTTGCCTGCATATTTCTCCAGGTCGACCGACATCTTATAGCCGGATGCACCTGAAGCTGTGATCTGATTGCCTAAGGTTTCGGCTGTGCCCAAAGTGCCATCCTCGCCATAGGTCTGGATATAAGCCTGATAGCCTGCCAGTCCCTCTTCGGACGCATTGGCCGCAAAGCTTAAGTCATAGAGCAGCTCATTCTGATCCGTGATCGCAAGGGTCGGCTGCGCCGGTGCCTCCAGGCGGGGCTTGATGGTATAATCGCCGCTCGCAGAGAGGCCGATATAGGTGCTTGTGCCTTCGGTATAGCCGATGCGGGTGACCTTCAGGCGTACTTTCTTGTAGTTCCAATCCGTGCCGTCGATGCGAAGGGTATTCGCAGTGGAATTCGTGTAGAACTCATCGGTCGGAATGATCACCTCGTTTTCGTTCTCATCGATGCCGGTAAGGGATACTTCGTATTTGGCATTTGTGTAGTTTTTACCCTGATCCCACTGGAACGTATAATAGAGCTTATCGCCTTCATACTCCGGTGTCATATATGTTTCAAGATCCGCATCTTTCAGCTCCGGCTTCGGAAGCCAGGTGAGGAGTGTTCCTGTGCTATTGTAAATATATTGCTCGTAATAATTGCTTACGCTCTGTGCCAGCACCGTGCTGTGAAGGTAACTCCAGGTATATGTTCCATTCTCGTCCTGGCTTAGCTCCTTGACATTAGCCTCCGTCTCACTGTCTACCTCCCAATAGGTATAGACCGGTCCAAGACCCGAAGATGCATACCAGATGCGAAGACGCAGGTTTGTAGCATCACCCAGATAATCCGGGAGATTCTGGAAGGTAGCTGTCGCCTTTCCCTTGGATACCGTCAGAACGTCAGTCTTTGCCAGTACCGTAGTATCCCGGTGTGTGCTCTGGACACCGGTGTCACTTGTTTCTGTCCAGTCTCCCAGAAGCTCTACCCGATAGATGGGTGGTGTATTCGCAGAGGTATCCGAAGCATCCAGTGTAACCGTAATGGTCAAATCCTCTAATGTCGTTCCCTTTACATCGTAAGACGGTATCGCCGATGCCCGACTTATCAAATCCATATCTGCCCGATAGTAATAGTGGAGATTCACAGCCGTGGAGATCTCCTTGGAGCTTTCCAGGCCATTTCCGGAAGCCTGCGCTACCATCTGATAGATGGAAATATTTTGATTATTCGGTGCAAGTTCGGCCGTAGGATTCGTGCTGCTTAGCGTCACGGTTCCCATATTCTGGATCTTGACCTCTACCTGCCATCCGGGGTACAGAGCGTTTCCGTCTGACTTCTTTGACTCATAATCTTCCAGATTCTCCAGGGTGATGCGATAGCGATAATCCGCTCTCATCTTCTCATTATCATCAGAGCCTGAATTGCCTGTTCCCTTGTTTGATACCTGTACGACCTCGATCCGCACCTGGGGATCCGGAAGCAGGGTGCTGACGATTTTACCCGACGCTTCGACCTCATCGGAATCCTTCACGTCGTCGAACATACTGACCGCTCTTACGCTTACCGTCAGCTCACCCTTTATCTCGGAGGGCAGCTCGATGCTTTCGGACTCGCTGTAAATTTTGCGCTCGACAGAGTTTCCATCGTTGTCGGTCAGCTTCACGATATAGGCGAAGGGATCGCAGTCGTCATCTGAGCGAGTACCATCTGCGTAGGGAAGCTTCTGCGGGGTAACTGTGATTTTGATTTTTCCGCTTGTTATCTCTGCTTTTACTTTATCCGGTGCAAGAAGCTTTTGGGTTCCATCCGTATCGGTGGTAATGCCCTCCAGACGGCGGTAGCTCTCCCTCGTATTCAAAAATACGATATCCCGCGGATCCGTCGCTGCGCTGCTGACCAGTAAACTATTGTTATACTCGGTATCACCAATCGCAAAGAGAACGGTTCCACATATCTGCTCGCTTGCACTTTGAATTTGGTTTTTGCTGTTGATAAAGCCAGTTCTTCCGTCAAATAAATAAGTATAGTTATCATTTTTTATCAAATCAACCAAAATATATTTTTGATTTGTAATATCATACATGAAAAATGCGTTTGTAATATATTGTCCATTCAAGCCATCGTTATGCTGGCCATTGTTATGCTGGCCACTTCCATTTACATCTGCCTGTCCGTTTCCGATTCGTACATTTGTGAATCCCCAGTCAGCAATTCCCTCAAAATAGAAGTTATTCTTTCGGTTTTCTTCTGTCATGCTGGCCGGGCCTCCACCGGTTCGTCCGCCAAGTGCAGAATAAATCGGCCGATCCGTTCTTGAATAATAGCTTGCATCTAAGTTCAACGAATAGCAGTCCTTGACAACCGTATGAGCTTTCCATGCATTGGTGCCATTACCATAACGGTCTCCAAAAATACCCGCCACAAAATTGTTATTATTATCATTACTTATTAATTTCTTAGCAAAATTCCGGCAGCGTTCCACCCGGATATCGACATTTGCCGTAGAACTTATAATATTATCTCCCTGCGCATTATCACAGGACAAAAATCCAAAAATTCCGGATGCCATAGAGCTCGAATAGATCTCTACCCCCGGCGCATTGAAGCAGTCCAGGATCTGCACTGAATAGCTCTGGGACTGATCCGCACTGGACGCCTCGTAGTTGGTAATATTCCCCAGAACCCCGGCGCTGTCGTTGGCACCGTCTCCGCTGGTTCCGTTTTTCTTATAAATGCTTCCATAATTGCCGCAGCTGATGATATTGTACTCGTTATCCTCGTAGGCATGGTAAAGCTGTGCCACGATGCCGCCAGAGGCTCCGATCCAGCTTGCCGCGTAGGTAGTCTGCAGACTTCCATAGTTTCGGCAGTTTTCGATCGTGCCGCCGCTTCCGGTCCACTGACCTAAGATACCGCCGGAGTAATGGGAATTGTAGCAATAAACCGTGCCATAGTTGACGCAGTAGGTGATCGTCCAGTCACTGCTCGTGCTGTTATTCTGGTTTCCGATGATGCCGCCGGCGAAGCGATTTGTGGAGCCGGAGGCGATCTGACGTCCTACAAAGGCACCGTTGACCAGATAGCTTAGATCCTTCTCGGACTCATTCATACCGATGATTCCGCCGGTACCGACACCGATGGCCTCGGATTTATTGTTCAGGAACCACTTTCCGGAGACGCAGTGAGACAGGGAGCCCTCTGTGCTGTTGTAAGCCGCGATGCCTCCCAGATTGCCGTTGGTGGTCAGGATGAGCTTCAGGCGATCCTGGGTGACAGAACCCTTATTATCCGCATAGGACAGGTTTTCGATATTACTGTTTGAAGACCAGCTTACATAAGTTTTTGTAGGTGTCAGTTCAGCTTCAGTTACATTGGTATTGATCTTCTCCAATACGTCTGCATTCTTCTTATGCTCGATGTCAGCCAGCACCGTAGCCGTCTGGTTGCTGCCGGATCCGGTGATGCTGCCCTTGTTGAAGCCCGTAATACCTCCCAGCATGCCGTAGGCTGCCGTCAGCGAGCTGCTTGCATTATTTTCAAGAATACAGTTCTCGATGCTGCCCTCGTTCTCGTTCTTTCCTGCGACACCGCCTGCATGAGTAGCCAGGGCTTCCTTTTCCTCCGCCGAGCTTGTGCTAGTGGCGGTATAGACGCCCTGAATACTCATCTTGATCTCTTTTACGCTATCCCCCTGCAGGGTTCCATAGTTGATGCCTGCGATGCCGCCGTAGCAGTTGCCTGCGGTACCCTGCTTTTCAGTTATCGTGCCGGAGAAGGAGCTTCCGGTAACGTTCGCTTTCGAAGCTTCTTCTGTGCTTCCGTCTGTGGTGCTATTCTGGCTCTCCAGGCCGTTCTGACCTACGATACCGCCCAGGTAATGGTAATTGGTAAAGTTTGTAAAGCTCAGATTTTCAGAGCTAATCTTGTTTATAGTCTTCTCGTTTAAGCCGACAGCTCCGCCCACGGTCAGCGTGCCGCTGCCGGAAAGCTCCGGCATATAGGTAAGGGTTGTATCGGTTACCGTTCCCTGATTTCTGCCGGTGATGCCGCCGAAGATGCTGCCGGAGCTCTTTAAAGCGATATTTCCGGTCGGAAGGCTGGCTGTAATCGTGCCTGTGTTGACGGCACAGATTGCACCCATCTCGTCCACGCCACGGCTTTCGAGGGTTACCTTAGAGGTCTTGCTTCCGGTAACAGTACTTTCTTTAATCGTTCCTGCATTTGTCGCGACGATGCCGCCTGCGTATCCGGCACTTGCAGTGACATTGCCGGTGTTGATACAGCTTTCGATGGTATGTCCGGTTTCATTGACACCGGTGATGCCTCCTGCATTGCCCTGATCGGCGGTGACAGAGGCAGAGGAATTCTTCGCCTTCGTGATATTTCCGGCATTGCTTCCGACGATGCCGCCCGCATTGCCCTTGGAGGCGCGCACAAGCTTCGCCTGACTAACCAGTGTATTCGTCGTGCTTCCAAGATTTCCCTGATTGACACCGATGATGCCGCCTACGTTCTCACTTCCACGGACGGTAAGGCCGCTGCCCACTGCTACGACTTCGGTGGTTGTTCCGCTCGCGGTGACTACCAGCTTTCCGCCCGCCTCATTGAGGCCCACGATGCCGCCCACGGCCGTTCCGCTCGTGGACTGTACGGTTCGGGTGATGGATTTCTTCGATTCGTCCGCCAGCTCGATGGTTCCGCTGTTGCGTCCGGCTATGCCGCCGACCCGGTCTCCGGAACCGGTGACATGGGCTGCGCTGATGCTGTCCTTGATGATGCCTCCCGTCAGATTCCATGCAGCGATGCCACCGATGGTGTCCTTACCGGTGACGGTTCTTCCTTCTGTCGTGCTGCAGGCTTCGATGGTTCCTGCGGTATAGGTATGATCGTTATAACTCTTATTTTTCGTGTCGCTCGGCTGTACATTGATACCTGCGATGCCGCCCAGGTAGCTTAAGGCTGCATTGCCGAAGTTCCCGCTTAACGAGCAATCATAGACAAAGCCTGCATTCAGACCCACGATGCCGCCGATGCCCGTGCTATCGGACATATTGCCGGTATTTGTACAATGGTCGATGACCTGATTTTCCAGGTTGACACCGATGATGCCGCCTACGAAGTGCACGCAGATCTCGGAAGCAGAAATAGTGCTGCCTACCTCTTCGCTTTTTACATAATTTTCCAGCTTCGCGCCCTGATCTGCCCCTACAGAGGACAGCAGGGAAATATTGCCTGCATTTTGACAGTTTTTCAATACCAGCTTGCTGTCCTTCTCGCAGTAGCCCACGATACCGCCGGCATAGTAGCCTGCCTCCAGAGGGATGTTGTTCGTATCCTTGGAGAAGGAGGTGCTGTCATTTCCGTCTGTGGTCAGTGTTAGGGTATGTGTATTTGTCGAGGCAAGGACGCTCTGCGGTACGTGATTGGGATCCAGGCTCGGAAGGAGCTGTGTTTCGGACGCCTGTACCTTCTCCAGTGCTTCCCGAATCGCCGTACTGACAGCTGTGACTCCCTTGTAGTCACTAAGCTGTGCATCCGTATAGGTTCTCTCATAACCGATGATACCGCCCACAAAGGCCGTACCACGGATCGCACCCAGGGAATTCTCCGCCTGCAGACCATCCGCAGTCACATCGCCCGTCAGATTCACCACATTGGCACCGATGACGCCGCCTACGTAGTAACGACCTTCCACGCTTCTGGGCTTCACTACCAGTTCCGAGGTCAGAACTTTCTCGGAGGCATTGAGGCCAAAGCAGCCTCCTACCGCGTCGCCGCTTCCGTAGATGCGGCCGCCGACGAGATCGTATTTGGCATCCAGAGTTCCTTTTACATCATTAAAGCCTGCGATACCGCCCACGTAGCTTTTACCAGCCACGATGCTGGATACGGATTTGACCAGAATCTTTTCGCTATCTTTATCAAAGGTGATCGCACCGTTGTTGTAGCCTGCGATACCACCTACATAGTCTCCGGTGGCTTTCCAGTTGTCTACGATCATGCGATAGATCGAGCTGTCGTAGTCGGACAGGTAGCTTGCGCAGTCCTGAATTTTGGCATCGGTATCGTTATAACCCACGATTCCGCCTGCATACTTTTCATAGGCTGCCGCTACGCCGTTATTGATGCAGTTCTCTAAGGTCACGTCTTTATCATTCCGGCCTGTGATGCCGCCTACGTAGTTCTTTCCGATAACATAGCTTCGGTTTGTGGTAGCTAACACTTCACCGTCTACCCGGATGGCACTGTCGCTTCCGCTCTTCAGGCCTCCGGCGATACCGCCTACATAGTTTTCACCGAGTACATAGCCGTTCTTCTCGGTCTCACAGTTACTTAAGATTGCTCCGTCTCCGAAGCCCAGGATGCCGCCTACGTAATCGCCCTTCAGAAGATCTTGCTTCGTCACATCATAAGTAAAGCTCTTTGCCCGGCCGGAGGCTGTCTCACAGTCATAGAGCACAGCCTGATAGGCATAGCCTGCGATGCCGCCGAAATACTGGCCGATGAAGGTGGACTCTTCTGCACTTACGGTACTCAAGATCAAGCCGTCACTCTCGCAGGATACGAGATTGGAATTCTTATCCGTAATCTTACTCGTACCGGTCGTCGCGCTATAGGCACCGTCTACTCGTCCTGCGATGCCGCCGGTAAAGAGGTTGCCGGAAATATCTGCATGGTTTGTGCAGGAGGTAAGCTTCGCATCGTTTTTGCTATTTCCGAGATAAGCATAGCCTGCGATGCCGCCGATGCCGTAATGCGTCGAGTCTGCCGACGCTGCTCCCGTAGTCTTGTCCGCCTTATCTGCCGGAAGCTGCACATCCATCGTGCCATTCATGACAAGCGAAGTAAGCTGCACATTGCCCAGCTTCTGATAAGTCGTTTTCGTATTTGTCTTTTCTTCCTGAGCCAGAACACCGACCAGGCCTCCTACGGAAGCCTTCGATCCGTTTGTCGACAGGTTGACATAAACCGTGTCGCTGTCCGTTCCGTCTGCCTTTCTCGTGGTACCGGCAGTCTTCTCAGCCTCTACCGTAATCTTCGTGAGACTGCCGCTGCTGCGTCCGGCCAGGATACCGACGCCCTGCAGGGCGGTGAAGGAGCTTGCCTCGGTTTGTCCGTTCTTCGCCTTCGTTACCAGAGAGAGGGTCGGAGCCTGGAATGTCACGTTGTCGATGGTTCCATTATTTTCTGCGAAGAGTCCCAGGTATCTGGTTTGCTTCTCTTTTTCCGTGGTTTCATTCTTATATATGGTTGTAACGGTCTCATCGTCGAGGACAGACTCCGAGCCCAGCTGCAGATTGGAAAGCAGGGTTTTGCTTCCCTTTCCTGTAAGCGTGGCCTTTTCTGCCAGCTCCGGAATCGTCGGAAAGTCTACGACCTCGGTTCCATTATCTGACCAGCAGGGTCTCATAGCTGCAGCCGTAGAACTGCCTGTAGTCTCTGCCTTCAGGCTGTAGACACCGGTACCCACCGATGCCCAGTCCATATTTTTCGCAGTTAAGGTATAACAAACCGTCTCCGAGCCGTCCGCATAACGGATATTCGAGAGATGCCGCCAGGTGCTGATGTCTACTTCTGCATCCTTCGTATCATCGCCATACAGGGTAGCCGCCGTATTCGAGGAGATCGCCTCGCTGTCCCGGTATTCGCGGGTCAGCTTTAGGCTGCTGCTTGTTCCGGCATAGGATACCGCCTTTACAGTGGCATAGATATTCTGATTTTCGCTTAACGATTTCGCTACCTCTGTGAGACGCAGGATGCTGGTGCTCTCAGTTCTTTCAAGATCTTTGCTGGTGCTATTGGCATCCAGGGTGCCGAGTGTCTCTGCCGACATCATCGCATCCAATACCAGAGAATAGGTATTGTTGCTAAGGCTTACCGGGAAGTCCCAGGTTCCTTTCTCGGTTCCATCCGAATCCTTCAGGGTAAAGGACGCCATTTCCGAGGTCGAGCCGCTCTGGCCGTTCCAGCCATTTTCACCCATATCATAGGGAGACATAACGAGGCTAAAGAGCTTCTCTTTCTCCCCGTCCGCCTGATAGAAGGTCAGCTCGTAGCTGACATCCTGCGCTGTTCCCACGTTCGAGGACCAGTTCAGGGTCAGCTTTTCACTGTTTAAAAGGCTGAGGGTGGTCACACGCAGACGTACCGGATCGAGATCGACTACGTTTGCCGTATCCTTGGCAGAATAATAGCCAAGAAGTCGTTTCTTTCTGCTCTCATAAGCCCGATCCTTCATCGTCAGATAGCCGTCTGCATCGGCATCCGCATAGTTCAGCCCCTTGCACTTGGTTCCGTAGAAAGCCGAATAGACCTCCCCGGTCTCGACATCGATCTCCACGGCGATAGAGGCCTTTAAAAAGCTCTTATCATAGGCCGAGCTATCCAGAAGATCGAGGATCGGATTGGTGAGATCGGTATCATACGCTCCGGCATCCAGGGTCAGGGTATAGATGCGGCCATCCAAGTCTGCATATTCGTCCCCGTCAAACTCTGCTTTTATGCCCTGACTTTTTACCTTTTTCTGGAACTGCTCCCACTGTCCTGAGGTTCGATACCAGGTCAGGCGCGATTCTGCCGCCAGATAGACCGTCCTTGCGTTGGATTCATTTTTTCGAAATTCTGCTATTTTCCAATATTTTACAAAAAATGGAACCGCAATTGCCGTCAGGATCGCCAGGATCACCAATACAACTGTAAGTTCCGTCAGAGTAAAGCCTTTTTTTCGATTCTTCATATCTTCTCGTCCTGTTACTTTTTATAATGAAATCGTAAAATCCGATGTTTTTTTTAATATAACAAAAAGCACTGGAAATGTCCAGTGCTTTTCCCTTTCGCGCTTTTTAACGAACCGCGCCGATCAGCTCCCTGATATCGGCTACCTGATATTTCTTCATATAAGCCAGGATACCCTCTGCGGTCTCCTTTGCCGCATAAGGATTGGCAAAATTGGCGGTTCCCACGGATACTGCGGTCGCTCCGGCCAGAATGAACTCCATGGCGTCGTCGCCGTTCGTGATGCCGCCCATACCGATGATCGGAAGCTTCACTGCCTGCGCCACCTGATAGACCATGCGCACAGCCACCGGCTTTACGGCCGGACCGGACATGCCGCCGGTCTTATTCGCGATGGCGAAGGTGCGGCGATGGATATCGATCTTCATGCCGGTGAGGGTATTGATGAGAGACAGCACATCCGCTCCGCCCGCCTCGGCTGCTCTGGCCATCTCTGTGATGTCCGTCACATTCGGGCTAAGCTTCATGATGATGGGCTGCTTCGCATACTTTTTCACTGCCTTCGTGATGGCTTCGAGAGCCTCCGGCTTCTGCCCGAAGGCGATGCCGCCCTCCTTGACATTCGGGCAGGAGACGTTGATCTCCAGCATATCTACAGCTGCGTCCGAGAGGCGCTCGACTGCGTCGCAGTAGTCCTCGGTGGTCTTACCGCAGACATTGACGATGATTTTCGTATCGTATTTTTTTAATTTCGGCAGATCCCGCTCCAAAAATACGTCCAGTCCCGGGTTCTGGAGGCCGATGGCATTCAGCATTCCACTCTTCGTCTCCGCGATACGCGGGGTCGGATTGCCCGGCCAGGGCACATTGGCTACGCCCTTCGTAACTACGGCTCCGAGCTCACCCAGATCGTAAAATTCTCCATATTCGCCGGCGGATCCAAAGGTTCCGGAGGCTGTCATAACCGGATTTTTCAGTTCTACTCCGGCCAGATTTACACTTGTCTTGTATTCCATGGCTATCTCCTCCGGTTATCATTCGATCTCATCAGCTGCAAAGACAGGACCGTCCTTGCAGATCCGCTTATTTTTTACGTTCGTATGAGCGTCCACGTCTTTCGATTTGCAAACGCAGGCGAGACAGGCGCCGATGCCGCAGGCCATGCGCTCCTCTAAGGAAAGATAGCAGTCGATGCCCTGCTCCTCAGCGTAAGCCTTTAAAGCACGAAGCATCGGTCCCGGGCCACAGGCAAAGATGGCATCTGCGGTAAGACCGTTCTCTTTGATAGCGTCCAGTACATTGCCCTTTGTTCCGGCACTGCCGTCCTCGGTAGCTACTACAAGCTTCGCATGGCGGGACAGCTCATCCTTCAAAAAGAGGTCGCCACCACGGTAACCGGAGACGACAATCTTTTCGCCAGGTAGCTGCTTCGAGAGCTCCACCATCGGCGGAACACCGATGCCGCCGCCGATCAGGAATACTTTTTTGTAATCTTTATCAAGCGGAAAGCCATTGCCCAGGGGGCCTACCAGGCGCAGGGTGTCGCCGGCACCATAACCGGAAAATTCCTGGGTTCCTGCTCCTGCTGCCCGGTATACCAGACGTAAGGCTTTGCTTTCTTTGTCTATCTCGCAGATGCTGATCGGTCTTGGCAAAAGTCTCGACTGGTCGTGACAGTAGACCGACACGAACTGGCCGGGTCTCGCCTCTTCTGCGATCTGCTCGGTCTGAAGCCACAGGCTGTAGATGCCCGGGGCGATCTCACGCTGCTCTTTTACAAGAGCTGTCTCCTGATATTTCATCGTATTCTCCTATCTGGCATTCAGCGCACCACTGATATCCGCTACCATATCTTCTACGGCTGCGCGGGATGCGTCGCCAAAGTTTTCCGCACCAAACTGTGCATACTTCTCCTGCTTGTAAGCAGCAATGATGCCTCTGGAGGAATTTACGATGGCACCCAGACCGTCCTCATGAAAGAAGTTCACGAGATCCTTGCCCTTACCTCCCTGTGCACCGTAGCCCGGCACCAGGATAAAGGTCTTCGGCATGAGCTTTCTGAGGACTGCACCCATCTCCGGATAGGTCGCTCCGACTACCGCACCGATGTAGCTGTAACCGGACTGACCTACATGCTCCTCGCCCCACTCGGCTACCTTCTCGCCTACCAGCTCGTAGAGCGGGCGGCCGTCGATCAGCTGATCCTGGAACTCACCGCTGCTCGGATTGGAAGTTTTTACCAGAATGAAGAGTCCCTTATTTTCTTCCTTGCATACCTCGATAAAGGGCTTTACGCCGTCGCTTCCGAGATACGGATTCACGGTGGCGAAATCCTCGTCGAAGGGAACGTAGCACTTGCTGCCTACCTGCACCTTGCCCAGATGACCTACCGCATAGGCTGCAGAGGTGGAGCCGATGTCGCCGCGCTTGATATCGCCGATGACTACCAGGTCTTTGGACTTGCAATAGTCTACGGTCTTCTTGAAGGCCTTCAGTCCCTCGATGCCGAACTGCTCATACATCGCGATCTGGGGCTTTACAGCCGGAATCAGGTCGTAGGTCTTGTCCACGATCTCCTTGTTGAACTGCCAGATGGCCTCTGCGGCTCCCTCTAAGGTTTCGCCATACTCGGCATAGGCCTTTTTCTGGATATGCTCCGGAATGTAGTTCAGCATGGGATCGAGACCTACTACGATGGGGGCATTTGTCTTTTGGATCTTGGCTATCAGTTTGTCAATCATCTTCGTTCTCCTTCTTGCGATTCGTAATTAGCATGATTATATCCTACTTTTTTTCCGATTGCAACCAGTAGGCCGGGTTCATCGTGAAACGTAAAATCAGCCAGCGGGGCAGGCGCCGATAGTTCTTTCCAAGCTTATATCCCAGATATTTCCAGCCGCTTTGCCAAATCAGAGTTACGATAAGCCAGGGCTTTCGGATCTCCAGGCAGTGGGCTGCGCTTCTTTTTACCAGACGGATGCCCTCGCCTTCGGACGGAACCTTCGCGAAGATCTCCGGATGGTCTGCCTGCGAGACTGCGAGATCGAAGTTCCGGTGAAATTGCATAAGGCCGCTGTAGTTATGGGAGTGCCAGACCCTCGCCTGCGCTGCATAGGCGATCTGAAATCCCGCGTCAATCAGGCCGCCTGCGTAGATCATATCTTCATTGAAAATGGTCTTATGAATAAAGCCGCCTTGGTTTACATAAGTTTCCCGTTCATACATGGCGCATACATTCGAACAGAAAAAGGTCTTAATTCCGAGGCTTTGCAAGTCCGCCGAGGATTTTACCCTGCTTTCTGCCGGATAGTTGAAGTCTCTGGTATAGCGTTCAAGCTCCCTGCAGTCGTCCTTTGGAAGCTGTCTTGCATAGGCTGCCTTGATCGCGGGATCTGTAAATGCGTTTGCAAGCTCCTCCACAAGCTTTTCATCCGCAGGCAGGGCATCCTGCGTCATAAATAGAAGATAATCCGCATCGGAGAATCCAGCTCCCACGTCTCTGGTTCCGCCGTGATCAAAGTCCTTCTTTTCCACCTCGTGAAGCTCTACCTTTTCTATGCCTTTCACGAAAGCTTCCACGTCCGTGTCGGTACGGGTATTCATCACAATGATCTTACGCACCGGTCTTGTCTGAGTGGAAAGGCGCTCCAAAAGCTCCCGAAATTCCTTTTCCGGCCGGTAGGTCGGTATGATGACGTCGATGATCGCTTCCTTTTTCATCTATTTCTCCCTTTGAAAAATGGACGAGCCTATGCCCGTCCATTTTTTATTTTATTGACTGCTGTCTGTCGTCTTTGCTGTAACCCCGGTATCGTTCTTGATCTTCTCGCTGATCTTCAATACGGTCGGTGACGGATAATAGTCCTCCTCACCGAAGAGGGTCTTGTGCAGCTCCTTTACATTCAGTTCCAGATCGGCTGGTGCCACGATGGCCTGCTTGTTGATCTTCACATTCTCGATATAGGTCGGGAAGCCGCCGCTCTCGCCGAGCTCATAGGACATCATGCTGGCTGCCATTCCGATCATGGTCGTCTTCGGAATATTGGTCGCTACCAGCGGGAATACCTCGTCGATGATGGTATTGATCGTTCCCAGTCCTGCAGTCTTTGCCTTCTCCACGATCTTGCTGATAACCGTTCTCTGACGCTCGGTTCGCTTGAAGTCACTGCCGGCGGTATAACGGATCCGGCAATAGGATGTAGCCTGGAGACCATCCAGGGTCTGAAGTCCCGGTCCTTCCAGGAATGGGCTGTAGTGATCGAGGTAGTCCTCGGAAACCTCCGTCGTCTCATACATGTAGCTGTTGACCAGCTCCCACTCATCCTCCTGGATATCAAGCTCGATTCCGCCAAGAGCGTCGATGGTCTTGATCAGGGCGACAAAGTCCACGCTGACATAGTACTGAATATTCAAATCCAGATTTGTATTCAGCATCTCCATCGCCTGCTTGGGACCGCCTGCCGCATAGGCTGCATTACATTTGCCGTAGGTATCGTCCGCCCGGTTCAGATAGGTATCCCGGTAGACGGACATAAGCTTTACTTCCTTAGTATCGTTGTTGATGCTGGCGATGATGATCGTATCGCTTCGGTTGCCGGCACCCAGTTCTCCGATCGTTCGGGTATCGATACCGAAGAGGGCTATGTTCGTATAATCCTTCAGAAGCTCTGCTGTATCCTCATCGATGTCCTCATTCATCGTTACTTCATCTGCGTCTACACCCAGGTTCTGGATTTTTCCAAGTTTTCCCAGTCCCCAGACACCGACAGCGAGAATCAGAATCAGGAAAACCTCCAGTCCCAGAATCAGCGCGAGCTTCTTCTTCCGCTTTTTCTTCTTCCGTCTTTTCACTGCCCGTCTGCGCTCTTCCTGCGTATAGGCAGCCTCTCGGCTTCTTCTTCCCTGGCTTGTATGCGTGCTATGCGTACTGCGGGAGCTGCTGCTGTGGGATCCGGTACGGGACGCGGTGCGGCTTCTTCCGCTGCTGCTGCGTGCGCTGCTGCTTCCCCTGCTGCGCCGTTCGTCGTCCTGCTCTCTGGTATTCCTGCCTCTTGTATTGGTAGCCATAGTAAAATCCTTTCTTTTTGCTGACGATGAAGATCGCCTGCCTAGTAGGCGTTCTTATTGATGAAGCCCTTGAAAATCGTCAGAAACAAGATTTTTATATCAAAGCCCAGCGTCCAGTTTTCGATATAGTAGAGATCGTATTCGATCCGCTTTCTTATCGAGGTATTGCCGCGGTAGCCGTTGATTTGCGCCCACCCGGTCATACCCGGGCGCACCTGGTGCTTGATCATATAGCGGGGAATCTCTTCCCGGAATTTTTCTACAAAGAAGGGGCGTTCCGGACGGGGTCCTACCAGACTCATGTCCCCTTTCAGAATATTGAAGAGCTGAGGAAGCTCGTCGATGCTGGTTCTTCGGATCAGCTTGCCCACCTTTGTGACCCTCGGGTCATTCGGTACGGTCCAGGCACCCCGCTCTTTCTTCGGAGACTGGACATCCATCGAACGGAACTTATACATCTTGAAATTCCGATTGTGAAGTCCCACCCGCTCCTGGGTATAGATCAGCGGTCCCGGTGAGGTCAGCTTGATCGCAATCCCTGTCAGAAGCATCGCCGGTGAAAAAATGATGATCGCCAGGATGCCGCCTACGAGATCTACACTGCGCTTTACAAAGGCATTGAAGGTATTCGTCAGGGGTACGTGCCGGATATTGATGACCGGCAGTCCCATCAGATCCTCGGTATAAGGTCTCGTGGGAATGATATTATTGTAATCCGGAACAAACTTCGTATGCACACCGGATTTCTCACAGACTGCCACGAGATGTTCCAGCTTTGAATACTCATTCAGACCTAAGGTAATGGCGATCTCATCGGGTCTCGCATTTTCAATCACCCGGGCGATATCCTCGGTATGACCGACGACCTCGACACCCCGGTATTTCATGCCCTGTTCTACATGGTCATCGAGGATGCCCATGAGCTCATAGCCCCATTCCGGATTTGCCTTAATGCGGTCGATATACTCCTCCGCTGCCCGGCTGTAGCCGACCAGAATCATATGCTTCTGGTTAAAGCCCTTCTTGCGAAGCTGGTGGAGGGCAAGGCGGATTCCATTGCGAGCCATCGCTTCGAGAATGATATTGATGACATAGAAATAAAAAAGCATGGAACGGGAGAAGTTTGTCGTAAACTCGACGTTCCAGCGAAGCAGGAACATAGCCATCATAAAGATGCCAAGTCCCAGCGTATTTGCCTGAACGATCTTCTCGAGCTCTACCCGCTTTCTTCGGACACTCTTCGTCGTATACATGCCAAAGGCTGCATAGAGTGCGAGATACCCCGGCACCAGCGGGAAAAGCATCAGCATATAATCCTTGAATACGAAACCGGAGATATGATCCAGTATGCGAAACTGCAGCGTCCATGCCAGCAGATAAGCACAGGCAACCACTAAGGCATCGATCGCCACATGCAGCCGGTTGAAATGCTGCTGATTATCCTTTATCACTCATTTTCACCTGATTTTCTTTCCTATATTCCGCCACAGTTCCCATTGAATCCGAAGATAGGCGGGAAGGTGGCTCCACCGGAAGCGTACCTTTTTTTCGGGATCGCAGGTCTTCATTCCTTTTCGAAGCCCACGAGCATAGATCCTTCCAAATCCCTTTTTGTAAAAAAAGAGCAGCTTCGCCCCAAAGCCTGCCAAAAGAAAAGGAAGATTCAAAATCAGCTGCAGACGGGGCATATTTTTATAAAGCAGCCAGATATTATTTCTGGAGCTTAAGGTTACCTTGAATTCATTGTACCGGGAACCGGAACTTCCGCTTCCCGCGTGATAAACCCTGGCTTTCGGCGTATAGAGGTTGCGATATCCGTAGATCCGGGCACGCCAGCCTACATCGATATCCTCGAGATAGGCAAAATGCGCCTCATCAAAATATCCGATTTTCTCAAAGGCATCCCGCCGGTAAATGGCGGCTCCCGCACAGGCTGCAAATACCTCTGCCGGCTCTTCATAAAGAAGGGCGGATTTGTCCTTTCCTCTGGCAAAGGCCCAGCCAAGGGCACAGTACAGATCCCCTGCGTCGTCAATCTTATCCGGCCGCTTCAGCTGAAGGAGCTTCGCCTGTACCGAAAAGATGCACGGGTCTTTTTCCAGTGCCTCCACAAGGGCGGCTGTAAAGCCCTGCTCCACCTCGGTGTCATTGTTCAGAAGAATCACATAGGGTCTCGCAGCTGCCCGGATTCCCGCATTGACTGCCGCTGCAAAGCCGACATTTCCCTTCATCTCGATATAACGGGCTTCCGGAAAGTGTTCCTTCATATAGGCCAGACTTCCATCCGTGGATGCATTGTCTACGACGAGAATCTCAGCCTCCGGGGCGTCCCAGAGTACCGCCCGCATGCAGGCATCCACAAAAGCCATGCCATTGAAATTTGGTATTACGATGGATACCTTTTTCTCAGCCTTCATACATCACCGCCCAGGGTTCATAGTAGATATGGAAGCCGGCCTTCCGTAAGCTTTCAGCCAACTCATCCGGTGTCATCTGACTTACGCTCCTGCCTTCACGGATTCCCTGAAGCACTTCCCTTTTTATCAGGAAGCAGTCCGTCGGCGTCTCCAGCTCCTGCTGAAGGGCTGCCCGGTGGAAATAGCCGCTGTAGCCTTTCTTTAAGCCCTGCATCCCTTTCGAAAAGGGATCCCGGACTCCTTTCATCCGAATATCCGTCGTCAGGCGCTTCCTTTTGTCATATACCCTGCCACAGGCCATACCGGCCAGGGGTCGGTCAGCGCAGGCCTTTAAAAGAGGCAGGAAATCCGTATTGACCCGAATAGCTTCCTGATTCCGCACATGAATAAAAAGCACATAATCTTCTTTTCCGGAAATTGTTACGGAATTATTACATGCCTTATGATAATATACAACGTTTACCCCGGTTTGTCTATCTAATTTTTCGAAAGAATTCTTTAAGGTATCCGGTGCTCCCGGGTATACAGCCCTGTAAAAGCCGTAATTTTCAGTATTTTTCAGTATCGCTGTCTGTCCTATTCTCGCAAGATGCGCCTCCACCGCGCGCTTTCCTGCCTCATAGGCATAGAGCTTACTCTCGGGGTTTGTCGCGGTAGAGCTCTGGTGGCTCCGCCAGGAATAGAGCACCTTCGGGATATGCAAAACCCGATCTGCCTCCTCGGTACACCGGAAGATAAAATCGTGATCCTGAGCTCCGTCAAATTCCTTATGGAAGCCTCCGACTCTCTTCGCAATTTCCAGCCGCGTTACAAAGAAGTGGCAGATATAATTATTGCTTCGCAGGTATTCCTCGTTGAAATCCGGCTTGAAATGAGGAGCAAAATGATGACTTCCTGTACTGTCGATCTTGTCCTCATCGGTATAGGCCGCGTCCGTCTCCCCTTCCTCGTTCCAGGCTTTTACGATCTCAAAAAGGGCCCCGGGAAGCAGAAGATCGTCATGATCCAGGAGACCCACATAATCACCGGCCGCTAAGTCAAGAGCCGCATTCGTATTGTCAGAAATTCCCAGGTTTTCCGTAAGATGCCGATACCGAATCCGGGAGTCCTTCTTTTCATAAGCTTGTACGATCCGTTCTACCTGATCCGAGGGGCTGCCATCCGCGATACAAAGCTCGAGCTTTCCATAGCTTTGCTGGAGAACCGATTCGATCATCTCCCGAAGGAAGTGCTCGGGTGTCTCATAGGTCGGCACGAGGATGCTGATCTTCGGTGCATAGGGAAATACCGTTTCGCGCTGCCTTGCAGCCTCCTCCTGATCCGGTATCTGGCTTTTCAGCCAGTCCGGATAGTCTGCCTCCGCTTCGTTTCGTTTTTTTCGCTCCATCACCTTCCGATAAAGCATCCCGGATCCGTACTGCCTGATATAGCGGAAGCCCCGCATACCAAGCTGCATCATCTCTTTCATCGCTTAAAAGGTTACTTCGCCGTCATGGGCGATCAGGGAAGCACTCATCACAGCCTCTACTGCTGCTACTTCTTTTACGAAGGCACTCTCTTCCTTTACCTGTACCTCTACTACCATATCCAGGGCACCTGCCGTCAGGTTTCTGGACTTTACCTTATAGAAGCGGCTGTATTTCTTTACGATCTCCAGAATCTCTGCTTCCTTCTCCGCGTCGGTTACATTGACAACCAGCATCATCGGAGCTCTGGAAGCCGGGATGTTCTCGAGCACCAGAATCATAATCGTCACGACGAGACAGGTCAGAAGGGCTACCTCATAGAGGCCGGCACCGCAGATGATACCGATACTGATGGACCAGAAGAGGAAGACCAGATCCATGGGATCCTTGATCGCGGTACGGAAACGTACGATCGAAAGCGCACCGACCATACCGAGGGAGATCACCAGGTTGGACTGCATCGCAAGGATGATCGCTGCCGTAATCACGGACATTCCTGCCAGGGAGACATTGAAGCCCTTGGAATAGAAGGACTTTCTGGTCACCAGACGGTAGATCAGGAATACATAGCAGGCCAGAATACAGGTCACGGCGAAGGTTGCCATGATTCTGCCGGCCGAAATGTCCATACTGGTAAATCCTTCCAGAAACGATTTTTTGAATACGTCTTTAAATCCCATCTTTCTTATATCCTCCGTTTTGGGTTTTTCTTGATTTTATCTAATCCGGTATTCCGGTAAAGGAGTACCGTCGGCATAGGTAGTATTTGGAATAGGCTGTCTGCCTGAGGCTTTCCAGCTGCAGATTCCGGTAAATATAATCCGGCAGGTACTCATCATACTTGACCTCCAGTACCTGCTGCCCCGGCGGCATAATCGGCCGCATCGGAAGCTCCTTTTCGAGGAAGCTTCCCACATAGGTGGAGGAACGGATATTTAAGTCCTCCGTAATGCGGGTATTTCCAAGCGGATCCACATAGGGCACCCGGTCGTATTCGACGATGATCCGGGGGCGCAAGAGGTGGGTTCGCATCCTCAGGTTCAGCTTTTGCAAAACCGGCGGATCCTTTGGATCCGGAGGCAAAAACCTTCCCGCCATCAGTGTCCTGCACTGCTCTTCACTTAAGCGGCAGGAGAGCTTCTGTGTCATCCCGTGTTCCTTTCGCTTGAGCTCGAGGCTGATGCGATCCGCACTTGCATTGTAGATGCGGATGCGGAACTTTTCTCTCGGATCGGTACCGATCTCATTTTCGTTATAATAGCTGTTATAATAATCATCAAAATAGAGGCTGCGGATATGATACATGCCGTCTGCTCCCACATGGCTGTCCGGCCGAATCAGTCCCCGGATCCGGTTGTCCAGGAGCGCAAGCTGCGCATCGGTCACCACGTATTTTAATTCATGCCGGTAATCCATCTCCGTTCCCCTTTCGTTTTCTACTCATATCCAAGCCCGAGGTAATCCCCGAGTCTTCCGTCAAAATAATAATCCAGAATGCCCATGCGGTAGGAAGCCATGGTTTCAAAGAGCTTCATATCCTCCCCGCTGCTGCTTTCCGGCCAGCGCGTCTCATTGCGCGAGAGCGCACCGGAATCCTTTATCTGATGCTGCAGATTCTCGATGCTTTCCTTCAGATTTTCTTCTGAGAGGACACCTTCCCGCAGATCCTTCCAGGTCTCGCTGATATACTCCCTGGATCCGTCTACGTCAAGCTCGACCAGCCGGTCACCGAAGACCCAGTTGATGCGCTCGGAATAGAGGGCGGGCATCCGTCCCACCTTCCAGGCGGTCTCGCTGTCTTCTTCATTTTCAGTCAGGGCATCTCCCCAGGTTATGTCCATGTCCCAGGGTGCAAAATAGATCTTCGCGCCCTCTGCCGTCTGTTTAGCAACATAATACATGTTTTTTCCACGGTTATCAATACCTAACGCTGCCTGCAGGAACATCCATACATTTAAGGCACCCTCCCGATCCGTAAGACCGGAGGCCTTTGCCCGAAACTCCTCGTCACTTGAGAGATCGCGTAAAGACAGGTAGGTAAGCAGAGGCTCCCAATCGGATCTCGATACGCTCTCCCGCTTTCCTTTCAGCTCGTAGCCATCCAGATTCAGACCGTATTCGCCTTGATTCAAAAGCTCTTCCGTAGGAAGGGTCTGGGGTGTCACAGACTTATAGGAATACTCCTCCACCTTTCCTTCTCCCTTCTTCGTCCGGTCAAGCTGCTTGGAATCCACCGGCTCCGCGAGGAGATAGAGTCCCCAGTACTGATGGTTGAAAAAGACCTCCACATAGGTCATTCGCGTGCCAAAATAGGCATTCGGAAAGTCGGATCGCGTCGCTCCGATCTCACTCCAGAGATCGGCATTCAATTTATCCCGGATCTTCGAAGCGTCTGTATACATCGCATTCAGGATCCATTCATCGTCTGTGCGAAGGCCGAAAAGGGATTTTTTATCGGAAACCACATCCCCATTCTGGTTTTGCTTCTTTAAGGTCAGCTTATAGCCCTTCTTAGGATACAGGCGGCTTGTATTGCCACGGATATGCGCTTCCAGAATATTCGATGAGGTCCAGTTTACCTTGGTCGTATTGTCCCAGAAATAAATGCTGCCTCCAAATACCTCCGTATCGGCACTCTCCTGCGTCTCGATCGAGATCACAGGCAGTCCGGTCGCCACCAGGCGGCAGCTCTGATACTCTTCTCCCTGTATAGCATAAAAGACGAAGGCCTTTCCTGTCCGGATCGCTTCCTGTTTGTCGGTATCCGTGAGATTTTCCTCAAATACCAGGCGGATCCCCTTGGTCAGGGATGTAAGCTCTCCGGTTTCCCAGGCTTCGGACTCCATATCAAGGGGAAGATAGAAGGTAGAGCTTTCTGCATCATAGGGCAGCTTTTCTCCGGAAAAGGCTAGATCCGTGAAAAACGGCTCTTCCGCCTCCCTGTGCGTCTGCTTCATCTCGGCAACCGCTTCTTCTCCTGCCTTCGAAGCATAGATCGCCTGATTCAGATGGCTCCAAAGAAGTATGAGTCCCAGACAGGCTGCCAGCAATATACAGTTTCCAATCAGTGCTCTCTGTCTTCTCAAGACAATACTCCTTATTATATCGATCCGTTTTTTTCGATTCAATACCCAATTTTCTTCTTTCGTTGGCTATTAAATTACGCTTTTCCGGCTGTTAATCGTGCTTCTCGATAAAAATCTTGCGGGTGATAAAGTTGTATACCATCACGACTGCCGTTGCAAAAATCTTTACGACCATATAGGCGTAGCGTGAGAAGGAAGCAAGGACTGCATTTCGTTCCATCAGACCGGCCAGCCAGGAGGTTCCGCCCCACATCATCAGCTGATTGATGCCAAGGCCTATCAGACTGAGGACGACGAAAACCACGAACTGTGTCGCCTTATTGGCCTCCTTATCTGCATCAAAGACTATCGTGACGCTTAAAATGTAGTTGACTACCGTCGAAATCGTATAGGAGCAGCCGCTGGAAATCAGGGACGGAACTCCTGCAAGCTCCGTAAGTCCTACCATAATAAAGTAATCGATAAAGAAGCAGAGGAAGCCTACTGCTCCGAATTTGATGATCTGTCCCATCAATTTTTTCATAATCTTTTTCTCCTGTTAATTAGAATTCAGGCTCTCATAGAGCGTCTCACCTTCCGGATCGTTCGGACTGATATAATCCGTATAGAAGCCGTAGATGCCGCGATTCGCTGCCCGATAGATCTGTTCTCTGGTATCCAGCACATGGATGAAGAGATCGAGATGATTGTTGTCTGCCAGATCGACGAAGTAATCATTCGTCATGCACCAGGCCGGTACCGTGATGGCTCCGAAGCCCATCTTGTCGGAATACTCAGCCGCCTCTACCTCGGCTCCCGGCGTATCCGGCAGCTGGTAGGTCGTAAAGATCCAGTGCTTCATCGGGTAAATCGCATTGATTTTATCATAATCCGAAATATTATACAACTGTACGATCAGATGGTTCAGCAGGTCTTCCTTTCCCATCTCCTTCGCAAGGCTGACGAACTTCTCCATCACCTCGTAGAGATTCGTATTCTCATCCTGCTTCACATCAGTGATAAAATAGAGCTCCGGATGCTCGCTCCAGACCTCCAGAAGCTTTCTTCCCGAAAGGGTCGTCAGCTTTCCGAAATACTTTTCCTTTTCAAAGGTCGCCAGATCCGGTACCTTTCCGTCATAGGAGACATCAAAGTCGTCCGAATACCAGGTATGGCGGCAGACCACCTCGCCGTCCGAGGTAAGGCTTAAGTCTACCTCCAGCGTTTTGAAGCCTTCCTCGATGGATTCCTCCAGGGCATCCAGTGTATTCGTATAGGTATATTCCCCGGCATTTCCCAGGGCATGGGCTACCAGACAGCTTTCCTCGTACCATTGCAATTCATGGTCAGCCAGCTTGTCATGGGTCGTGCTCCGGCATACGTTTACCAGGAAGTCCCCGAGGATCTCCGTCTGCCCCTCTTCTGTATAGGGTCCTACCCAGGAGACCGTAATCTCCGAGATGCCTCCCTTGTGTGCCTCGATGACACCGTCCTCCGTGACGGTTACGACCTCCGGGTTGCTGCTCTCGTAGCTGATATTCTCCACCAGGCCATTCAGGGGATCCGGCAAGGCCTCAAAGGAGACCGTATCTCCGGTATGAAGCAGGTGATAATATTCATTGGAAGGAATTTCCTCCGGAAAGGCAATCTGCATACTGAGGGCTTTCTGGATGACCGTCACCGGAAAGCTGGTTTTCACAAAGGGATTTCCCTTTGCCTGCACGGTGATCTCTGCCGTTCCCGGATTCACAGCAGTAATGACGCCATCCTCGGAAACCGTGGCCACCTCTGTATCCGAGGATTTGAAGCGAACCTTCTCTGAGGCCAGTTCGCTCTTTCGCTCCACCTTAGCCGAAACCTGTTCCTCTACCGGATCGACATAGCGCGTCAGGGTACAGCCTTCCTCTGAAATCCCGGACAGGGTGATTCCCTGAATCGAAAATACAAAGAGGTTTAAGACAATCACGACGACTGCGACCGGCAAAAGAATCGCCAAGGTCACAAAAAATGCCTCCGCAGCCCGGTTTTTTCTTCTTCTTTTTTTCCTTCTGTTTCTTTCCGTCATGGGAACCTCCTAAGGCAGCAGCGTAAACAGGCTGTCTACGCGGTTTGTCCGATCGGCGACGGCGTTGTATTCCAGAACCTGGTACTGCCGAAGCGCTTCCGGTTTTTCCATATTTTTACTCCACGGGGTGTAGGTGCCGTCTGCCAGATAGTAGCCGTTCTTTGTCAAGACCGGAACCTCCTCACGAAGACTTAAGCGCAGGCGGTCGTAATCTGTGAGGTCGAGATTCGCAAGCTTCAGGATCTCAGCGCCCAGATAGTTGGTACTGATTTGATCGAGATCCGTCGCCTCGATCTCGTAATTCGTCCAGATAATGAGGGGCGTGATATATTGGAGATCTGCTTCCTGTGGTGTCAGCTCCTTCATGGACTTTCCGTAAAGCTTCTCATAAAATTCAGTCTCGATGGAAGCCTGGTGATCGCCGAACATCACGATCATCGTCGGTTCTTCCACCTCCGAAAAATAATCAAGCAGGGAGGCAAAGGCCTCGTCGGACTTCTTCATCAAAGACAGGTAGCGGTTTGCCTCGGGATATCCTGCCACATCCCCGGTGGCCTCGATTTCTTCTTCAAATTCCGGGAAGCTCTCGTCATAGCCGCCGTGATTCTGCATCGTCACATTGAAGACGAAGAGCTTCTCGCCGGCTTCCTTTTCCTCATAGCGGGCAATCAGGCGGTCGTAATCTCCCTGGTCGCTGACATAATTGCGAAGCTTCTCGGCATCCCCGTATCCCGAAAGGGAAATAAACTCATCGAAGCCCATATCCTGATAAACCGTCTTCCGGTTCCAGTTTTCGGAGCTGTTTGGATGCATCGCCACCGTGGTATAGCCCTGGGCTTTCAGCGTAGAGGCCATTCCGTATTCCGCAGGCTTCACATAGGCCTGGTAGGCACTGATGACGTAGGGCAGAAAGGACATGCTGTGACCGGTCAGTACCTCATACTCTGTATTGCTGGTGCCGCCGCCAAAGACCTGTACATAGAGCTCACCCTTGATCGTATTCTCATCCAGACTCTTTAAGAACGGAAAGAATTCTTCGTTGGTCGTAAAGTCCCGGATTACCCGCGGATCCGAGAGGCTCTCATTCATAATCACGATCAGATTCTCCGGTACTGTCTCCGCGATCGGTTCTCCGGTATAGGAGGCTTCCTCCCCGATTTCTGCCGCCGCCTCGGTCGAATAGCCTTCCGGCTTTTCAAAGATCATGGATTTCACTAAGATGGCCGTGGAAGTCGCATAGCCAAAATCCTGGTAGCTGCCTTCCAGGCTCCACCAGAAGATGTCATCATCGATATCTGCAAAGGCCAGCTTTACATCATATTTATAGAAGGCCACAAGCCACAGGGCTGCCAGAAGTGCGTAGATAACGGCTCCGATGCCCCTTTTTTTCAAATCCAGCTTTCTGACCTCTGTATGAAACAGAAGAACAAGTACAAGAAGCAACAGCACTCCACCCAGGATCACCGATTTCGAGGGTGTAATCCGGTAATTGGCTGCCACCGCTGCTGCCGTCCGCCAGGCTGTCACATCCTGGGGCAAAAGAAGGGGGCTTCCCTTAAATTGCAAAACGTAATAATCTACCGCTGCAATCAGATAAAGCAGGATCGTGGTTCCTGCAAAAGCCGGCCGGAAATGTCCGATCACCAGATAAATCAGCCCGTAAATCAGATAATAAAAGGCCAGGTTTATCAGCATTCTGGCAAAGGTGATGGATAAGAGATTTCCTGTCGTCGTCTCAAAGATCACATAGCCCAGGATGGGCATAAATAGACCCAGGATCCATCCGTGCGGAATCACGATTTTCTGCTTTCTTTCTTTTATTTCTTCGTTCATAAATACTCCTGTATACTGAATCGTTACCAAACACCATTATTTCAGTATAGCGTCTGCGGCCTTGATTGACAATATTTCTTCCGAAAGCTATACTGGTAACTATTCAGAGTCATTTTATATGGCGAACTAACCACATGAGCAAAAGGAAACAAATCACATGGAAAAATTATCCTTTGTCATTCCCTGCTACGGCTCGGAAACTACGATAGAAATCGTCGTCGATGAAATTCGAAAGACCCTAAAACAGCGTCCGGAATACGATTATGAAATCATTCTGGTCAATGACTGTTCCCCGGATCTTGTACTCTCCCGGATCCAGGCTCTGGCTCTTTCCGATCCCCATATCACCGGCATCGACCTGGCCAAAAACTTCGGCCAGCATGCAGCCCTTATGGCCGGATACCGGCACTGCACCGGGGATCTCATCATTTCTCTCGATGACGACGGCCAGACGCCTGCCTGTGAGCTCTTCGCTCTGGTCGATAAAATCAAGGAAGGCTTTGACGTCGTCTATGCCTCCTATGCGCATAAGATGCACAGCGGCTTTCGAAACTTCGGCACCTGGATGAATGAACGCATGACCGAGAGTCTCATCGGAAAACCGAAGGGTCTCCGCGTCACGAGCTATTTCATCATGCGCCGCTTTATCGCAGACGAGATCCTGCGCTACCAGAATGCCTATCCCTATATCGAGGGACTGATTTTTCGCGCTACGCGTAACATCGCGAACGTCCCCGTCACCCATCACGAGAGGATGGTAGGAGAATCCGGCTATACCTTTTCGAAGCTTCTGGGGCTGTGGTTCAACGGCTTTACCGCCTTTTCCGTAAAACCGTTGCGCATCGCCACCTTCTGCGGAAGCGGCTGTGCCTGCATCGGCTTTCTCTATGGCATCTATGTCGTCATTCGAAAGCTTATCGATACTTCCATCGAGATGGGCTGGAGTTCCATCATTGCTTCCATATTTTTCCTCGGAGGCCTGATCCTGATTATGCTCGGTCTCATCGGTGAATACATCGGCCGCATCTATATCAGCATCAACAATGCACCCCAATATACCATCCGCCGGGTATACCGTCAAGAAGAAAACCTCCCGGATGAGTCGTCTCAGCTATAAAATACAAAGATTCCAAATAGAATCAGAAGATTTCCAAGAAGCTTTTTTTTCGTAATCTTCTCGCCAAAGACCAGGCGGCTCAGCACCATCACAAGGACGAAGCCCAGAGCCTCGATGACGGCTCCGTTCTTATATTCCAGACCGCTGTAGCCGCCTACGGTCAGAAGCGTGGAGAGTACCATCATCCCATATCCTACGATCACGTAGACATTCAGATATTCCCGAATTACATTTGCATAGGTCTTCGCTGCGCTCTTTTTCAATAAAATCTGTGAGAGGGACGCCACGACGACTGACGCCACCAACAAAAGCATATACTTATTCACCATCGCTGTTCACTATCATTGTTCCTGCGAAAACAATGAGCACTCCTATGATATTTTTAAGACTTAGGGCTTCATGAAAGAAGATCACCGTCCAGATCAGGGACCAGAGAATCGCCATGGAGCGGTTGGCATAGGCCACCGACAGATCGCAGCGTTTGATGATCTGCTGCCAGGCGATGGCATAAAAGCCCAGGATCAGAATCTCTACCCCATAGTAAAGGAAAAAGGGCAGACTTAAGAATGCCTGGCCGGAGGCCATTTTGGCCGCGACGCTGGAAAGGGTATAGAGCATCACCACCAGCTGCAGCACCAGGATGAGTTTCGGGGATATCTTTTTCATAGCTTTACATACTCCTTTGCTTCCTCAAGGCTTTCAAAAGCCAGGATAAAGTAGCCAAACCGGGTCGAGCTGTCGGTGACCGTCCCCTCCCGAACCGGTTCGATCTCACTGATAAAATGAATCTTCTCCGGAATTTCCCGTTTCAGTTTTTCCAGAAGAGCGAGATCCTCTTTTCCAAAAATAAAATGCACATAGGCTGTCTTCGGCTCCCGCACCTTCTCGAGGGTGGGGGCTTTTCCACTGGCCGTCTCGATGACCATCCGCACGTAATCATAACCGGTAGAGAGCTCCACCAGATCCGAACCGATGCAGTCTCCGCCCATCCGTCCGCCGATCTCGATGATACGAAGCTTCTCTCCCTCGAGCTTAAATTCAGTATGGGAGGCACCATTCTTGATCTGCAGGGCATCAAGGCCTGCAAAGACGGCCTTTTCGATCACCTTCTTTTGCCCTTCCGTAAGCGGTGCAGGCTCGAGGTGTCCGGTTTCGATAAAATGGGGCGCCCCGGTTGTATACTTCTTTGTCACGGCCAGAAGGCTATGCTTTCTCTCAAAGGAAATGCATTCGCAGCTATATTCCTCACCGGTCAGATATTCTTCCACAATTGCCTTCTTTTCGAAGGAGTTATCCACAGAATCCTTTAAAGCTTCGGGGATTTTTCCCCATGTTTCTACTTTAGTTATCCCCCGGCTGCCGGATCGGTCGGTGGGTTTTACGATCACCGGAAGCTCCAGCTCCTTCAGCTCCTCCGCAGTCGTCCCAGCATCCGCCTCATAAAAAGCCGGAACCGGCACACCCGCTTCCTGAAAGGCTTTTCGCATCGCATATTTATTCGTAGAAATTCTGGTACATTCCATGCTATTGCCCGCTAGTCCCAGCTTTTCTGCCAGATAATTTACTGTCAGCATCGCCAGATCGGAGCCGATCGAAGCCACCGCATCCGGCTTTATTTCCTTGCATTTTTCCAGAATCGCCTCTCGCTCCACGATGCTGATCGGATAGAAATGATCCGCCGTCCGCTCGCCGATTGCCCCGTCCTGCCAGGCAAAGACATGGGTTTCATAGCCCAGTTCCTTTGCCTTCAGAATCAAAGGATTCTGGAAGCTGTTTGCTCCGATGATTACGATTTTTTTCATCCTCTTACCTCCTAACACTGCCAACCGGAAAAAAACAGAAGGTCGATATAATACCAGACTCCCGACAAAATATGATACAAAAGAAGACACTTCCCCGTTATGCGAATCCATCTCTTTTCCCAATCTGTCTGGAAAAAGCGGATCGCCGTCATCACAAAGAGTAAAAAGAGTGCCAGCTGCAACGACCACTCAAAGTTTCCTGCCGAAGCCTCCGGCCGCTCCACAAAGAGGATGTATTCCAATAGAGAGACGAGATAAAAAAGTACCGCCATCCACAGAACCTTATCCTGAAAAATCCGTTTGATTCCAAGCATCACGAGGACAAAAAGCGGGAAGGCGACGGCTAGCAGGATCGAAAAGAGCGGACAGGGCGCGTCAAGGCCAATCACCTCAAAGGGCGAGATCTCGATCGTCCTGGTTTCGGTGCTGTCAAACATCGCGAGGTATTGCACGATAAAGTAGATCCCCGATGGGACACACATCAAGGCCAGCTTCAGGCTGAAGCCAAAGGATTTTCCATGATTCGGAACTAGCTCAATCAGTAGAAAAAGTACCATTGCCGGAAGGAAGCCCTGCAAAAAGGAGGGCTTGATAAAGCAGCTGAACAGGAGAAGGAAGGACTCCAGCACGAGGAAGCGGTTGGGAATCGTCTCCCGCTCCCGGTAAAGCCCTACAAAGACAAAGAAGATCAAAAGGGCTGCCGGTTTTACCGCCAGATTCGTCGGATTATGCCAGATCGTCGGACTACTCTGGCCGAGATAAACCTGGGGATTATACCAGGGCATGTAAAGGGCTGTCACAAAAAGAAGTCCAAGACAGAGCAGGACGATGTGTGATGTTTTCCATTTATTTCCAAATCCCTGCCACAAAAACCAGTAGAGAAGGACTCCTAAGAATCCCAGAAAGCAGGCGGTCACAAAGGCCGCCGCATATTCCCGTCCGATAGGCAGGAGCCAGTTAACAAAGCGAACGCAGAAATGCCAGACCGGATAAAAATAAAATTTATCAAATCTGGCCTCCAGCTGCTCCCCTACTGCCCAGCGGGAATGCGTACGAAAATCCGTATATTCTTTTCCTATTTCTACCTTCGTCATCACAAAGGTCAGGGCAAACATCATGAGGCCGGAGACCCAAAAGCCCCAGCTCTTGCTGGCCGGTTTTTTATCCTTCATAGAACTCCCTTACTTTCGCAGCGATGTAACGAACATCTTCTTCCTTCAGGCCATAGTAAAGCGGCAGGCGAAGCAGTCGTTCGCTCTCCTTCGTGGTATAGCGGTCTTCGCCGTGGAAGCGGCCGAATTTCTGTCCGGCCGGCGCCGTATGGAGCGGAATATAATGAAAGACGGCCTGGATCCCTGCTGCCTTTAAGAAGGCGATCAGTCGGCTTCGCTCCTCCAGATCGGCTGCCTTGATATAAAACATATGGGCATTGTGCTCACAGTCCTTTGGCACGAAGGGCAGGTCAATGCATCCCTTCTCCTGAAGCAGTGTCAAAAGCTCCTCGTAGAGCTTCCAGGTCTTCATCCGATCCGTATTGATCTGATCCGAGGCCTCCAGCTGCGCCCAGAGATAGGCCGCATTCATGTCGCTCGGAAGATAGGAGCTTCCATAATTTACCCAGGTATATTTATCGATCTGTCCCCGGAAAAACTTGGAACGGTTGGTTCCCTTCTCCCGCAGGATTTCTGCTTTTTCGATCTGCTCCGGATCCCGAATCAGCAGGGCACCGCCCTCACCCATCGAAAAGTTCTTGGTCTCATGGAAGCTAAAGCAGCCATAATCGCCGATGGTTCCGAGGGCCCGCCCCTTATACCAGGCGCAGACACCCTGCGCTGCATCCTCCACGACGGCCAGGTGATGCTTCTTCGCGATCTCCAGGATCGTATCCATCTCACAGGCCACCCCCGCATAGTGTACCGGAACGATGGCCTTCGTTTTCTCCGTGATCGCTGCCTCGATGAGCTTTTCGTCGATATTCATCGTATCCGGCCGGATATCTACAAAGACCGGAACCGCGCCGCGCAGCACGAAGGCATCTGCCGTCGAGACAAAGGTATAGGCCGGCATGATAACCTCATCGCCCGGCTGAATCTCAAGAAGCAGGGCTGCCATCTCCGTCGCATGCGTACAGGAGGTAGTCAAAAGAGCCTTTGCTGTCCCTGTCTGCTCCTCGATCCAGCTGCTGCATTTTTTCGTAAAAATGCCGTCTCCGCAGATATGCTCTGCGGAAATAGCCTCGCGGATATAATCAAATTCCTTTCCCGTAAAGGGAGCTACATTAAATCCAATCATCCTCTTACTCCTCCGTCACAAACTGATATACTTCAAAGCTCTGTTCGCCGTAATTTAACGTATCTATCTGATTTCTTCCTTTATAGGCCTCTCCATAGAGGCTTTCAAAGTATCGATCCATATAGCGCAGATTGACATTCTCCAGGGAAATGACATAGACATTGTCCTTCTCTGCGATATCCTTCTTCGCATCTGTGATTCCCAGTTTTTTACATTTCTCATTTTCCAGCGGGGAAAAGGTATGCCAGCCTCCGACCGAGAGAAGGTTGCTGAAGGCGAAATCCCGCTTGATCGTAAAATTATCCGTATAGGTCTCGATAGAAAAGGTGGTCATAAAGTAGACATTTTCCGGATGCTCCGCCATATAGGCATTGACGTCCAGGAATTCCAGGTTGTAGTCGCGCCGTCCCGTATTGTAGGACTGCACCTGCTTCCAGGTATTTATGGCCGTCAGGGACAGAATGCAAAGTACGCCAAAGGCTACTGTTAGGGTTCCGGGGCGAAGCCCTTTTGCAGCTGCCTCCTCATATAGCTTTTTCTCATCCGTTTCATCGAGCGCAAGGATCCGGTAGCAAATGGCCAGAAACAAAAGAATCACCTGAAAATAAAGTACAAAGCCCACCCGCTCCAGCAGGCGATCCCGGTAGCCCAGATAGCCCCAGTAGCCAAACCAGAGCACCAGAAAGCTTAAGGAAAGTCCGAGATTCTTCCGGTTTTTCGCGGCACAGAGTGCCAAAGTCATCGCGATCACGGTCAGAGCGATGAGATTGGCCGGATGATAGGTATCCTTTGTAAAATGCTGATAGATCTCCGTAAAGGCCGTACTAAGCCGCTCCTTCAAAGGATGGGAAGCATCGTAGACTTCCTTCTCATGCTGCGCTAAGGCTTTCATCTTCTCCGGATAGAGCCCTTCTACCAGATAGAGGGAATAGCGCTGCAGGTTCTCTGCCTCCTCTGGCGTTATCGAAAGCTCGTCGTAGATAGTCGGATCTGTCTCGTAGTTTTGAAGCCCGTAATAATCCATGATGGCTTCCCGATCCGTATTGTACTTCCGGAAGGTCTTCCACTCCGGCGAGCGGTAGGCGAAGGCCTCCACAGCCAGAATCACCACGACGCCGACAGCGAGCATGAGCGGCACAAAGAGATGTTCCAGGCGAAACGGAAGGGTGACTTTTCCACATTGCCAAGTCTCTTTCCTTGCGTATTTCCACAGAAAACAGAGGGCTGCCACCGGAACGGTGAGTAAAAAGACGTCGTCACGAATCAAGAGCGATAAAAGAATCAGAAAGACTGCGATTCCTTCCTCCAGCTTCACCTGCCAGTCCGGTCCTTCCCCTGCCGTATAAAAAAGGAAGATTCCCGCTGCCCCTGCGATTCCCGCTGCCGTCGTCCACTGGAAGGCGGAGACATGCTGGGTTCCAAGGGCTGTCATCAAAAGCAGGACTATCGTTACATAGCTTATTTTCCAGATTTTCCCTTTTTCTGCCATCAGACCACGATAGAGGCAAACAGCGAAGGATAAGAGCACCACACCGATCATTGTGATTCCGTACCAGTCAAGCCCCGGCATCAGCCGGTAAAGACCGCTGACGAGAAGTCCCCAGAGATATTTGATATGCAAAAGGTGGGCATCCGGCGACCCGGTAATGACCCCGGCTGCGACATTTCGCATCGCGACGTCGTCATTGATGTCATAGAGGAAGGGAACTGTCTTGTATACAAAAACGAACCAAAGAGCCGTCAGGAAAAAGGCCGTCAGCATCGCGCCAAAGACCGAAAGGATTCTTTTCTCTTCCTTTTTGATTTCCTGATTCATCCTTTTACTCCTCTACTTGATAAAAATAATACATCCGGCCTTCGATCTCCCGACTTTCTGTCTGTGTCAAGGTCGCCTCCGGCCTCTTCGCGGCAAGCCAGGAGGCGAAAAAGCCCGGATCCTCGACATCGCGGACGACATAAAGGGCTCCTTCATCCTCGCAGAGGGTCTGCTCGACCGAAGTGATGCCGAGGGTCTCGAAGCGCTCCCGGTCAAGCGGAGAATCCGTATACCAGTCTCCCAGGGTCAGACAGCGATTCAGGCCGAAATTGCCATTTATACTTACCAGGGCACCGCCTACCGGCTCCGCCATATAGGTTTCGATAAAATAGAGGTGATCCGCATCCTCCTTACAGGCATTCTTGAAGCTCTGGAAGCTTCCGTCTGCCGCCAGCTTTTCCTGATTGCTCACATCGGAATTCTGCCACTCCAGAAGAGCCGTTCCCACCGATAAAAGACAGAGGAGACAGGTCACCGGCCGAAGCCAGCTGCATCTCTTTTCTTCCTTCTCACAAAGAGAGGTAAAAAGGCCGCCGAAGGTTCCAAGCATCACAAGATGCAGGGAAATCGCTACCCGCTCCGGAAGTCTTCCCGCATAACCGAGAGCAAGCCACAGAAGGCCGTGGGCACAGAGGAAGAGAAAGACCGGTAAAAACAGCTTCTTCTCCCCCTTCCAGAGAAGGAAGACGGAGAGGAAGAAAAAGACCAATGCCGAGAGGCTGATGGAGAGATATTCTCTCGAAAAGAACTGACCGGCTGCAAGCTTCACGGCCTCTTTCAGCTTTGCCTTGATCCCCAGTCCCGCATCGTACTGCCGCTTTGCCTCGGTACTTAAGGCCTCCATCTTATCCGCATTCATGTCATCCACCAGATAGAGGGCATAATGACGCAAAGCCCGCACTTCCTCGCTTCCCATAGTTAAGGTTTCCTCAAAAAACGCAGGATTGGCCTCATAGGCAGGCACACCATAATAATCATAAACCTCGGATCTGGCATTCTGGAAGCGTTGAAATTCCGCCCAGTCCTCTCCCCGATATGCCAGCTTTTCTGTCACAAACAAAAGTCCGATACCGGCAAAGACGAGGATGGGAAGGATACATTCCCGCTTTCTAAGCTTCCATTTATTTCCATCTTCTTTCCTGCATAGCTTCCAGAGAAAGCCCAGACCGAAGCCCGGCAAAACCATGATAAAGATGTCCGTCCGGATAGCGTAAGCCAGCAGCAGGAGGAGGAAGATCCAGATCCCGTCCGCCAGAGAGGTCTTCTTTCTTCCGGTTGAAAGATAAAGATAGAGGGCGGCTCCCGCCAGGGCTGCCGCGCTGACCGTCCACTCAAACTGCGCTGCATGAAAGATCAAAGCTGTCATCGTCACGCCTACAGCCGCCAGAACATAGATCGCCTTCCACCTCATCGATTTTTCTGCCGCCAGCCCCCGATAAAGGACGGCTGCCAGCGAAAGAAAGATGGCTCCGGTCATAAAGAGGCCATACCAGTCCACCTGCCGGTTGCACAGATAGAGGCGGCTCAAAAGGAAACCAAGGGCATATCGCACGAAGATCAGATGGCCGTCCGGCGTCCCGGTAAAGGCTCCCGAAGCGATATCCCGCATCACGATGTCGTCCGCAATGGCATAGATAAAACCTAAGGATCGATAGGCGAAAATGCCTATCAGAGACGCAAGAAGAACAGATGCCGCCAAGGCTGCACCTGTTCTCTTTGCTGTCTCTATTTTTTTTATTTCATTCTTTTTCCCGTTCATTTTTTCGACTGCTCCATAAAAGATAGATCATCAGCGGCGCACAGGCGATAAAGGGATAGTGATAGCGGGTCTTTACCACCGGTCCTAAGAGATTTGTCAGGAAATAACCGGCAAAGGGCGCCATCGCAATCAGTCTTTTCCAGTTTTCCCCATATAGCAATGCCAAGATAGTAAAAAGCCACAGCCAGGTATAGACACCCAGGTTGAAGGTAGCCGCTACGACCGGAAGCTTCTGAAAGGAGGACTCATTTCCGATCCTCCGGTAAAATTCGGACAGGGCGGGAAGCTTGGATTCCATCCGGACGTCCACATCCTCCCGAAACTCCTTGCAGGCATATTCCAGATAATCCTTTCCCTTGTCGGTCTCCTCGATGGTATCTCCCGGATACCAGTAGCCGAAGTTTCCAAGAAGAAAGGAATCGATATACATTTTTTTGTGGGTCAAACCTACGCTAACCCAGGTTTTTAAAAATGGCAGCGGATTTTCCGCAAATTCGGATCCGTGGAAATATGCCTTTACCGGATCCGCAAAGCGAGGCATATAGGTATTCAGGCCTTCCTCGTCGATCATCGAGAGGATTCCCTCCCGCTGTTCCTCCGTAAGCCCCTGATAATCCAGATTGTATACACGGGCTGCCGACTGCATCAGCACGCTGCACATCTCTCTGGCATCCCCAGGTGTGACACCAAGGGCGGTATAAACCGGACCCGTATAAATCCCGTAAAGCCCCAGACAGATCACACAGAGCAATAGCATCTTCTTCCAGTATCTGCGAAAAGCCCACAAAAGGAAGGGGATGCTAAAGAGGAAGGTATGAAGGCCGTTGTTTCGAAAGGCAAAGAGAAAGAAAGCATTGACGCAAAAAAGGATGGCTCTCTTCTTGGATGCGAAAAAGTCCTCCGGCTGCTCTGCCATTCGAAGAAGCTGTACGACAAGTACCGCAAATACTGCGGCAAAGATGGAGTCCTTCGTGGCGCAAAGAGCCATTAGGCTGTTTGTCGGATGAAATCCCAGGAAAATGAGTGTCCCGATCCACAAAGCCTTCGGCGTCTTCCTTTCCCTGAGATAGAGGCAGACATCCGCATATAAGGCAGACATAATCACCATCTGAAGCAGGGAATAGATCAGGGCTCCGGTCTGATTCGATCCGGTCAGTGCTCGTCCAATCGCTCTGGTAACCCAGAGCATCGCTGTATGGAGAACCGGATGGTGGGCGGTCCAGGCATGATCCGCCACCGCCGCCAGCTGCCAGCCGCAGTCATAGGAAAAGATTCCGGGCCAGGAAGCCAGAAGTACCGGAATCCAGGCCAGAAATAAGATCCCGAAGCAGAGCCAGTAGAACTCCCCTTTGCAGAAGCTGTGCTCCACAATGCTAGCTTTCGGGGCATCTTCATTTCTGCATCTGACCGATATACCTGCCAGCAGCCCAAGCCCCATGCTTACGCAAAGCGTAAAGCAGGGCACCAGACACAGGAAAAGAGGAAGTACCCAGGAATTCCAGATCGTGCCGGTTTTGTTCAGGGAATAGCCCCAGGCCGTGAGCAGGGCAAAAAGGATGCCTCCTGCCGCGCCGTAGGCCAAAAGCCTAAGCATTCCTTCTTTTTTCAGAAATCCTGTGATCTGCTTTCTGTTCAAGTCATTCTCCTACTGTACTTGTAACGATTCAGAACTCCATTCACAAAACGTAGGTTTGCATGGCTCTGAATCGTTGAACTACTTAATTGTATAATCCGAATAATCCAGTGAGAAGTTCGGGTTGAAATAGGGATCGCCCGCATCCAGATCCGCCTTCCACTTGGTGCGGAACTGGTCAACCTCCTGCTGGAAACGTTTCTGCTTCTCGCCTTCCTCCATGCCGCGAGTCTTCGACTCATAGTGATAGAGCTCCGCAAATGGGGTAAAGACATTCAGATAGCCTGCATGGCGAAGCTTCAGGCAGAAGTCTACATCATTGAAGGCCACCCGGAATTCCTCATCGAGGCCTCCGACCTCATCATACTGGGCACGGCTGACTAAAAGGCAGGCACCGGTTACTGCCGTCACATCCTGCGCGTAGCACAGGCGTCCCATGTAGCCCAGATGCATCTTGTCATCCTTGTAATGGGTATGGCCTGCCGCGCGGTGTGCGCCGAGACCGATGACGATACCGGCATGCTGGATCGTATTGTCCGCATAGTAGAGCTTCGCTCCGACCGCTGCCACGTCCGGCCGCTGGGCATACATCAAAAGCTCCTCCATCCAGTCTCTCGTGATAACCTTCATGTCATTGTTCAGGAGGAGTACATACTTACCATTTGTAAAGGTGACACCGAAGTTATTGATCTTCGCATAATTGAACTCGCCCTCATACTTGACGATCCGAATCTTCGGATTGTGCTCCAGAGCTTTGTAATAATCAAAGATTTCCTTTGTCTCGCTGTTGTTCTCTACGATGACTATCTCATAATTCTCATAGGTAGACTTATTCACGATGGATTCGACGCAGCGGGACAGATCCTCCATATGATCCTTATTCGGAATCACGATAGAGATCAGCGGCCGCTCCAGAAGCGGATAGCGGATCCGGAAGATCGTCGGGAAGGCTCTGGTGCTCTCCACCTTCGCATCCATCCCATAGACATCCAGGATATGATCGTGTACTGCACGCTTGGCCGCATCGACCGCATAGGTCTTGGCATTGATATCCTGCGCTACACTGGCCTTATGGGAACGCCAGTAGTAAAGAGCCTTCGATACATGGTATACGAGCTTCGCCTTCGTCGTCAGGCGGAGAATCATGTCATGATCCTGGCTTCCGTCATACTGACTTCGGAATACACCGGTCTCGTCGAGAAGCTGTCTGGAAAAGGCGGAAAAATGGCAGATATAATTATTGCCCCGCAGGTTATCGATCGCGAAATCCGGCTTAAAATGCAGAACGATCATATGATCGATGCTGTCGCCCTCGAAGGTAATCTCGTCGCAGTAGATATAATCCGCGCCCTTTTCATTGATGACCTTCGCATACTCGAAAAGTACCGCCGGATGCAGGATGTCGTCGTGATCCAGAAGGGCGATATATTCGCCGGTGGCCATCTTCAGGCATTCATTCGTATTTCCTGAGATACCCTCGTTGTGGTCGAGTACCTGATATTTGATCCGGGGATCCTTCTCTGCATATTTTTTACAGATTTCCCCAACATAGGCATGCTCGTGATCGCTGCCGTCAGCGAGGCAAAATTCCCAGTTCTGATAGGTCTGCGCCTGTACGCAGTCCAGAAGCTCCGTCAGGAATTTCTCCGGTGTATTGTAGAGCGGGGTCAGGATGCTGAACTTCACCATGTTCGGGAAGACCGTCTCACGCTGACGCTTTGCCTCCTCCGCATTCGGAAAGCTTGCGACGCCGTGGCGTGTCATATTCTTTCGCTCCTGCAGCTTGCTTCGAACCTTTCGCATAATTCCCGGAATGGAACCATAGCGGGTCAGCCGATCCCTGGTTTTCTCATAGAAATGAAGTCCCTTTCGAAGAGGGATGGCCATCTTCCAGGCAAAGCTGCCCTTGATGCGGTCAAGCTTAAAGGTAAGCTCCTCGATCTCCTTTTCGGACTCCTCGATCTTGCTGACCAGAACCTCGGTTTTCTCCCGTTCTGCCTCATAAAGTTTTTTATAATCCAATTGTTCCTGGTTGTCCATATTTACTCCTTTGCGTTTGGATCCTCGTAGGCATCACAGACCTCCTCGGCCTCACCCATCATCCGCACATGCCCTCTGTCGATCCAGATGGCCTTGTTGCAGATCTCCTTGACCTGCTCGATGCTGTGGGATACGAAAAGCACTGTGGTATTGCGATCCATCATTTCCCGGATGCGCTTCTTGCATTTATTCTGGAACTGATAATCGCCGACGGAAAGAATCTCGTCGATGATCAGGATGTCGGCGTCTACGATCGTGGCAATGGAAAAGCCAAGACGTGCCAGCATACCGGAGGAAAAGTTCTTGATCGGCACATCCACGAAGCGCTCCAGACCTGCGAAGGAAATGATATCGTCAAACCGCTCCTCAAGCATCTCCTGGGAATAACCGATCAGGGCTCCATTCAGGAAGATATTCTCCCTCGCTGTCAAATCGTGGTCAAAGCCTGCACCAAGCTCGATCATCGGCGCGATGGTTCCGGTGGTCTCCACCATTCCCTTCGTCGGCTTCAGGACACCTGCGATGATCTTCAGCATCGTACTCTTTCCCGAGCCGTTCATGCCGATCAACCCTACGGAATCGCCCTTTCGGATCTCAAAGCTTACATCCTGAAGAGCCCAGAATTCCTCATAAAAGAGCTGATGCTTCAGCACTTTTATCACATATTCCTTGATGCTGTCTACCTTTTCCCTGGAGAGGTTGAAGCACATCGATACGTCCCTTACCTCTATGGCATTTTCTAACTTCATACTGCTCTCCTATATCTTCAAAATAAACTGATCCTGTGATTTTTTAAATACGATGGAGCCCACCGTCAATGCGATCACACACCAGATGATACTCTGTACATGAAGGATCCAGGGTGCGGTCACACCGTCCAGTACCACAGCCCGGAAGATCTTGATAAAGGCTGTCAGCGGGTTCGCCTGAATGATGAAAACTGCCCATCTCGGTGCTCCGTCCAGGATCGACATCGGATAGATCACCGGTGTCAGATACATCCAGGCCGTCGTCAGAATGCTGTAGAGATGCATCAAATCACGGAAGCTGACGGCTGCCGCCGATAAAAAGAGGCTGACGCCGGTCGAAAACAGCAGCACATATAAAAGCGGAAAGACTGCCAGCAGAACTGTCGGTGTCACCTTCGAACGGGTGGCTACCATCACGATCACCAGGGCAATCATCGAGGACATAAGATTTACACCGCTCGACATAACCTTCGTAATCGGAAAAAGATACTTCGGCACATAAACCTTCTTGATCAGCTCTCCACTGTGGACGATGCTTCCCATCGCGATGCTGGTAGATTCATTAAAGAAATTAAAAATCACCTGACCGCACAGCAGATAAACCGGGAAATTTTCCACATCCCCGTAGCGGGAGAAAAAATACGAAAATACAATAGACAGTACCGTCATCATCAAAAGAGGATTCAGCACCGTCCATAAAAGCCCCAATACAGAGCGCCGGTATTTGGTTTTGATGTCCCTCATCACCAGCTGGTTGATGAGGGCTCTGTATTTCACGAAGACACTAAGCAAGCTCACGGCGGTATCCTTTCTGAATCACACGGTTGATCACGGCAAGCAGAACAAAGGCTCCCAGGAAAATCATGCCAAAGCGTAAGGGGCTAAAGCATAGCACCTGGGCATTCGGCCGTGGCGTGGAATAATATGCATTATTAAAAAGGAAGAGTTCACTGCAAAGAGCCAGATAGACGGCTGCCACGAAGGTCAGGATATTTCCTTTTCCGAAGATCACCTTCCAGGGTCCCTTTGCGTCATGCTGCAGCTTCCAGATGCCGGAGGAGTAGATATCCTCTGCCTCCACCTTCAGCCGCTTATTCTCCTTTTCCAGATCGTGGTTCTCCTTCATGGCGATATCGAGCTTTCCAAGAAGCTGTGCCTTCTCCTTCTCCGAGACACTGTGCTTCTTGATCTCCTGCCAGTAGGCTCTTTTCTCATTGCCCAGCTCCAGTACCTCAAAGGTAACCTTTGCACCACGAAGCTTCAGGCAGAGAGCCTCATCCACGAAGAATTTCGGATCGTTATGCAGATAGACATAAACCGGTGCAAAATCCACATCACTGTTGGTCTTGATCCGCTCTGCATCGATGACCTTTGTCTCCCCGTCCTCATAGGTCAGGACAATCTCCTCAAGCTTTACCATGCTGCCCTCTTCGAGAAGCGGGTCAAAGCGAAAGCCACAGGTATGCTCGAAGCCTGTCAGATCAAAATCCAGTGTCACCGGCTCACCTAAGGAACAGGAATAGGGAACCGTCAGGGAATCCTCCGGCCGGAAATCCTTCCCGGTATCGATAAATACCTCTGCTGTCAGCTGTATCGCGTCACTCATCTACTTTTTCAACTCCTTAATTGTACCCCATTTCTGATCCTTCTCAGAGATGGTAAGCTCCATTCCCTCCGGGATCGGCCATTTTACACCGATATCCGGGTCGCTCCACAGAAGGCCGCCCTCATCGTTCGGATGATAGAAATCGGTACACTTGTATGCAAACTCTGCATAATCAGAGAGTACCAGGAAGCCATGAGCGAAGTTCTTCGGGATAAAGAACTGCTTTTTATTCTCCGCGGAGAGCAGTACACCGTACCACTGTCCGTAGGTGGCGGAGCCTTCCCGCAGGTCTACGGCTACGTCGAAAACCTCGCCGCTTACCACGCGGACAATCTTGTCCTGCGGATGGTTGATCTGGAAATGCAGGCCGCGCAATACGCCCTTTTTGGAGGCGGACTGGTTGTCCTGTACAAAGGTCATATCGATGCCTGCTTCCTTATAATCGTTGTAGTTATATGTCTCCATGAAATAACCGCGCTCGTCACCGAATACGGTCGGAGTAATCACCTTCAGACCTTCGATCGGGCAGGTCTCAACTGTAATCTTTCCCATTTTTCATTGTCTCCCTTGAAAGCTATTCTTATAAACCATTGGCCACGTCGATCAGATACTGACCGTAGGCGGTCTTTAAAAGGGGCTGAGCGAGCTCTACAAGCTGCTCTCTGCCGATAAAGCCACGGCGATAAGCAATCTCCTCGATACAAGAGATATACATGCCCTGGCGCTTCTGGAATGCCGCTACGAAGTCTGCCGCATCCAGAAGAGCATCGTGATTGCCCGTATCCAGCCATGCAAAGCCGCGCCCAAGCGTTTCTACCCGCAGGGTTCCACGGCGTAGATACTCGTTGTTGATGCTGGTGATCTCGATCTCACCGCGCGCAGAGGGCTTTACATTCTTGGCAATCTCCACGACATCATTGTCATAGAAATAGAGACCCGGAACAGCATAGTTGGACTTGGGATTCTCCGGCTTTTCCTCGATCGAAAGAGCCTTGCCCTCCTCGTCAAACTCCACGACACCGTATTCACGGGGATCTTTTACATAGTAACCGAAGATGGTAGCGCCGCTCTCGCGCTCTGCTGCATTCTTCAGAACTCTGGAAAAGCTCTGTCCGTAGAAAATATTGTCTCCCAGAACCAGGGCTACCCGGTCATCGCCGATGAATTTCTCGCCGATAATGAAGGCGTCTGCCAGGCCTCTCGGACTTTCCTGTACGGCATAGCTCATCTTCATGCCAAGCTGGGAACCATCCCCTAAGAGTTCCTCAAAAATCGGCAGATCCCGCGGTGTAGAGATAATCAATACCTCCCGGATGCCTGCCAGCATCAGGGTTGACAGCGGATAGTAGATCATCGGCTTATCATATACCGGCATGATCTGCTTGGAGATCGCCTTTGTCAACGGATACAGTCTTGTTCCGGAACCCCCGGCCAGAATAATTCCCTTCATTTCTATCTTCTCCCCGAATTATTTATTCTTATACATCTCTTCGTAATATTTCTGATAGTCACCGCTGGTCACGTTCTTCATCCAGTCCTCATGCTCGAAGAACCACTGGATAGTCAGACGGATGCCATCCTTGAACATCGTCTCCGGATACCAGCCAATCTCTTCCTTGATCTTGTCCGGTGCGATCGCATAGCGGCGGTCATGACCCTTACGGTCGGTCACATAGGTAATCAGATCCTTGCTTACCAGCTTCTTTCTCGGATCCGCATCGGGCAGCATCTCCTGCAGGGTCTCGAGGATGATATTGATGATCTCGATGTTCTGCTTCTCGTTATGTCCGCCGATGTTGTAGCGCTCGCCCAGACGTCCGTTCTCCTGAACCATATCGATAGCCTTGGCATGATCGTCGACATACAGCCAGTCGCGGACATTTTTTCCATCTCCGTAAACCGGAAGCTTCTTTCCCTGCAGGGCATTGTTGATAATCAGCGGAATCAGCTTCTCCGGGAACTGGAAGGGGCCGTAGTTATTGCTGCAGTTTGTGATATTCATCGGGAAACGATAGGTATCCCAGTATGCCTTTACCAGCATATCAGAGGAAGCCTTGCTTGCGGAATAGGGGCTATGCGGATCGATCGGTGTCGTCTCATAGAAATAGGTATCTCCCTCTTCCAGAGAACCATAGACCTCGTCAGTGGATACATGCAGGAACTTCTTATCCTCTTTAAAGGTACCGTCCGGCAGCTCCCAGGCCTTCTTTGCCGCATTCAGCATGACCAGAGTTCCGAGCACATTGGTCTCCACGAAAATCTCCGGATTTACAATGCTGCGGTCTACGTGGCTCTCTGCCGCAAAATGTACTACCCGGTCGATGTCATGCTCAGCAAAAATCTTCTCAATCGCTTCGCGATCCCGGATATCCGCCTTGATAAAGGTATAATTCTCACGATCCTCGATGTCCTTGAGATTCTCCAGGTTTCCCGCATAGGTCAGGGCATCCACGTTGATGATATGGATCGCATCCCCGTACTTGCGGAACATATAGTGAATATAGTTTGAGCCGATAAATCCTGCTCCTCCGGTCACAAGATAGGTTCTCATGTGTAAAAAATCCTCCGATTTACTTTTATTCATAATTATCTGTAGTATAGCATTAAACTGCGTCAAGGGCAAGACTTTGTTCGAGGCCGCTTCGCTCTTTGGTTGACAAGGCTTTTCGGAATCGTTACAATGACCTTACATATGCAATCTGTGAGGTATCTGTTTTTATGATAAAGGAAAAAATCAAAAATTGGAAAAAATTGTCAATTTCCGCGCGGCTCGCCAGTGTGATGGGCGTTCTGTTTTTACTGAGTCTCCTTCCGGTTCTCGCCCTGTCCTTCTATTCGCATCCGGCCGGCGATGACTATGCTTACGGTCTGGCTGCACACCTGGCCTGGCAGGAGAGTCATTCTATCCCGACCGTCATCCGGGCAGCCATCGAAAATACCTACAACTATTATATGAGCTGGCAGGGTACCTACTCTTCCATCTTTTTGATGTCCCTGCAGCCCGCCGTCTTCAGCCAGCGCCTTTATTTCCTTACCACCTTTTTGATGCTCGGAATGCTCTGCGGCGGCACCTGGCTGCTTCTTCGCACCCTTTTTACCCATTATCTGAAGATCGAAAAGAGTCTCTGGCAGCTTCTCGCCCTGTCGGTTCTTTTTCTCTGCGTCCATGTCCTTGACGAGGGAAAATCTGCCTTCTACTGGTTCAATGGCGCCCTGCACTATGCCTTTATGCATAGCTGTATGCTCTTTTTTCTTTCCTTTGTCCTGCTCTTTTTAAAGGCAAAAAAGCAGATAGCCTGCATCGCCTATTATCTGCTTTCCTGCCTTCTGGCCATCGTCATCGGCGGGGCAAATTATGTGACGGCTCTGCTGACGCCGGTGCTTCTTTGTTTTGTTCTCTTTCTTTGCATTCTTTATAAGGAAAAGCGTGGGATCCTTTGTATCCTGCCTCTTATCCTGATGCTTGCAGGCCTGGCCGTCAGTGCGCTCGCGCCCGGCAATGCCACAAGAATGGCTGCACAGCTCGATTCTATGGGACCTGTGGAAGCCATTTATTATTCCTTTCTCTATGCCTTTCAGGGAATTCGGGACTGGACCAATGTCTATCTGATCTTTTTTACCGTCCTGCTCCTTCCCTTTCTGGCTGTCGGCCTTAGCCGCGTGGACTTTTCCTTTCCACTGCCGGGCGTCGTCGTCGGTCTCTCCTATTGTCTCGTGGCGGCCTCCTATACGCCGTCCCTCTACTCGATGGGACAGACCTATATCTTCGGCCGTACCTTGAATATCATGCGGATGCTCTTTTATCTTCTTTATTTTCTGAACCTGCTCTATGTAACCGGCTGGGTCACCGCCTGCATTCGTCGCTTTGGACTTCAGGGTGCCTTCCTTTCCTTCTTCGGCTCTCTTAAGTCAGGATACAGAAAAAGTCTCGCTGCCTTTGTCGCGGGCTTTGCCCTTGTGCTTCTTTGCTTTTCCAATAAGAATGAGATCACCGGTCTTTCCGCTGCAGATTCCATCCTGCGGGGAGATGCCAGAAGCTACCATGAGGAAAGCCTGAACCGGATCGCCCTGTTAAGCCAGGGCGCAGATGAGGTCTGGGTACCGAATTTTTCCGTATGCCCAACCCTTCTCGACCCGCAGGAGCTCTCGGCAGACGATACCGGCGATTACCGCAATGAGACCATCGCGCATTGGTATGGCGTCACCACCCTGCATCTATCCATCGTATATTAATATTTGAAAAATATTCAGAGGTATCTATTATGAAAAATATTATTGTCATTCCGGCCTTGAATCCGCCGGATGAACTTCTTTCCTATGTAGATGAGCTCATTGCCTCCGGTGCTGAAAGGCTTCTTCTCATCGATGACGGAAGCTCTGCGGAAAAGAAAGCCATCTTCGAGGCCTTAAAGGAGCGCCCCGAATGTACCATTCTTACCCATCCGGTCAATAAGGGAAAAGGGCGGGCGCTGAAAGACGCCTTCGCCTATATTCTCGAACAGCCTGAGTGGAAGGGGCTTGGCGTCATCACCGCCGACTCGGACGGACAGCATCTGCCGGAAGATGTCGTGCGTCTCGATCAGAAAATGGAGGAGCTTCATGCTCTCGGGAAAAATGCCCTTGTACTGGGCTGCCGGAATTTTCATCAGGACAACGTCCCTCTTCGAAGTTCTTTTGGCAATCTGACCACGAGCGCCCTCTTCCATCTGCTCTACGGAGTAAAGATCTCTGACACCCAAACCGGTCTTCGCGGCATCCCCTGGGCGCTGCTGCCCCGGATGTGCGAGCTGAAGGGCGAACGCTTTGAATATGAGATGAATATGCTGACGGACGCAGCTATTGCAAAGCTCCCTATCGAGAGCGTGGAAATCCGTACCGTCTATCTCGACAACAATTCCGAATCACATTTCAATCCATTGGTGGACTCTATAAAGATCTACCGCATTTTGCTGGGAACCTTTCTAAAATACGCCGTATCCTCCCTGGCCTCCTCCATCGTGGATCTGGCAGTCTTTAGCATTGCACTGCTTTTCCTTCCGGGTGGTTCCTGGGAAATTCTGGAAGCCACTGCTATCGCGCGGATCATTTCCTCCCTGGTCAATTATTTTTGCAATCGCAAGCTGGTATTTGAAGATCGGGGCAGCACAGCCAGCACCCTTCCAAAATACTATGCGCTCTGCGTGGTCGTTATGTTCTGCTCGGCAGGCCTCGTGAGTCTGTTCTCCTTCCTGCCTATACCGAAAACCGTCATCAAGCTCGTGGTGGATACCGTCCTCTATTTCTTCAATTATCGGATCCAGCGCCGCTACATTTTTACCGTTCAGTAAACCTTGGAGGGATTTCCTATGAATACTCTGCTTCTGGCGGCAAGGGTGCTTCTCTTTGCCCTTTCCACCTTCGGCTACCTGACCTTTGTCCACCGAAAGACTAGACTTTCCGTGGACTTTCTTCCGGCTCTTGTCTTTACCGGACAGATCGTTCTGCTCTTTTTTGCAGGCCTTCTGAATCTTCTGAATCTAACCGTGCCCCTTCTCTTTCTTGGGGGACTTATCCTTGCTCTTCTCTCCCTTCGTTTTCGGGAGCAGTACCGGGATTTTCTGACACCGGCTCTTCTCTTCTTTTTGCTGGCCTGTGTCTATTTTCTGCTGCTTTTAAAGGGAAGTCTCTTTACCGGCTATGACAATTTTTCCCATTGGGCTCTCGTGGTCAAGCAGATGCTTCGGACGGATCGGTTTCCTACCTGGCAGGATCCCATCATTTTATTCCAGGGCTATCCTCTTGGAAGCTCCGTCTTTATCTACTATGTAAGCCGCCTGATTTCTACCTCCGAGGGCTGCCAGATGTTTGCGCAGACGATGCTGACGCTCAGCCTGATTCTGCCTGTTTTTTCCGGAATCAAAAAGAGAAAGCTGCCGGGCTTTTTGCTGCTTCTCGGAGCTTCTGTATTCTTCTTAAGCTACATCGCCTCACCGGACAGCCTCTATGTAGATACCCTGCTGCCTCTTTGCGCGGCCTTCGGATTTCTGCTCCTTAACCATGAGCTAGAATCCGAAGAGGCTACGACCTGGCTGACTGTCTTTCCGGCTGCAGCTGTGATAATGATTAAAAATTCCGGAATCTTCTTCTGGGCAGTGATCTCTATCCGGCTACTGGTTCACTGGGCTCGTCACCGGAAAGCTTCTACTGCCAGGCAGCGGCGTTCCTGGCTTACTGTGCTCCTCTTTCCGCTCTTTTCTCTGCTTGTCTGGAACCGGCATGTGGCCTATGTCTTTGCCTCGGCGGAGTCTTCGCCCCACAGCATGTCCCTGTCCGTCTACTTAAGCAATATTCAGGGAAAGCTCGCGGACGGCACCATCCCGCAGATCACGAAGGCCTTCCTGCTTCAGATCCTGCATGGACGGGTTCTGCTTTTTTTGCTGGCTGTGCTTCTTCTGGCAGCTCTCTACGCACGCTTTCAGAAGCTTTCCCGCCCTGCCTTTGGCCGCTTGGCGCTGTTTCTTGTTCTGGTTTATGCTGCTTATCAGCTGGGAAATCTGTGCATGTATCTCTTCTCCATGCCGGAAGGTGAGGCTCTCGTCATGGCCGGATATCCCCGCTATTACGGTTCGATCGTCATCTTCTGTCTGGCCATCGCCCTGTATGCCTTTGGGAAATGGATGGACGAGATTCCGGTTTCTGTGACCTTTAGTTTTACCTTTGTCTTTCTCTTTGTATTTTACCTCATGGGTGCAAAGCTGTGGATTCTCCTCCCAAATTCCGGAGAGAGCCAGCGCAGCCGCCTCGAGACCATGATTCAGGAGTATCAGCTTTCGGAAAACACTGCCTGCCTTGTCTATATCCCCAGTGATGATTCCGGCTATACCTATCATCTGGTCAAGTATGCCCTCTATACACCGACGGTGGATGTCCATATTTCTTCTGACGGGGAGGATATCTCTGAAGTAGTGGGAACTGCCCGGGAGCTGGGCTATGATTATCTGATCTCCTTTGATGCGGAGAATGAGCTGCTGAATCAATACCTGGAAGAAAACTTCGGGGTACCCGCAGGCACCCCGGTTGTATCTCTTGCAAATTAAAATGCAAACCTTTGGTTAGAATTCGATATGATAAATCCGGATACTCTCTTCGGAGAGCATCGCGTCCTCCTGAAATACAGGGACGTCATCTGCGAGGGCCTCTTCGAGGCCCTCGACGTTATTCTGCCCGCCGGTGAGAAGCCAGAAGGAGCGAACCTCCGGATAGGCCGCCCGGATGCGGTTCACCATTTCTTCGTAGCTGATGGTCTCCTCCCTGCTCTCGTCCCAGACCGAAAAAGTGATCGACGACTCACTGAGCGGATACCAGATGGTTCGATCCGGCGCATAGGCCGCTGCTGCATAGGCCGGCACATCCCCTGCTGTCACGATGAGGGAATCCTCCGGCACCTCGTTCTCAAGAAAAGCAGCTGCATCCTTTCCGGCCGCATAGGCTTCCTGCAGATCCGTTTTCATGGCTGCCTTATGTCCGTCCAGCGACAAAAGGCAAAGCAAGGCGAGCACCACCTCCGCACCGATTCGGGCTCCCAGGCGGCATTTTCTTCGCCACTGTGCCATTTCCCCTTTTTCTTTTTTCTTTTCCAGAATCACCCAGAGAACAAAAATCAGCTCATGCACCAAAAGCATTGCCTTCTGCTCGGAGGGCAGATAAACGTAGGTAAATATCAGGATCTGACTTCCCACAGCCGCTGCCAGAATCAAACCTTCCTTGCATGACCAGCAAAAAAGAAACAGAAAGCAAAGCAGGATGATAATCACCAGTATTTTCCATTTTTCATCACTAATTCCACTGCCTACGGCAAAGCCTGCTGCCCATTGGGCAGCGACACTGATGCGGTGAAGGTTCGAAGAGAGGCTGGAGCTGATATGGATCTGAATCCCGCTATTTTTATCGGTGCTTCCAAACAGCTCCCAGAGAAGGAAAAGACCGCTCCACAGGTTCAGGCTCAAGCCAAGAAGGCGCTGCCTCCAGAGCACCTTCTTCCAGTTTTTTTCCTTTGCATCGCGCCAAAAATCCCACGCCATTTCCAAAAACCAGAAGAAGGAAAGCGCTGCGGAGAGTCCCAGCATATAGATATGCGTCTGGGTCAGAAGTGCCAGCAGTATTCCATAGGGCTGCGGCTTCTCCATCCGTTCAGGGTAATTGATCGCGAGCAAGGCCAGAAGAAGCGGAACCAGCGCATAGCTTCGCGCAATCACCGGATAGTAGTAGAGGAAAAATCCGCTGAAACCGATGAGTACCCGTAAGGGATAAGCGAAAGGTGCCCTCTCTAAAACGAAAAAGAAGGCCACGGCCATAAAGCCTAAGCTTATCAGATTGATCGTTCCAAAGGGCAGCCCAAGCTTCGCAAAGGGCATCAGAAGAAAATACCAGAGACAGGGATGCCCCTCGTATTTCAGCTGTGCAAAGAGCCCGGACAGGTTCGTTAATTTCGCTATCTGCCAGGCCTGTGCCTCATCCCGCCAGTTTTCGTGGTGAAGGATCAAAAACAGATTCAACGCGATATAAAGGATCAGAAAGAAAATGCTCCAGACAAGTGTCCGATTCCCGGTTTGACAAACATATGAGAATCCACTATGATACCCATATCGGTTTTCCGAAATATTTTGATTTTCAGGTGATTTTTCATGAATTTTTTTAAGAAACATCCTATTTCATCCTCCAGACTTCGGCGGCTTTGCTTTCTGACCGTCCTGGTATTATTCCTGACTACACTTCCACTTCTTTATATCTCCCGCTACAACCATTCCAGCGCAGATGACTATAGCTATGGCAATCTTACGCATCAAGTATGGGAGGAGACGCATTCCCCGGTAAAGCTTTTGGGTGCAGCCTTTCAGACTGCCCACAGCTTCTGGTATACCTATCAGGGTCCCTTTGCGTCTGCCTTTTTCATGTCCCTGCAGCCTGCTGTCGTCAGTGAGCGGCTTTATCCTTTGACTGCCTGGGTGATGCTTGGCATGCTGATTGCCAGCCATTTTCTCTTTTTTAAGGTTTTGCTCGGTGATTACCTCGGCGCAAAACCGGTTCACCATATGACCATCGCTGCAGCCTTTTTAGTGCTCTGCATCCAGACCATGCCGGATCCGGTCGAAGCCTATTACTGGTATGTAGGAAGTGTCCATTATATCTTCATGTACTCCTGCATGCTCTTTTTGCTGAGTACACTTTTGCTCTATCTAAAGACAGAATCTCGTCTCCACCGCATCCTTTTGCTTCTTCTCTCCTGCCTGCTTGGCCTGATCTGCGGAGGCTCGAACTTTATCACCACCCTGCAGACTCCCATCCTTCTTTGTTATTTCGGTGGGTTCTGCGTCTATTACCGCTGTCGGAAGGCTCTTCCCTGCCTTCTGCCCCTGGCCTTCAATCTCCTGGGTGTCTATTTTAACATCACTGCCCCGGGCAACCTCGTACGGCAGGGTGAGACCTCTCCTCTCTCCCCGGTTACGGCCATCTATGATTCCTTTCAGTATGCCGTTACCTATTTCAAGGAATGGACTAACATCTATCTTTTGCTCCTGCTCCTCTTTGTGATACCGGTGATCTGGCATTTTGTTTCCCGCAGCAGCAAGAAATATCCGCTGCCGGGTCTCGTGATCCTTTTGTCCTTTTGCGCCTATGCCTGCATGTTTACACCCTCTGCTTATTCTCTTGGATTCGCAGGCTATGCCAGAACCTTAAATATTATCATGTGCGCCCTTTATCTCTTTCTCCTGCTGGATCTTATCTACCTGCTTGGATGGATTGCCTCAAAGACTCGGATTTCTCTCTCGAATCCAGCCTTTCTCAGCCGCTTTTTGCATTCCTGGTATACTGGCATTGCCGTTACCGCTCTGGTGGCACTTTGCTTTACCGACAAGGACAAAATTGGCTCTCTTTCTGCCATCAATGCGCTGCAAAAGGGCTATGCACAGTCCTACCATCAGGAAAATCTGGATCGTATCGCCCAGCTTTCACTGGAGGGCGTAGATGAAGTATGGGTTCCCAATTTCTCTGTCGAGCCCCACCTGCTCTTCTTCGACAACCTCGATACTGATGAAACCTGTTGGAAAAATCAGGCCGTCGCGCAGTGGTTCGGCAAGAAGGTTGTTCATATGGTCGAGGTCTATGAAGTCGACCACGAAAACGTACAGTAGTTACTTTCTAAAACTTCCCACATGAAAATGTAGAGTGAATCCGTCCCCAGGCGGGGCGCCCATGGATTCAGCAGGCGGAACTCCGCTGAAATTGCGTAAATTTGTTAGGCGTCGTTTTAGACCTCGAAGTTTGTGTCCATTCACAAGATGGACAGTTTCGCCCGGGTGGCCGCCGG
>CAVHYN010000054.1:0-10785 GCA_963640245.1 Bulleidia sp.
TACGCAAGAAGTATTTTCTATTTTTGTATTTTTATTTATACAATTCTTTTTCTGAGATAAATATTTTTTTAACAATATTTTGCAAAAAAACAGCAGACCACTTTTTCTGTGGCCTGCTGTTTTTCTTATTCATCGCATATCTTAACTGTTCAGTCTCTAACCAGTTAAGAATGCATCCTTTTAATAACCTTCAGTCTCGTGAACTCCTCACGTTCCTTTTCCTCCAGGGCGTTGGAGATATCTTTGGTCAGTGCCTCATAACGTGGGATGGTAATATTTTTCAAAGCGTTGGCACGCTTCTGAGCCTTTTTGATATTGGCCGCCAGCTGGTAGGCGGAATTCTCTACCGCAGACAGCTTGATGGTCAGATCCTTTACCTTCTCAAAGGACACTCTGGCGATATCCAGGGATTCCTTGGTGCTGTAAAAGGCATAGGCCGGAGCACGGGTGGCTGCATCGTAACGAACCAGCGGGATCTCGGTACCCATGATGCTTCGGGTCTTGACCTCCACACTGTCCTCAATAGGCACATTTCTGGCTACATCCGATACGGTATTGATACCCATCTCCATGTTTGCCCTCTGGAGCGCAGCGTAAGCCGTCGTGAATGTGGTACGAATCTCGGCCTGGATATCCTTGGCCTGATCCACCAGTCCCATCAGTTCGCGGATCAGAATGTTCCGCTTCTTATCCATCAGCTCATAGCCCTGCTTTGCCAGCTTCAGGGAGTTCTTTGCACGTATGAGGTTGCCTTTTGTAGGAACTGCATTGTTATCCATACAGTTTCCTCCTTCTTTAAAACTTAGTATTAAATGGTAACTACTCACATTTCACTATTCCGCGAGGTGTTTTGGCATATGCCAAAATCCCGAGTTTCGCAGGCGCGAAATTATGCGAAGCATAATTTCTGTGCATCTAAGGCAGTGAATTCATGCGAACGTAGTGAACATTAATTCACTGCCTTATAGTACTTATCCAGAATCTTGGTATCCACACGGTCGAGCTCTTCTCTCGGCAGCATGCCAAGAAGCTCCCAGCCGATATTCAGAGTTTCCTCGATGGTACGGTTCTCCTCCGGACCCTGACCTACAAAGCGGGACTCAAACGCCTTACCAAACTGCAGATACTTCTTATCGATCGGGGACAGCTCATCTTCACCGATGACGGAAGCCAGAGCTCTTGCATCGCCCACCTTCGCATAGGAAGAGAACAGCTGGTTTGCCACATCCTGATGATCCTCTCTGGTATAGCCTGCACCGATACCATCCTTCATCAGACGGGACAGAGACGGCAGTACACTGATGGGCGGATAGACAGCCTGTCCGTGCAGCTCACGATCCAGTACAATCTGACCCTCGGTGATATATCCGGTCAGGTCAGGAATCGGGTGAGTGATATCGTCGTTGGGCATGGTCAGAATCGGAATCTGTGTTACGGAACCATTGACACCCTCTACGATGCCGGCACGCTCATAAATGGTAGCCAGCTCACTGTATAAGTAACCCGGGTAACCCTTTCTGGACGGGATCTCTCCCTTGGAGGAAGAAACCTCACGCATAGCCTCTGCGAAGGAGGTCATATCCGTCAGGATAACCAGGATGTGCATGTTGCACTCAAAAGCCAGATACTCGGCTGCTGTCAGTGCTACCTTCGGTGTAATCAGACGCTCTACTACCGGGTCATTTGCCAGGTTCATGAACATGGTAACGTGCTCGGAAGCTCCGCTCTCATCGAAGGCGCGGCGGAAGAAATCTGCCACGTCATGCTTGACACCCATGGCTGCAAAGACGATACCGAACTGCTCGTCGGAGTCATCGCCCAGGGAAGCCTGCTTTACAAGCTGGGCTGCCAGCTGGTCATGAGGCAGACCATTTCCGGAGAAAATCGGCAGCTTCTGTCCACGAATCAGGGTGGTCAGTCCGTCGATAGCGGAAAATCCGGTACGGATATAGTTTCTCGGATACTCACGGGTTACCGGATTCAAGGGCTGACCGTTGACATTCCGATGAATATCGGAGACAATCTCACCCAGTCCGTCGATGGGCTGGCCGATACCGTTGAAGGTACGACCCAGGATCTCCGGGGAAAGGGCAATCTCCATGGGATGGCCGGTCAGCTTGGTGTGGGTATTGCGAAGGGACATATTGTCGGTTCCGCCGAATACCTGGATGACCGCCTTATCCTTATAGCACTCGATGATACGGCCAAGCTCTTTTTTATTGCCGTCTACGGTAATCTCTACGATCTCCTCGTAGGACGCATTCTGCACGCCTTCCAGGGCAATCAGAGGTCCGTTGATTTCGCTTAAGCCTAAATATTCAATTGACATTTCTCTTCCTCCCCTTATGCGTTCTTTTCCAGTACACGATCGTAGAACTCGTCGATCGCTTTCTTATAATCGTCGAACATCTCCAGGTGATCGTTCGGCACATCATACTTGATGGCGATGACCTTCTCGAAGATATTCTCGCGCTTTAATACGGACATGGGCATGCCCTGGGTAATCAGCGCTTTGGACTTGTCATAGAGATAGAGAATGGTCTCCATCATCTTCATCTGCTTTTCCATCGGTACGCAGGTATCGTCCGGATGGAAGGCATTCTGCTGCAGGAAGCCCAGACGCACAACTCTGGAAATCTCCAGAACCAGCTTCTGGTCGTCCGGAAGTACGTCGCTTCCGATCAGCTTTACGATCTCCATCAGACTGCTCTCCTGATTCAGAATAACCATCAGACGGTTTCTGCAGTCCATGAAATCCTTTGCTACATGGTCTTTGTACCACGGTGCCAGATCGGAAATGTACTCACTATAGCTGGAAAGCCAGTGGATCGCCGGGAAATGACGGGCATAAGCCAGGGACTTATCCAGTCCCCAGAAGCAGCGAACGAAACGCTTGGTATTCTGGGTTACCGGCTCGGAGAAGTCACCACCCTGGGGAGATACTGCTCCGATGATGGATACGCTGCCTTCGGTTCCGTTTAAGTTCTGCATCATGCCGGCACGCTCATAGAATGCAGACAGCCGGGATGCCAGATATGCCGGGAAGCCTTCCTCGGCGGGCATCTCCTCCAGACGTCCGGACAGCTCACGCAGAGCCTCTGCCCAACGGGAGGTGGAGTCTGCCATGATTGCTACATCATAACCCATGTCGCGATAATACTCAGCCAAGGTAACACCTGTGTAAATACTTGCCTCACGGGCTGCCACAGGCATGTTGGATGTATTTGCAATCAGGGTAGTACGCTCCATCAGGGGATTGCCTGTCTTCGGATCTACCAGCTCAGAGAAGTCCTCCAATACCTGGGTCATCTCATTGCCGCGCTCACCGCAGCCGATATAGATGATGATGTCAGCGTCAGACCATTTTGCGATCTGGTGCTGGGTCATGGTCTTACCGGTTCCGAAACCACCCGGGATCGCTGCGGTACCGCCCTTGGCGATCGGGAAGAGAGTATCCAGGATACGCTGTCCGGTTACCAGCGGCTTGGAAGCCGGGTAACGCTTGGTAGTCGGTCTCGGCACACGAATCGGCCATTTCTGCATCATGGTCAGCTCTTTCTCGGTACCATCATCCAGCTGAATCACTGCGATGGTATCGCAGATGGTATACTGACCGTCCGGCATAACCTTCAAAAGAGTTCCGGATACATCCGGCGGTACCATAACCTTATGTGTGATAGCCTTAGTCTCCGGTACTTCGCAAAGGATCGTACCGCCGCTGACACGCTCACCGGCCTTGACTACCATATGAGCATCCCAGAGCTTCTCCTTATCCAGAGAATCGACTACGGTACCACGACTGATATAAGCGCCGCCGATCTTTGCGATCTCGCTTAAGGGACGCTCGATACCGTCGAAAATATTGTGCAGGATACCGGGAGCAAGGTACACGGAGATAGCATCTCCGGTAGCCTCTACGATCTCACCCGGTTTGATACCGGTAGTCTCCTCGAATACCTGAATTGTGGTTCTGTCTTTATCCAGACCGATGACCTCACCTACCAGCTTTTCCTTGCCTACGTAGACCATCTCGGCCATCTTAAAGCCTGTGTTGCCTTTGATGTATACAACAGGACCGTTGATTCCATAGATAACGCCTGTTCTATTCATGCTTTGCTCCTCCTTTTAACTGGAAGCTCTCCTTCGCCTCAGCAAGTTTGCTCTCAAAGGAATTGTCAATGAGAATATTTCTGCCGGGCAGGACGGCACGGGTGCCGCCCGAGAAGGAGTACTCACTGACTGTCACCGGAGCGCCTACTTCTGTCTCGATGCTGAATTTCTTCTGTGCATCCGAAGGGTCGATGTAGAGAATGATCTCATCTCCTCCGGCAAATTCTTTTGCATCACGAAGCTGACGAATCAGCATCTGATGATATTCTCTGGTCTCTGCAAAGCGAGCCAGCAGATCCTTTACCTCAACAAAAAGCTTTTCTTTTAATTCATCCTGCTTTTTGCTCATGGTTCTCTTGATTTCAATTTGTTCTTCAGAAAATTGCTTGTTATTCTCACGTACCAGACGATCCGTCTCGGTCTTGATCTCAAGCTCAGCCTGACGACGCTTCTTTTCCTGATGTTCCTCGAAAATTTTCCGCATCGCATCCGTATACTCGCGGATCATGGCGTCGCTTTTATTCCTTGCCTCTTCCATGGCGTAGGTTGTAAAATGCTGCAGTTTTTCTTCTGTCGTCACTGGGATCACCTTCCTTATTGTTCACTTAAATCTTGACTCCGATGGCCTCATTTACATAGGAGGTAATGAAGTTCTCTCCTCTTGTGGTGCCATGGCGGTCCGGAATTTCAATGAGAAGCGGCAGACTGCGGCCCTGACGCGCCTCGTCGATAACCTCCGGGAATTCGCGGCCAAACTTCTCTGTCAGAATGACGACAGCGACCTCCTTATCTGCCAGTACGCGATTCAGTTCCGCCTTCAGCTCCTCTTTTTTATGAACGACGGCGCCTTCGATACCCGCCAGGCGCATGCCTGTGTAGGTATCGACATTGTCGCTTATCAAATACATCTTCATATCGATTCCGCCTTTCGGGTCAGAGAATTAAAGCTTACCAAGAATCATGAAGGAGATGATCAGACCGTACAGAGCGATACCTTCGGCCATAGCTACGAAGATCATGGACTTACCGAAGATGCTCTGATCCTCGCTGATAGCACCAAGAGCTGCACTTGCAGAAGATGCTACAGCGATACCGGAACCGATACCGGAAAGGCTGGTTGCCAGTGCTGCTGCGATGTATCCAAGACCGGTGGACATGCCTGCTGCTGTCTCTGCAGTAGCCTCTGCTGCCTGTACGTTTCCGCCATAAGCAAGAACAGCTGCCAGTGCCAGAGTACCAAAGAAGAAGAAGCAATTGCATCCAAGGCTTCTCTTATAGCGGCTGCGGGAAGGCTGTCCCAGGAAATATGCTCCAAAGGGAACCATGATGCTTAAAATAAGGGCTGCAACTAATACGACTTTCACTAACATAGACATTTCAATTTCCTCCTTAAATTTGCTTTTGTTTCTTTTTTTATGATTATTTTAATTATTGCTTTAATTATAGCTTTTTGGTTTCTTTATTTAACCTTCATCTTATAGGGCAGGAAGGCATGTCCTGTACCCTTGTAGAAACGGCTGAACAGCTCGTAGTACTCCAGACGAAGTACCTGGATACCTACAATCAGACCCTCCATCGCGCAGACAAAGGCATTGCCCAGTACGATGACCAGCCAGTTGCCGGTAGCTCCGTTTTCAAAGCCTGCCAGCATCAGCACGACCTCCATCATCGCCGCATGGCTGACCGCGAAGGCTCCGATACGGACAAAGGATAAGGTATTTGAGAAGAAGCTCAAGAGCACCTCAAACATCTCAAAGAAGGTCAGTACCAGATACATCGCTGCGCCGCCTTCCAGGTGTGCCTTTTTCTTCTCCATCCAGGCTGTCAGAGGCTCCTTGAAGGCCATAGCCAAAAACGGCAGTCCCAGTACCAGCACCATGATGATGGTGGCCGGAAGTGCATGTCCGCTCATATAGAGAATCAGACTGGCAACGATGAAGCCGTAGAAAATAAAGCCTGCCACACCGTTGGTATCAAACCAGGTGCCTTCCACATCATGATTGCGGACAGCTACGATAATGTGAAGAATCATGGCTGTCAGAATCAGGAACATACCAAATACGATAGCTACGACAAAGACGGTATTCATCTGACCTACGACAGGCAGCGTCATCATCGCTTCCTTTGGCTTCAGCCAGCGGGCAGGAAGAACATCCTCGAAACCGAAGAAGCTGCCGTACATAAAGCCGAAGAAGGTAGAAAAGATACCGGCGCTGCCGATGATAGCCGCCAGATCCATACCTTTTTTCTTATACAGGAAGAAGCCGCCCAAAAGCAGAACCAGTCCCTGTCCTACGTCGCCGAACATCGCGCCGAAGATAAAGGCATAGGTAATCGCCACAAACATCGTGGGATCCATCTCATTGTAAGCCGGAAGTCCGTACATCTTGACATACATTTCAAAAGGCCGGAAGACCTTTGGATTGTGAAGCTTGGTCGGCGGAGTGCTGAAGATATTGTCATGGTCATCTTCCACTACGACGAAGGTCTGCTCATCCTCCTCGATCTCCTTCTGGAAGGCATCCGCCTGCTCCTGCGGCATCCAGCCACAGAGGATATAGAAGACATTGTCTTTTTCCTTGGTCAAGGCTGCGTACTTGCGGATATCAAAGCTTGCGCTTCTCTTCTTCAGATAAAGAGTAGCTGCTGCAAGCTCGTCGAGCTGATCTGCCACGACTGCGGAAATCTTCTCGTCCATCGCTGCCTGCTTCTGCTCAAGCTCCTGAAGCTCCTTCTTTAATTCCTCATAAGCCTGGGTTGCGGTACCCTCGTACTCATCCGGAATAAAGATATGTTCGAAATGCATCGATGCATAGACTGCATCAATCTTGTCTGACAGGGATGCCGGTACAAAGTAAACACCGTAAACATACTCTTCATCGCTCTTGCATTTATAAAAAATTGTATCAAGCGACTCATAGACATAGCGGTCAAACTTGTCAAAATACTCCTTGGAAATCCGTCCGAACCGATACTTCTCATACTTGAACTTCAGAAGGCTGTGGACATCAAATTCCAGTCCCTGAAACGGTTCAATGCTTTCCATGGAAGTCTTACATTTTTCATGCTGTGCTGCAAGCCCGGCTTTCTGTTCTTTCAGATCCGTGAGCTTCTTCTCAGCATCTCTTAAAATTTCTTCCGCTTTTTCTACCGTCATATCGGGATAGTCCCGTTCGGTATGCAGATCCGCGGGGAGATACTCTGATGCCTGCCGCAAGATCTCCTCATAAGGATTCTTGTCGGTGTAGGGTCTCAGATTCTGCACGGTCTTAAGCTCCGTCAGGGCATGTTCCAGCTGAATCTCATACTTGGAAAGATATTGACCGGCCATGCGCTCAATATCATTCTTCGGCCCCGTGATGCTTAAGAACTTCATCTTTACAATCACTAGCTACTACCTCCTCTATTGGTTCGTACCGTCTTTCGACTCTGCGATATATTTCAACGTCTCGCTGGCCGGAAGCCCGTAACGAACTCCCTCCAACACCGTCGTCAGCATATCCAGCTCCTGCTCTTTCTCATACAGATAACCGGTAATCGCTGCCATGGAATAAGGATTCTGCTGCTTTTCTTCCCGGTATATTTTATGCAAAAAGCTGTGGTATATACTCTCCAGCTCCTGGCTGTCCAGATTCAGAAATCTTTTTCCATAATAGGTTCCGGACACTGCTGCTTCCAGTGCTTTCTCGTCCGCTGCCGTCACCATGGCACGGATATCACTATCATGCAGCTTATAGGTCACCGGAATCAAAAGCGCATAGGTGGCTGCTTCGGACAGCTGGTAATATTTCTTCGCTCGGTAGATCCACATCATATTCAGCAAATCGATCTGACTTCCCAGGCTTCTGGTAAACAAAGCTCTGGTCTTTCCCTTTGTAAGCTTGCCATTCTGCTTCCAGATAGTGGAAAAATAATGCAAATCCAATGCCATCTCATAGTCAAAAAGTGTCGCCTGCTTGGAATGGTCGATAGAGTCCAGAACCTTATGATACTTCGTGTCCTTCAAAGCATCCAGAATCTCCGCTACGGTATGAGCCTCTGCAAGCTTATCCAGCGGTATATCCGTAAACCTTTGCATTTTTCCTCGAAGCTCTTCCTTTTCTACCGTATCATTCTGCTGGTTGAAAGCCCGGCGGAATCCTCTTTTGATCATTGCAATATCAAACTTTTCAAAATAAAGCCGAAGGATTTGCTTGTCTGTGCGATCGCAAAACCGATAGATCTTTGTAATATCATAGAATAGCGTACCAGTCAGTAATCTCTCGATCTGCCCTCTGTGGAGTTCTGTCTCATCATAACCCTGAAAGAGGACTCCATAGGCAGGTATCTTTTTCAAATAGGCCACTGCCTGCGGAACACTCTCCATAGCAGCCAGCTTCGCATAATCCTCAGTCGTCAGAAGCCGACCGCTCATGGCACGTATCTTTGTGGCAACAGCGCTGTATTTTCTCAGTTCGCTCATGCCTATTCTCCTATCAACTTATCAAAAACCTCAGCTGCCAGTTTTTCATGATTCTGATTATACTCATCTTCCATGGCCTGAAGCTCCTTCTCTGTCGTCTGCTTCATCTTCAGCAGCTCATTCTCCGCTGACAGCTTCAGCTTCTCATTCAGGGTCTTCAGCTTCTCCTGGGTCTGTGCATCCATTTCCTCATCAAAGGCCTTTGTCTTCGCCTCAAACTCGGCTGCAATCTGCTTCTTCTGCTCTGCTGCCTTTTCTTCCAGAGCTACTGCCGCGCCCTCGATCTCAGAAAGCCTGCCAAGCACTGCTTCCATCTGCTCCATGCAAATCCCTCCTGTCTCGTTTTGTCATTAAATCGAACTTATACTAAACTTTTTTTGTTAAAAAAGCTATAGCAATTTCTACCTAAAATGTATTCGTTTCACCCCTGTTTTTCTACAACGATGCAATACTTTCGGTAGCTTGACGCAGATATAAACTTCTAAAGTTTAGTCACTTTTACTAATCTATACACTTTAAAGCAATCTGTGTAATTTCCTCATTTAGAGAAAAAATTCCCCGACATCAATGTCGAGGAATTTTATGTACAATTAATTGTATTTACGCTTTCTTGCTGCTTCAGACTTCTTCTTGCGTCTTACACTCGGCTTCTCGTAATGCTCTCTTTTACGAATCTCCTGCTGAATGCCTGCCTTCGCACAGTTTCTTTTAAAACGACGCAAAGCGCTATCTAAAGTCTCGTTCTCTTTTACGATAACATTTGACATAGTTCACACCTAACCTCCCTCCAGTTGTGTATTGTGCATGAGACAACTGTCTGGGTATTTTACCTCCGCATTAGCAAAGGTATCCTTGCACACATAAGATTATAGTGGCTTGTCGGTGTCCTGTCAACACTTTTTTCTGTTATTTTGCAAACGATGCACTAGGGCTCATAAATCTTGACATCAAAGGATGCCCGGATGATATCGCGGCCCTCCTGGATATCTTTGATCTCCTTCATGGCCACCAGCTGTACGATGCTGTTTCCGAGAACCGAACCCTCTACAGGGCCTGCCATCACACGCTTGCCCGTCTTCTTTGCAGTCAGCTCGCAGAGAAGTGCGTCCTGGATGCCGCCGCCTACCATATTGATACAGGAGACGGTCTTTCCGGTAATCTCTTCCATATACTGAACCGATTTGCGATATTCCTCTGTCAGGCCGTTATAGATAGCCATAGCCATCTCGCCAAGTCCCTCCGGTGTGCCCTGGCCGGTCTCCTCGCAGTAGCCGACGATCTCCTTCATCATATTTAAGGGTGCCGTGAAGCGCGGATCCTTCGGGTTGATCGTGAAATCCTGGCGCTTTGCCGTCCGTGCCTCGCGAATAATATCCGGGAAACTGACCTCTCCCTCAAACTCACACCAGTTGCGGCGCAGGTTCTGCATGATCCAAAGGCCGTTGATGTTCTTCAGGAACTGGATCTTGCCGTCGATGCTGCCCTCATTGGTATAGTTATATTTATAGGAAGCTTCATTTAAAATCGGCTCGTCCAGAACCATGCCAAGTAAGGACCAGGTACCGCAGCTTAAGAAGGCCGCATCGTCTGACTCAAGCGGCGCACCTGCCACCGCAGATGCCGTATCATGACTGCCTACTGCGATAACCTTAACCCCCTTCAGGCCGGTTTCCTCTTCCACTTCCGGAAGAAGATCCCCGATGACGGTTCCCGGCATGACGATATCGCCGAACATTTCCTTATTCAGTCCCAGCTTCTCAATTAAATCATAATCCCACTCCCGCTTTCTGGCATCCAGAAGCTGAGAGGTGCTGGCAAAGGTATACTCGGAATACATGATACCAGTCAGGAAATAGCCAAAAAGTTCCGGCATAAACAGGATTCGCTTTGCATTGTCCAGAATCACCGGACGCATCTTCTTCTCGGCATAGAGCTGGAAGATGGAATTAAAATACATGAATTCAATACCGGTGCGGTTGTACAGCTCTTCCAGCGGAATAATTTTCCCAATTTCTTCCAGCATTCCATCCGTACGGGAATCCCGGTAGTTTACCGGATTGCCAATCAGGTTGCCATCCTTGTCAAAAAGGCCGTAGTCCACGCCCCAGGTATCGATGGCCAGAGACTGGATCGGCACCTTCTTCGCTGCCGCCTTCTTCAGTCCCTGCTTTAACTCATGGTACAGACCGAAGAGATCCCAGTAAATATGTCCT
>CAVHYN010000055.1:0-17322 GCA_963640245.1 Bulleidia sp.
CGCCTGCGGCGGGTCGCCTAAGCGACATACTACCTCTCCGCCGCAGTGCGATAATGTTTTTTTATGTAATAGGGGATTCCTTCGGAATTTCCTATTACATGAAAAACGGAGGTGTTCGGTTTCCTGAACACCCCCGTCGTGCTCCCAGACGTCCGGGACGTCCGTATTTTTTACTCAGCCTTGATATACTTGTCCAGGATAGACTGGATGGTTCCGTCATCCTTCAGCTCCTGCAGTGCCTGATTCAGGGCTGCGGTCAATGCCGGGTTGTCCTTGGATACAGCTGCTGCGTAATCCTCTACGACATACTCGGTATCCAGAATCTTCAGTCCCTCGTTTGCTGCTACGAACTCGATAGCCGGCTGCTGGTCGATAACGACACAGTCTACCTTATCCTGAACCAGAGCCTGGATAGCAGTTGCGCCATTTGTGTAAGCGATAACATGATCATCGCCGTAATCACCGGAGCAATAGCTGTGTCCTGTAGTTCCTTCCTGAACACCGATGAGCTTGTCATCTGCCAGGTCATCTACTGTGGTGATATCAGAATCTTCTTTTACGATGACAACCTGTACACCGGTAGAATAAGAATCGGTAAAGTCTACGTTCTGCTTTCTCTCCTCGGTTACGGTCATGCCTGCCAGAGCGATATCAATCTTGCCTGCCTGGATAGCAGTAATCAGGGATGAGAAATCCATATCCTGAATCTCAAGGGTCAGACCCAGCTTCTCTGCCAGTGCCTCTGCGATCTCTGCGTCGATACCTACGATCTGGTCTCCCTCTTTGTACTCATACGGCGGGAATGCTGCATTGGTTCCCATGGTCAGGACACCGTCTGCTACAGTGGTAATGGTTCCGTCTGCAGCTGCTGCATCTTCTGCAGTCGCATCGTCTGCGGTCTCTGTAGTCTCTGTGGTCTCAGTAGCTGTTGTATCAGCTGCCTCTTCCTTTGTTCCTCCGCAGGCTGCCAGAGAAATGCACATCACGCCTGCAAGCAACATAGCTGTTAACTTTTTCATCATTTTTCCTCCTCACTAGCTATTTCGGTTACAACCTTTTTCTTATTATAACGTTATTTTCCTAAATTTCAAGTCCCAAGTTGTATAATTCTGGATGCTTTATGCATTTAAAGGTCATTTTATGCAGTCCATCATTCAATTTATGCATTTCTATCCAGTTTATTTCGAATTTCGCAAGCTTTTCTTAAATTCCACCCGTTTCATTGACACGCAAAGTCAGTATGCTATAATGAACGAGCGAAAATAAGATTTTAAAATCGAAGGAGTAACGAATATGAATGTATTGGAATGGCTGAAGGTTCTGCTTTTGGGAATCGTGGAGGGAATCACGGAATGGCTTCCCATCAGCAGCACCGGACATATGATTCTGGTGGATGAGTTTGTGCATCTGAATGTCAGCGATGCTTTTATGGAAATGTTTCTGGTCGTGATTCAGCTGGGTGCGATTCTGGCTGTTGTGGTGCTGTATTTCGGAAAACTCTGGCCATTTACCTCTCCATCTAAAGGCTGGATCAAAAAGGACACCTGGTCTTTGTGGTTCAAGGTACTGGTAGCCGTGCTTCCGGCAGCTGTCATCGGCCTTCCCTTTGATGATACGATCGATAAACTGTTCTATAATTATCAGACCGTAGCCTTTACCCTGATCCTCTATGGCGTGCTTTTCATCGTCATTGAGAATTATAATAAGGGACGGAAACCCCGGGTTCGTTCTTTTAAGCAGCTTTCTTATCCTATGGCACTTTTTATCGGTATCTTTCAGGTACTGGCACTGATTCCGGGAACCTCCCGATCCGGTGCTACCATCTTAGGTGCTACGCTTCTTGGTACTTCCCGGTATATTGCAGCGGAATTCAGCTTCTTTCTGGCGATTCCGGTCATGTTCGGAGCCAGCCTTTTGAAGCTTGTAAAGTTTGGTTTTCATTTTACCGGTACAGAGGCAGCGATTCTCATCGTAGGAATGCTGACAGCCTTTGTAGTTTCCGTAGTAGCGATTAAGTTTTTGATGGGCTATATCAAGAAAAACGATTTCAAGGCCTTCGGCTATTACCGAATCATACTTGGAGCCCTGGTGATTGTATATTTTCTGCTTTTCAACTAAGGACTGACAGAAAAAAGCTCCCTGCTGCAAAGCCGGGAGCTTTTTTGTATATCTGTCTTTATTTGTTTTCCAGAAGCTTCTCTACGCTTACCAGCTTAACGCAAAGGACGAAGAGATTTGCCGCTGCTGCCAGATCTTCCGTAGTCGGGAAGGAGGGAGCGATACGAATGTTGCTGTCCTTCGGATCGTTGTGGTAGGGATAGGTTGCACCGGCTCCGGTCATCACGACGCCTGCTTCCTTGCATTTTGCTACGATTGCCTTTGCACAGCCTTCCATGGAGTCAAAAGAAATGAAGTAGCCGCCCTTCGGGCGAATCCAGCTTCCAATCTCCAGACCGCCAAGCTCCCGATCCAGGGTATCCAGTACTGCCTCGAACTTCGGACGCAGGATCTCGGCATGCTTTCTCATATGCTCATGGATGCCGTCGATGTTCTTAAAGAAACGTACATGGCGCAGCTGATTTACCTTATCATGACCGATCGTCTGCATCGTCAGCTGCTTCTTGATATCCTTCAGATTGTTCTCGGAGGTAGCGATGCAGGCTACACCAGAACCCGGGAAGGTGATCTTCGAGGTGGAGCAGAACTTGTAAACCATATCCGGATTCCCTGCTCTCTCGCATTCTCCTAAAATCTCAATCAGGAAGTCCTGATCGTCGTCATAGAGATGATGTACACAGTATGCATTGTCCCAGAAGATACGGAAATCTTCTGCTGCCGGCTTCAGTCTTGCAAAGCGGCGAACTGTCTCATCGGAATAGGTAATTCCCTGGGGATTGGAATACTTCGGCACACACCAGATACCTTTGACAGCCGGATCCTTGCTTACCAGCTCTTCTACCATATCCATATCCGGGCCGGTCGGTGTCATCGGAATGTTAATCATCTCGATACCGAAGTACTCGGTAATGCCGAAATGACGGTCATAACCCGGTACCGGACAAAGGAACTTTACCTTATCCAGCTTGCACCACGGTGTATGTCCCATGATGCCGTGGGTCATGGCTCTGGACACCGTATCAAACATCACATTCAGACTGGAATTTCCATAGATGATAATCTTATCCGGTGATACCTCAGACATCTCGCCCAGAAGCTCCTTCGCTTCCTTTACGCCATCTAAGACTCCGTAATTTCTGCAATCCACACCTTCAGAATCCTTCAGGTCGCTCTGACTGTTCAGAATATCCATCATTCCCATGGAAAGATCCAGCTGATCTGCGCTTGGTTTTCCTCTGGACATATCAAGCTTCAGGCCCTTGCTCTGTGCGTCCTTGTACTCCGCCTCCAGCTCTGCCTTCAGATTCAAAAGCTCGTCCTTGCTTAATTCGCGATACGGTTTCATAACGTTCCTCCTCTTCTTGCATGGTTCGTAACTGTAAGTATCCAAACAGTTACCATGGTTCAAAATGCTACATGAAGGTTATCCTTTTTCAGCAGATTTGTCAAGCTCCTTTTCTTCTCCGAAAACCTCCCCCACCAGGCGATGGTACTCCTGCCAGGTCGGATGCTCCTTCAAATCCTCCAGGGCTTTCTCGATGGAACGGTACATCCAGGCATGCATTTCCTTGTTTTTTTCATTGAAGCGCTCCCAGATCTTATCGCCGATGATGCACTGATCCCGATGGATGGCGCGCAGATTTGCAAGCTTATCCGCCAAGGCCAGCATCTTTGCATCCCGATCTGCTTCGTTCATCAGGAAATCAATCGTCTCCTGCTTTCTTGTCTTCCAGGTAAGGGCTGCCGGAAGCGTCTTTCGCTTGTCCTCGCTCTCATTCAAAACAAGATCTGTAATACGCCGTCCAAAGCGTGCATACAAGTCATCCTCCGTCGCATCCGTGTCTTCGATGACATCATGCAGCACGGCAGCTGCGATGACCTCCTCATCCTCCGTCATGGACGAAACGATCGCTGCCGCCTCGATGGGGTGCACGATATAGGGAACATTTGTTCCCTTTCGTTTTGCCCCGGAATGCGCCTTTGTAGCAAATATGATCGCCTTATCCAGCAATGTTAATGTTTTTTTCATCCCCCGTTTTTGCTCCCCTTCTTCTTTTCTCCTTCTCCTTTAAAACCTCTTTAACTATTCCCCCTGGGCGTAGACACGAAGGACGGATGGAATTTCCTTTACGATGGACATCTCCTTCATCACCAGAATCGCATCCTTGAAATGACGCTCCTCTACCTGATCGGTAATGATGACCAGCTCTGCAAAGCCCTCTTCCACATTCTTCTGAATCACCTGAGAGATACTTACATGGTTGTTGCCAAATACCGAAGCGATGGCTGCCAGAACCCCCGGTCTGTCCTCCACCTTCATGCGGATAAAGTAACGATTTTTCACCTCATCCACCGGCTTGATGCGAAGGCTCTTATAGCAGGTACACTGGATTCTTCCGGTGCTGCCTGCCACGATGTCTCTGGCCACCTCAAAGATATCACCCGCTACGGCACTGCCGGTAGGAAGCTTTCCGGCTCCGCGCCCCTGGAACATCGCGTCATCGACCGCATCTCCGTGTACAAAGACAGCATTGAAGGAATCATTGACTCCCGCAAGCGGATGATCCGCCGGAATCAGCATCGGATAAACTCCGGCCTCGATGCCGGTATCGGTATTGCGTGCGACACCGAGGAGCTTGATCACCATTCCCATCTCTGTTGCATAGGCGATATCAGCTGCCGTAATCTTTGTAATACCCTGGGTATAGACATCCGAAAAGGTCACCCGGGAATTGAAGGCGATCGAAGCCATAATTGCCACCTTGCGGGCTGCATCGTAGCCCTCGATATCTGCTGTCGGATCTGCCTCTGCGTAGCCGAGTTCTGTAGCCAGAGCCAATGCATCGGAAAATTCCATGTGCTCCTTTGTCATCTTCGTCAGAATATAGTTCGTCGTACCATTGACGATACCCATGATCTCCGTCAGATGGTTTGCCGCCAGGCACTGCTTCAGCGGACGGATAATCGGAATACCGCCTGCCACAGCTGCCTCAAACATCAAATCACAGCCGTGCTCCGCTGCCGCATCCAGAACCTCCTTGCCATGCTCTGCCAAAAGATCCTTATTCGCAGTCACGACATGCTTTCCTGCATGAAGAGCCTCTGTGATATAGGTTTTCGCCGGCTCGATGCCGCCCATCACCTCGATCACAATCTCGATCTCCGGATCCTCCAGGATCTCCTTCCAGTTTTCCGTAAAAAGAGCGGAATCCATTCCTTCTCTTTTCTTTTTTGCATTGCGAACCAGAATTTTTTTCAGTTCTACGACTGCTCCCAGTTTTTTTGGCATTTCTTCCTTCTGCCACTGTAAAATATCATAAACACCGCTTCCCACGGTTCCCGCACCGAGCAGTGCGGCCTTGATTACTCGAATTTCACTCATGATTGTTCTCCTGCATCCATTTTTTGAGTTTTGTAACTGTGAAGGTACTGAACAGTTACGATTTTTTGTATACAGTATACTATGGTTATACCAGCCTTGCAATGGTTCGTATCATACTGTTACGATTTTTTACTCATGAGGGTATTTTAACACGGAATATTTTCCGACTTCAATACTATTCTGGAGTGGAATCGAAAAAGCATCCTGCTTTATTGGCAGGATGCTTTCGTAACTCCTCTAACTATTCATTTCTTCTGCATCAAATCCACTGCGATTCCGCAAAAAGCCTTTACTCCGTTTGCCAGAGCTTCCTCCTGAAAGTTGAATCTTTCATTGTGGAGGGTTGCGCTGCAGCAGCTTAGATTCAGGAAGTAGCAGGACTGTCCTCCGTGGGACTGCACCCGCTCGGACATATAGGAATAATCCTCACTGCCGAAGCCGCCGCCTCTCTGAAGCCGCATGGTCGGCAGATGGAGCTCCTCTTCGCAGACCTTCGCAAGCCGATCCGACAGTGCCTCATCATTCAAGCCATTCATCGCTGCTCCCATAAGTCTCATTTCATAGGTGCAGTCGTGCATTTCAGCAGCGCAGCGAATCACGCGTTCTGCATATTCCTTCATATAGGTATTCGCCTCTGTGGTCATGCCCCGGACTTCCATCTCCATATGTGCATGCTCACAGATGATATTGCGGCCGGTACCGGCTACGACCTTTCCTACATTGACACGGGTATCGCCCTTCGCGCTTCGGGGAATCGCATGCAGGTTCAGCACAGCCGTCGCCATGGCCAGCATGGCATTTTTCCCGGACTCCGGGGAGGCGGCCGCATGGGAGCCTTTTCCGTAGAATTCCACGTCATACTTCACCGTTGCCAGGCTCTCTCCTCCGCCGATGCCAATGGCAGCTTCCTTTAGATCCGAGCCACCTCCCATATGGGCACCCAGTACAAAGTCCACATCATCGAGATGTCCATGTTCTACGATGGATTTTGCTCCTCTTACGCCTTCTTCTGCAGGCTGGAAAATAAACTTTACGGTTCCGTGCAGCTGCTCCCGCATTTCACAGAGGATTTTTGCAGCACCAAGTCCCACGGTCGTATGTCCGTCGTGTCCGCAGGCATGCATCACACCTGAATTTCGGGAGGCAAAGCCTTCTTTTGCTGGAAAATGGGTATCTTCCGTACACTCTAGGATCGGCAATGCGTCGATGTCAAATCGAAAGGCCAACGTCGGTCCTTCCCCGCAGTGCAGGATGCCAACGACTCCGGTAAAGCCGCCCTTTGTCTCCGGCAGATAGGTCAGATCCGTTCCCTCCTGACCGGCAGCCTCCTCATAATGCGCATCCAGCAGCTCTTCAGACGGCAAGCCCATTCTGGCCTCATCCAGACACACATCGCGACCCACCAGCACTTCATCACAGCCAAAGCTCTTCAGATAGGAGGCAATGATGGAGGAGGTTCGCATTTCCATCCAGCCAAGCTCCGGATACCGGTGCAGATTCCGGCGGATATTCACAAGCTCCGGAGCCAGTGCGTCGGCACTTTCTCTTATTTTGCTGTAAATTCCTTCCATTTTCATTATTACTTCCTTTCTGACATTTCCCATATTTTATACTGGGAATATCGTCACAATTCCGAAATTCAATGCTATTTAGAGCTATTGCAGCAAATCCTAGGCACCCTGTAATCCTTTTTTTGCAAGACAGGGTCTGGATCATGTATGATCCAGACCCGTCCGTCTTCACTATTCAAAATCCACGTCTAAATAAGGATTCCGAACCTTACTAAATTCTCCCGCATCCGCAGCCTCTGCAAACTCCGTCTTCATCGGAATCCGTCCGATGATCTTCAGCTTCTCCTCGCCTGCGATCTCATCCAGATGGCTCTTTCCGAACGGATAGAGCTTCTTGCCGCAGTCCGGACATTCCAGCCAGGAATAATTCTCTACCACACCCTTTACCGGAATCTGCATCTGATCCGCCATACTAAGTGCCTTCTTCACGATGAGCTGCACCAGATCCTGGGGAGAGGTCACAACCACGATCTCATTGACCGGCAGGGACTGGAAAACAGTCAACGGTACATCGCCGGTTCCGGGCGGCATGTCTACCAAAAGATAGTCCAGATCGCCCCAGATGACATCGGTCCAGAACTGCTTTACGATATTTGCGATGATGGGTCCTCTCCAGATCACAGGCGTGTCCTCGGTCGGAAGAAGAAGATTCATCGACATCAGCTTGATGCCATTCTCCGTCATCCTCGGCTCGATACCCATCTCGCTGCCCTCTGCAGCGCCGTGTACCCCGTACATTCTCGGAATGGACGGTCCTGTGATATCCGCATCCAGGATACCTACCTGATAGCCCTTTGCGGCCAGCTCATTGGCCAGAGAAGCGGTTACCATAGACTTGCCGACACCGCCCTTGCCGCTGACGACACCGATCACCCGGCGCACACAGCTATATTCGTTGCACTCCGCCTGCAGACTCTGCGCCTGCTGCTCCTTTCCCTTGCTGGGACATCCCTCGCAGCTGGACTTATCACAGCTGCTTCCACATGAATTTTCTGACATAAATTTACCTTCTTTCCCTTTCTTAGTAGTCCTTAGAATTTCTTTTTCCAGGTCGCCGGCGCCAAAAGCATCATCATCGGCAGGATCTCCAGACGTCCGATCAGCATATCCAAACTCAGGATAATCTTCGAAAAGCAGGAAAAAGCAGAGAAATTCTCTACCGGTCCCGCCTTTGCAAGGCCAGGTCCTACGTTGTTGAGCATCGTCAATACTGCTGTAAAGTTCGTGGTAAAATCAAAATTATCCACTGAAATCAGCAGGACAGAGACGCACAGGATCGCAGCATAGCAAATCGTATAGACGTAGACTCCGTGGGTCTCCTCATCTGTCAGGCGCTTGCCATCCAGCTTTACTACATTGACCGACTTCGGATGCAGGATCTGTCTGGTCTCCTTCGTGATGGTTCTGGCAAGAATGATGATACGGGATACCTTCATACCGCCGCCGGTACTGCCGGCGCAGGCTCCCACTACCATAACCATCAAAAGGATAGTCTTCGAAAACTCCGGCCAGAGATCGTAATTCGCCGTCACAAAGCCCGTCGTCGTGATCACGGATACCACCTGAAAGGCTGCGTAGCGGAAGGCATGCAAAAAGCCGCCGTACAGATTTACGATATTCAAAGTAATCAGTGCAATGGCAACTGCCACAATCCCAAGATAAGTCCTTAACTCCTCATTCTTGAAAAATCCCTTGAAGTTCTTCATCAACAGCAGGAAATACAGATTGAAATTGATGCCGAACAGCAGCATAAAGACAGTGATGACGCCATCGATATAAGCGCTGTCAAAGGCTGCTATGCTGGCATTTCGGTCAGAAAAGCCACCGGTACCGGCCGTACTGAAGGTATGGATGACCGCTTCATAGAGGTTCATGCCTCCGGCCAGCAAGAAGATTACCTCTGCCAGAGAAAGTCCCAGATACATCGTATACAGGATTCGCGCCGTGCTGCGTGCCTTCGGCACCAGCTTATCGCAGGTAGGACCCGGCATCTCCGCCCGCATCAGGAACATGGAGTTCTTATTGCTTAAGGGGATGACGGTCATAACGAACACCAGTACGCCCATACCGCCGATCCAGTGTGTCAGGCAGCGCCAGAAATTCATACACTTGGGCAGGCCTTCAATATTGTTCAGGATCGTGGATCCGGTCGTCGTAAAGCCGGAAACCACCTCAAAAAGTGCATCCTCAAACCGCGGAATACAGCCCGAAAATAAGAAGGGCAGCGCGCCGAATACAGACCAGAGCACCCAGGCCAGGGCTACAATCAAGAAGCCTTCCTTCGCATAGATTGCCGAATTTTCCGGCTTCTTGCAAAACAGAAGAGAAATCAGCAGCAAAATCACTGTGGCAAGCAGGAAATCTACTCCTTCTATCTCCCCGTACAGAAGGGCAATCAAAGCCGGAAACAGCATCAGAATTCCTTCCATCAGGAGCATTTTTCCGACCACATATCGAATCATTCCGTAATTCATCGTCTTCCTCCGCTAGCGCATGATGTCCTGTAAGTCTTCGAGTCCCTGCTTCATAGTAACAACGATGACGCTGTCACCTACCTCCAGCGTATCATTTCCTCCCGGGATAATGATCCGGCGATTCCGCACAATGCAGGCTACCAGATGGTTCGTCTTCAGGTTCAGATCCTTCAGAGGAATTCCGGTATAACGGGTCTTTTCACGGATTTTGAATTCCAGAGCCTCGATCTTACCGCCAATCAGCTTATAGACCGTCTCCACGTTTGCGCTTCCCATGGAATTCCGCATCGCCCGCACATAGCTCGTAATGACATTTGCCGTTACGTTCTTTGCCGAGACGACACTCTCCATTCCCAGCTGCTCCACCATGCTCTGGAGTCCCTCGTCATTGACCTTGGTCACGACCTTCGGTACATGGCAGTTCTTTGCATACATGGACATGATGATATTTTCCTCATCTATGCCGGTCAGGGATACAAAGGCATCCGCTTTTGCGATTCCCTCTTCCTCCAGAAGCTCATGATCGGTCGCATTGCCATGAATGATGGTTGCCTTCGGCAATAGATCGCACAGTTCCATGCAGCGCTCTTTATCCATCTCAAAAATCTTTACCTGCATACCAAGCTCCAGAAGCTGGCTGGCCAGATAATAAGCCACCCGGCCGCCGCCGCAGATCATGACATTTTTTCCCTTATCCCTTATCCCGTCGGACAGTTTCAGAAATTTTTCAATCTCCTGGTGGGACGCTGCGATATTGATCTTATCTCCCGGCTGCGGCACAAAATTTCCGTCAGGGATATAGACCTCGCCGCCCCTTTGAACAGCGCAGACCAGCATCTTGATCTGATGCTTCTTATATAATTCACTTAGGGAAAGCCCCTCGATCGAGCTATGAGACGGATAGGTCACCTCCACAAGCTCCACCCGGCCTTTTACAAAGGTCTCGATCTTCGCTGCTGAGGGGAAGATCAGCACACGGGAAATCTCTCCGGCCAGAGCACGCTCCGGGTTGACTGCCATACTCAGCTTCAAATCTTCCTTTAACAGATCGATCTGTCCGTAATAAATCGGATTTCGAACCCGGGCAATGGTCTGTTTCGCGCCAAGCTTTCTCGCAAGCAGGCAGCAGAACAGATTCATCTCGTCTGTCGATGCGCAGGCAATTACCAGATCAGCCCCCGGAACATCTGCCTGACGCTGAATCTCTGCACTTGCTCCGTCTCCTACGACAGCGGAAACGTCCATCTCATTGACAGCGTCCTTTATTTTTCTTTCATTTTTATCGATCAGGGTTACATTGTATTTTTCACCGGACAGCTGCACTGCCAGCTTATGTCCCACTTTTCCGTCTCCAATGATTACAATATCCATTTCTCCCTCTCCTCTTAGCGAAACCGGTCGGTCTCAAAATGCTCCATCGTCTTCAGGCAGCCCAGAATCTCCCTGTACTTTTCTTTCGTGCTTTTTTGTCCCAGTGTCACGTCAAGGGACATGGCAATGCTATCCAGAAGCTGATCATCCGCATAGGCCTCCCAGGCCTGAAACAGTTCCCTCTTTTCACGGTAGCCGTCTGCCTCCAAAAAGCGAAGCAGCAGCGGATTCATCTCCTTCGGCTCCTCGATCTTCTCAAAGCGCCAGGTCTTATCCTCCTGCGGATACTTTTCATGATCCAGCTCTCCTGCGAACTCCTCATAGGGTCGTACCCAGATCTTCTCCTCTTCCTCTATGTCCTGGTAAACAACAACCTTTTCCTTCGTATCTGCGTCCCGGGCAATCGCGATGACCTGATACTGTCCGCCTTTAAAATGGCGATAATACTCTCCCGTCTTAATCTCTCTCACGGCAATTCCTCCTTACAGACATCCATTCTATGAGCATATGCCAACTTTTCGAAAGTGTCAAGTAAAAAGGATCCTGCCGGAAGCAGGATCCTTTTTCACCCATCCTGGGGCAATACTGCGATATCTTTTTTTATCGTTGACAAAACATACAGGGTCTTTGTCCAGGATACGCCGGGCATCTCCTTAATATCCTGATGAATCATTTCCAGACTGCTGGAGGAATCTGTCACAATTTTCAGAAGATAGTCTACATCTCCGGCGATATAGTAGCACTCGGCCACCCGGGGATGCTTCACTGCGGCCTCCGCAAAGTCCTTTCCATATTTGGGATGCTCAAGTCTTACTGAAATAAATACGGTCAAATCATTCCCAAGCTGCTTTTCGTCCAGCAAAACTGTATATTGATGAATGATTCCCTTTGCTTCCATTTTTCGAATTCGCTCGATTACGGCCGATACAGAAAGGTTAATGGTCTGGCTGATCGTCGATGCCGTCTGTCTGGAGTTCTCTTTCAGACACCTCAGAATGCTTAAATCAATGTTGTCCATGCTTCTTCCTCCTCATCCAAACAGGTGTGAGATAAAAAAACGAGGCAGCCTGCTGTATGCAAACCACCTCGTTTACTGTTGCACTTATCTTACCAAATAAAATATTTCCTGTAAAGTCCTAATTTACAAAAAAATTTTGCCTAGAAATAAACCATTTCCTCCGCAGGAGCTTCTGCGGACTTCAAGGCCTTCGTATAAAGTACCGGGCCTTCCTCGCCGGAATATTCCTCACGCTTCTCCACATAGACCTTCGCTGTCACGGTCAGCCACTGACCGTTCTTTAGCTTATCCACGTTCTGGCTTCTGCAAAGGAAGCCAAGAAATACCGTATCGTCTGCGCAGCAGGTCATGGCCTTCCGCCCTGGCACGAAATAGCCAGGCGTCATCCGTCTTGGCTTCATAACCCGCCCTTTGAAGCGGATGGTTTTTCCGTCATAATGCTCCGGATGATCCATCGCATCTACATACCAGATGCCGTAATCTATGTCGCTGATATCGATGATATCCGCCTTCAGATCGAAAGGAAGCTCATCCTCATATTCCAGAGGCTCACCGCCCTCCTTCTCAAATTCCACCTGCGCTCTCGGATTGACTGCACGGATGTTGCGCTTATAGGATGCAGCCTTTGTATCCTCTGTGCAGCGGTCAAAGATAACGAGTTCAGAATCCTGCACCATATCCATAAAGAGGGACTTCATGTTCTGCATATACAGGTCAAAGGTAGTCGCATCCACCAGGGTAATGTCCTGTGCCGGAAACCAGCCCTTCGGGAAATCCATCTCGCGAAACAGCTGCATGCCCCACATGCCGTTCCATTCGATCATGACCTGGCTCGGCTTGTGCTTCTTCTGGCACTCCTCCAGGAATTCCTTCGTAAATTCTGCCTTTCCCTCGATCGTCTCCAGCGTCACATCGTAGGATTCCAGCACATGCAGGTCATACTCCTCCTCGCCTTCCTCGCAGGCGATAAGCAGGGTCTTTCCGCCGTCCGAGAAATAGGGATCGGAAAGTGTCTCCTGTATAAAGGTTGTCTTTCCGCTTTCCAGAAATCCATTTACCATATAAATCGGGATCTTATTTGCCATATCATCTTCCTCTTATACTCCGAAGAGCTCCTTCAGTCCATCCTCGTCAAGCAGGGAACCGATCACGCAGAGACGGCCGGTATAGTCCGGGCTGCCCTCACGAATCTCATACTCTTCCGGCACGAAATCGAATTCCATCCAGCTTCCGTCCGTACTCTGGATGATACCCTTGGCACGTAAAATCAGGCCGTAGAGACCTGACTTGCTCAGTGTCTCGAGGATCTTCTCAAGCTCTTCGCGGCCAAAGTGCTTCGGTGTCTCTACGCCCCAGCTCGTGAAGACCTCATCTGCATGATGATGGCCGTCGTGATCGTGATGATGGTGATGGTCGTGATCATGATCGTGGCAGCCGCAGGTGCAGCCTTCGCCGTGATCGTGATCATGGACGTGGTGATGGTCATGCTCATGATGGTGCTCATGCTCGTGGTCATGGTCGTGATCATGGTCGTGATGATGCTCGTGCTCATGGTCGTCATCCTGATGCAGGTCGCCCATATCCAGCTCCGCATGCTTCATCGCATCCAGAATCTGCTTGCCGTTCAGCTGATCCCAGGGAGTCGTGATCATAGTTGCCTTGTCGTTATGCTCCTTCAGCATGTTGACTGCTTCCTGAAGCTTCTCCTCTGTCATGCTCTGGGTACGGCTCAGGACGATGGTACCTGCATGCTCTACCTGATTATTAAAGAACTCGCCGAAGTTCTTCATATACATCTTGCACTTCTTACCGTCTACAACGACGATGGAGCTGTCGATATGGACATCCATATGGCCTGCCACATTCTGGACAGCCTTCATAACATCCGAAAGCTTGCCTACGCCTGACGGCTCGATCAGGATGCGATCCGGTGCATAGGTATCGATCACTTCCTTCAGGGCTGTTCCGAAATCTCCTACCAGGGAGCAGCAGATGCAGCCGGAGTTCATCTCATTTACCTGTACCCCTGCCTCCTTCAGGAAGCCGCCATCGATGCCGATCTCACCGAACTCATTCTCAATCAGCACGATCTTCTCGCCCTTGAATACCTCTTCTAGAAGCTTCTTAATCAATGTAGTCTTTCCGGCGCCAAGAAAGCCGGAAATAATCGTAATCTCTGTCATGCTCTTTCCCTCCATAAAAAGAATGTGCCTTGCCGCAGTGCGATAATGTTTTGTTATGTAATAGGGGATTCCTTCGGATTTCCTATTACATAACAAAGAGCGCTATGCGCAGCACTTGGCTGCATCATGCGCTCTGTTTCTTTGGTCTTATGCCAGCTTGCTCTTAGCAACTTCTGCCAGAGTTGCAAATCCAGCCGGATCATTCACTGCCATGTCAGCCAGTACCTTACGGTTCAGCTCAACCTCAGCCTGCTTCAGTCCATACATGAACTTGCTGTAGGAAAGTCCGTTCAGACGTGCTGCAGCATTGATACGTGCGATCCAAAGCTGACGGAACTGACGCTTTCTCTCTTTTCTTCCTGCGTAGGAGCTGGTCAGTGCTCTCATCACGGACTGCTTTGCTACACGATACTGCTTGCTTCTTGCTCCTCTGTAGCCCTTAGCGAGCTTTAATACTCTGTTATGTCTTTTCTTAGCGCCTAAGCCGCCTTTAATTCTTGCCATTTCTTATTTCCTCCTTGAAACTCCTCAATTTCCGTATATCCTGTGCCTTTGGCTTACAGATACGGCAGAATCTTCTTCATGCTCTTTACGTTGGTTGCATCCGTAATGGTAGCTTTTCTAAGATTTCTCTTTCTCTTCTGAGACTTCTTGGTTAAGATATGGCTCTTATAAGCTTTCATTCTCTTGAGTTTGCCGGTACCTGTTACTTTGAAACGCTTTGCAGCTGCTCTGCTTGTCTTAATTTTTGGCATTGTATATACTCCTCCTATCTAAGTATCCTGTTCCAAATTCTATCAAATCATAGCCGCCTTCGCGGTTGATTTCCAAATCCTACTGACGCTTCTCGGTCAGAAACATCATCATCTGACGGCCTTCCATCTTCGGAGCCTTCTCTACAACGGCAATGTCAGCCATCTTCTCTGCAAATACATCGAGAATCTGCTTTGTCTTCTGGACATGTGCCATCTCTCTTCCACGGAAACGTAAAGTAACCTTTACCTTATCGCCCTTCTGGATGAACTTTCTGGCCGCTCCGACCTTCGTATTCAGGTCATTCTCCTCGATATTCGGCGAGAGACGAACCTCTTTGATCTCGATGGTTCTCTGCTTTTTCTTGGCTTCCTTCTCTTTTCTCGCCTGCTCGTACTTGTACTTGCCGTAATCGATGATCTTACATACGGGCGGCTTTGCAGTCGGTGCAATCTTTACCAGATCCAGTTCTGCTTCCCGCGCAATCTTCATCGCATCCCGTGCAGACATGATGCCAAGCTGCTCTCCGTCAGCTCCAATCAGTCGAATCTCTCTGTCTCGGATCTGTTCGTTAATCATAAAATCGCTAATGGTAGTGCCCTCCTTTAAAGAAAAGAAAAAGTGGATAGTCAGACTATCCACTTTTTATCTCATCTACGGTATCTATATCCCGTTATCTTCGATATCATTTAACCCGAGTCGCCGTCTGCGCTAAGGTGAGAGTGGATACTCTGCTTTTCGTTCACCGGAATATACTACCACGATGTGTTACGCTCTGTCAAGCATTAATTTTATTTTTGATTTACGCTTTTTCAATTTTGATCGCGCAAACCTTATACTCGGGGATTCTCGCATATTTGTCTAGGGCTGCGTTGGTCAGCCAGTTCGCATTGCCATCCGGGAAGTGGAAGGGCATCCAGCTCTCACCCGGGGAGGTCTTGGTTCCTACACGGGCTGTAGACTCGATGCTGCCTCGTCTGGAGGATACACGCACCTTGTCGCCATCCTGGATTCCAAGCTTATCTGCATCTACGATATTCATCTCGATAAAGGAATGTCCTGCGATCTCCATAAGCTCCGGCGTCTTGCCTGTCATGGCACGGGTGGTATAGTGGTACAGGATACGTCCGGTCATCAGGATGATCGGATATTCCTCGTCCGGAAGCTCTGCGGAAGGTACATACTCAGCCGGATAGAACCAGCCAAGGCCTCTGCTGAACTTGCCCACATGCATGATCGGTGTGCCCGGATGATCCTTCGTCGGGCAGGGCCACTGAAGGCCCTTGCCTCCTACCTCCTCGCTGTCCAGACGGGCATGGCTGATACCGCCAAAGCTCGGGGTCAGGGAAGCGATCTCATCCATGATCTCTGCAGAGGTCAGGTGCGGCTGCGGATATCCCATCCGATTCATCAGGTCGATGATGATATCGGTATCCAGGCGCATCTCGCCCGGTACGGTGATCGCCTTACGGACTCTCTGTACACGGCGCTCGGTATTGCTGAAGGTTCCTTCCTTCTCCAGATAGCTTACGCCAGGCAGGATGACATCCGCATACTGGGCGGTCTCTGTCATAAAGAGCTCCTGCAATACGAAGAAATCCAGACTCTTCAGAGCCTTGATGATATGTGTGGTATCCGGGTCGGTAACCACCGGATCCTCGCCGTAGATATAGAGGCCTCGAATCTCTCCCGTGATCGCCTTCGGAAATACATCGGTAGCATGGGTTCCCACTTCATGGCTCAGCGGAATGCCCCAGGCCTTCTCAAACTTCTCCACGACACCCGGTGTGGTAATCTTCTGATAGCCCGGGAAGTCTGTGGGGGAAGCACCCATGTCGCAGGCACCCTGTACGTTGTTCTGTCCACGGAGCGGATTTACACCGCAGCCCGGACGTCCAAGCTTTCCAACCAGCATTGCCATATTGGACATGGACATAACGCCTTCGGTACCGGTGGAGTGCTCGGTAACACCCAGACAGTAGATGATGGGAGCCCGGTCAGCCTTTGCATACATGATAGCTGCTTTTCTCAAATCATCCGGATCGATATGACAGATTTCTGCCACCTTCTCCGGTGTATACTTCTTTACGATCTCCCGGATCTTCTCATAGCCTTCGGTTCGCTCTGCGATAAACTTGTCATCCTGCAGGCCTTCTTCAATGATCACGTGCATAATGCCGTTTGCGAAGGCTACATTCGTACCCGGCTTCAATTTCAGATGAATATCTGCCTTCTTTGCCAGGTCGATGTCTCTCGGGTCAACGACGATGAGCTTACAGCCTCTCTTGATGGCCTGACGGATCTGCATACCGACTACCGGATGTGCCTCCTCCGGGTTCGAGCCTACCAGCATGATGACATCCGCATTCTGGGTAATGTCTTCGATGGGGTTTGTCATGGCACCGGAGCCCAGGGTCATATAAAGACCTGCTACGGATGCGGAGTGGCAGAC
>CAVHYN010000056.1:0-10334 GCA_963640245.1 Bulleidia sp.
CTCTTCTTTTCGACGAGTCCGGTTAAAAATAAATCTGTGTGCAGCCTTCTTCCGTAAAGACGGAAGCTAGCATAGCCTGCAGTCTCCGGATGCTGACGGATTTCCCATATTTCTTAAGCTCTGCCTGTAAGGCGGCGCAGCTGTCATATTCCGGCCGAATCATCTGTGAATCATCGGCAATCTGTTTCCCTCTCAGAGTAAAAGAAAAGGAAGCTTCACCTACTGAAATCTGTACTGCTTTGGCAAGATACTTCAGATCCGTATGCCGGTGGCAGGTATCGATCCGATGCCAGCCGGAGGAACCGCATTCTTCCACGATAATTTCTTCGATAGCAGAAGCAGTGCTTTCTGTACCGTCGATGAGCATCAGATAGCCGGGACGGTTCTTTTTGGTAATGGTACTTAGAACCTGTACATTTTTCGCCCCGACTTCATAGAAAGAATCTATCACATCACCGATGATTTCTCCACTGAGATGATCGATTTGTACCAGGAATAATAAGCCTTTTTTCGAATAAAAATTCATATCACCGTCAGCTCCAGAACATAGTTGATTGGTAACTATTCAGTACAGAACAGTTACGATTATAGTGTATCACCAACAAGAAGGCGAAGACCATTTAGCATAGGAAAGTCCCGCTCACCGAAGCCGTAACCGATTTTTTCGACCTGCATAACAGGTATTTCCGGTACGTATTCAGCAATTGTACTAAGAACTGCCATTCCGGTAGGAGTGGCGGTCTCACTGTCTGCGTGAGCGGAATAGATGGGAATACCGGAGCCCTCTGCAATGGCCAGAGTAGCCGGTGCAGGCACAGGAATCAGGCCATGTGCGCATTTTACGGTGCCTTTCCCTACATTGACAGCGGAGGTATAGACCCGATCCACTGCCAGGGCATGGAAACAGATGGCAGATCCGACGATGTCAGCGATGGAGTCCAGCGCGCCCACCTCGTGAAAATGCACCTCGTTCATGGAGATACCGTGAACACGGCCTTCCGCACGAGCTATTTTTTCAAAGATGGCAAGAGCGGTATCCTTCACCGGCTGATCCAGTGTACTGGCATCCAGAATGGCGCGGATATCCGATAAATGTCGATGAGTATGTTCATGCTGTTCCAGGATGACATGGCATGAAGTTCCGGATATTCCGTGCTTTACCGTCTTTTCTGCTTCCAGATGAAAGCCTTCCACATGAAGCTTTTGAAGCTCCTCCTTTAAATATTCTACATCTACACCGCAATCGAGAAACGCGCCGAGCAGCATATCGCCGCTGACTCCGGAAAAGCAGTCAAAGTACAAAGTTTTCATAAAGCCTCCTAAAGTTAGATAAAGATATTCAGAATACAGGTAGCAATGATGCCAGTGAGTCCCATTATAACAGAAGTAAGAGTAATAAGCCAGTATCCTTTTTTGATATCATAGCCGCAGAGCTTGGATACGCACCAGAAATAAGAAGAATTTGCCTGACAGAAGGTAAAGCCGCCTGCAGCTACACCCATGACGACGATTTCCGGAGCAAGTCCGAGAGTTCCAAGCATCGGAGCCATGATGGTGCTGACCGTGGTCATAGACACGGTAGTAGAACCCATCGCGATGGTCAGTAAAGTAGACATGATATACGGAATCAGAATTGCCGGAAGACCCGATTTCAGAATCATTTCGGTCAGCAGGGTTCCGATAGGTGTAATCTGAAGTACCTTGCCAAAGGAACCGGCAGCAGCTGTAATCAGGAGAATTTCAGCGGCACTTTGCAGTCCGTGGCTGACCCAGGAGCTGGAAACAGTTGCGTTGATTTTCGTAGGAAGCAGGAATGAAAAAGCAGTACCGATGAGAAGTGCCACATAGGGTGTACCCAGAAAGCTAAGGATTGCTTTTATACCACTGGCCTCTGCATCTCCCCAGAAGCTTGCGGCCACGATCAGAAGAATCGGGACAAGAATCGGAAGAAATGAGACAAAGGTAGACGGAGCATGGGCTACCACTTCCTTAAATTCCGCTTCATTTTCCAGATCTGCTGCATCCTCCGGAGCCGGTTCCGGGTATTTGCCCTTTACAAAGCGGGAATTCGCCCAGAGAGAAGCAACCAGAACGATGGGAATGGAAATGATTATACCATAAAGCAGAACCTTTCCAAGATCTGCACCAACCAGAGCGGCAGCAGCTACCGGCCCCGGTGTGGGCGGTACAAATGCATGGGTAGTCAGAAGACCGGCCATCAGCGAAACAGCCAGAGCCGCATAGGAAAGCTTCGCGCGGCGGGAGATTCCCTTGATAACCGGATTCAGGATAACGAAACCGGAATCACAGAATACCGGAATCGAAACAAAGGCACCGGTAATGGCAGCAGCGAAACCGGCATGCTTTTCACCGATGACTTTTAGAATGGCATCCGAAATACGCTGCGCACCGCCGGTAACCTCCAGAAACTGTCCGATGATGACACCACAGGCGATGACGATACCGATGCTTTGCATCGTGCCGCCAAAGCCGGCTGCAATAGCAGTGGATACATCGGACAAAGAAGAACCGGAAGCAATGCCGTAGAATAAGCCGGCGAGAAGAAGAGCCAGAAACGCGTGAAGCTTGCATTTGGCTATCAGAAAAATCAGTAAGGCAATCGTAACAAAAAATAGTACAATTAACATAGATAAAACCCCTCCTGTTTTAGAAACATGTTAATATTTACTGTTTTATGTGCGATGTATGATGTATACATTGTATAGCGTAGAATTACCTACGTCAATAGACTTTTCTTATTTTTTTGATCTTTGTGCAAGATGGAGAATGATTTGTTCCATTGCCAGACGGAGATGATAGCTGTTGATTTCCTTCGCTTTTTCCGGCTGATTGTCGAGAATATACTTTACGATATTTCGATGCTCTTCGATCGATTCCTGATAACGCTTGGGGTTATCCATAAGAGAAAAAGAGCGAAATTGCTGAATCATGATATGAACGCGCTCATAGGCGATGGCCAGAAAATTATTGCCGCTGAGCTTGATGATCAGATCGTGGAGCTTGGCATCCGCTGCGATATAGGAAGAAAGCTCGTCTTTTTCATATTCTTCTTCTACGATTCTCATACAGTCTTTTAGCTGGGTGCAAATGCTGTCTGTCAGGCGCTCGTCGATTTTATCAATGGCATAATTTTCCATCAAAACCCGCAAATCAAAGATTTCTTCGATATCCTTTGAGGTAAATTCCCTTACAAACACACCCTTGTTGGGTACTTCGACGACCAGTCCGTCTGCAGAGAGCTGGCGAAGCGCTTCCCGAACCGGGCTTCGACTGACCGAATACTGCTCAGCCAGTTCCTTCTCCTGCAGCCACTGTCCGCCTTCAAATTCTCCGTTACAGATGGCTTCCTTCAGAAGCTCATAGACCTGCCCGCGAATGGTGTTGACTACTTTTGGTTTCATATTTTCTCTCCTTAATTAAAAATAGAGCCGCTCACAAATTTAATAGTATAAACAAATGTAAGAGTAGCATGTAAAATGAAAGTGACAAAATGAATAAAAATGTAGTATCAGAATTGTATACATAAGACAATTCTAACAAGATATCCCCTGCAAGTCAAATTATTTTATTGACAAACTCGGACAATGAGTGTATGTTCTAGATGTGTGGTGTATGATGTATACATGTTAAAATGCAATAGTGTAGAGACGTAACTGTTCAGTAGCTTCAAAGTTACGTAAATACAAGCAGGAGGGCTTTGATTTGAAAAGCATAAAAGTCCCGTATTACAAGGGATATATGGATCTTCATATTTCCGAAGATCATTTGAAAGCAGTTGTGACTGCGAAGGGGGACGCCTTCGATCCCGGTAAGGATGAGGTGACCCTGGTGCGGGAAGCACTCGAGCATCCGATAGGTTCGAAGACATTGGCGGAGCTGGCGGTAGGAAAGAAGCGAGTAACCCTGGTCACCAGCGATCATACGAGGGCGGTTCCCAGTAAGATTACGCTGCCGATTCTTCTGGGCGAGATTCGAAAAGGAAATCCGGAGGCGGATATTACGATTCTGGTCGCTACAGGACTTCACCGTCCGACTACGGAGGAAGAGATGCGGAATATGTTCGGTGACCGCATCGTAAACTGTGAGAAAATCGCAGTGAACCACGCTTTCGAGCCGGATGAGTTTGTGAGCATGGGTATTTTGCCTTCCGGGGCGGAATTCCATGTCAATAAGCTGGCGGTAGACTGTGATTTGCTGGTTACAGAGGGCTTTATCGAACCACATTTCTTCGCAGGCTTCTCCGGTGGAAGAAAGAGCATCCTTCCGGGCATCTGCAATGCGGCAACGGTAAATGAGAACCATTCTTATAAAGCGATTTCCAGTCGTTTTGCGACGACGGGTGTGCTCGAAAGAAATCCGATTCATCTGGATATGATTACCGCGGCACGCAGGGTAAATGTTCAGTTTATCCTGAATGTAGCACAAAACAGCGAGAAGAAAATCATCGGTGCCTTCGCCGGAGATCTGATAAAGGCTCACGAGGCTGGCGTAGAATTTGTCCGGGGACTCGCCCAGTGTCCGCCGATTACAGGAGACATTGTAATAACCTCGAATGGCGGTTATCCGCTGGATCAGAATCTCTATCAGACGCCGAAGGCGGTATCTACCGCGGAGGCCTGTGCGGGTGAGGACGGCGTGATTATCATGTCGGCATCCTGTGTGGACGGCATGGGCGGAAGCTTCTTTGAGAAACTGATTGTCATGGGAAATGTGGATGAGATCGACAGCTACCTTTCTAAGATTCCGCCAAAGGAAACGATCAGTGAACAATGGTGTGCGCAGATATATGCACGGATTCTGAAGAAGCACAAGGTCATTCTGGTAACGACCTATCTGGATACCGAGACGGTCGAAAAAGCGAATATGCTCCATGCAGAGAGCCTCGATGAGGCTCTGGAGATGGCATATGAACTGAAAGGACGGGACGCAAAGGTAGTTGTGATTCCCGATGGTGTATCCGTTCTGGCAGTAAAGCCGGAGCAGAAAGGGGAGGCATAATGGAAGAACGGAAACTGGCACTTCGGGTCGATGACAAGGACAATGTAGCGACGATATTCGCAAATGGTGTCACGGATGACACCGAAGTAGAAATCCGTGATAAGCGCGGAGAAATCACACCGGTTCATGTGATCGGCGACGTTCCCTACGGACATAAGATTACTGTCCGGGATATCAGGGAAGGGGAACATATCATGAAATATGGTGAGAGCATCGGCGCCGCAAGCAAGGATATCAAAATGGGTGAGTATGTACATATTCATAATATGGTAGCCTTACGTGGCCGCGGAGATTTGAAGGGGGAACAGAAATGAGCATTACATTTCAGGGATATGTCCGTGAAAATGGAAAAGTAGGAAGTCGGAACCTGGTGGCCGTCATCCCAAGCGTCATCTGCGCGACGGATGTGGCTCAGGCTATCTGCCATGCGGTGCAGGGAACAGTAGGCTTCTTTCATCATCAGGGCTGCTGTCAGCTGCCCATTGATTTAAAGAGAGTGACGGATACACTGATTAGCTTAGGCTGCAGTCCGAACGTCGGAGCAGCGCTGGTGGTTTCCCTTGGCTGCGAGGGTACCGATACAGAACGTCTGGTAAAGGAGATTGCAGCGACAGGAAAACCGGTGGAGGTCATCCGGATCCAGGAGCTTGGCGGTATGAGCCGGGCTATCCAGAAGGGAACGGATCTGGCACAGAAGCTGGCTATGGAGATCTCCGGTCTGCAGCGTGAAACCGTGGATATCTCCCATGTAGTCATGGGTATCAAATGTGGCGCATCCGATACAACCAGCGGTATGGCATCCAACTGTGTCATCGGCTATGTAGCAGACAAGCTGGTGGATCTCGGGGCAACCGTAGTTTTCGGAGAGACGACAGAATTTTTAGGAGGCGAGCACATCCTGGCAAGAAGAGCCGTGGGAGGCGAGCATGGTCCGGTCGGCTGCAAGATCTATGACATCGTCAATCAGATGGAGGAGCGCGCGAAGGCTATCGGCGAGGATATGCGCGGTGGTCAGCCTACACCGGGGAATATTGCGGGCGGTCTCTCAAGCATCGAGGAGAAGAGCCTCGGAGCCATCGTAAAGAGCGGGCATCGCCCCATTCAGGGAGTTTTGGAATATCCCCAGATGGTGACGACAGAGAAGGGACTCTGGATCAAGGATGCACCGGGACGCGAGCCGGAGATTCTGACCGGAATGGCGGCAACCGGTGCCCAGTTTCTGATGTTTTCCACGGGTCGGGGAGCACCCCAGGGCTTTCCGAGTATGCCTGTGATCAAGGTCTGTGGAAATCCGAATACCTATGAGCGCATGCAGTATGATATGGATCTGAACGCAGGTGTTATCATAAATGGACAGAAGAGTATCGAACAGGTGGGAGAGGAAGCCTTCGCTTTACTTCTTAAGGTATTGAATGGTCAGATGACCAAGAATGAGGCCATCCATTATACCAGCACCATGGATATTTACTGCTTGGGTCCCGTGATTTAAAACATAAATGGAAAATATTTACAGGAGGTAACGATGGAAAAGAAAGATTTTCATTCCGTAATTTCAGCTGTTCAGGCAGCAGCCCTGAATGATGAGGTGAATCTGACCAGCGATCGGATCGAAGCCCTGGCAGGCGGACACGGTATGGTAAACATTGCCTTGTTTGCAGTGGCAGATGTGATCACAGAGGAGCTGCAAAGAGGGCAGAGCCTGGAGGTGAAATTTGCTAATGTGCGACATCTACCGATGGAGGATGTCATGAAAAAAGCGATTGATGCGGCAAAGGCTACGGGGGCAGACGGAGCGAATGCGGCTCTTATTGTAGCGGGCATGATGTATCTGGCTGGTTCAGCAGCGCAGGTAGGTGTACCGGCCGGAAACCGGAAGCTTGGCGCTACTGCCCGGATGCTGGCCGGGGTCGATCGAAGCGGTGTCAGTGCCATTCCGACCACGAAGATGAACAGTAAGGTTTCCGCCTTCCCGGCGGTAGCAGCCGTCTATGAAGCAATTCGCAAAGGAGAGCTTTCCCCGGTGGATGGAAGAAACATCCCTCCCTTCGTAGGAGGAGCGATCTACGGACACAGTGCGCTTGGTGAGGATTATATCTGGCCGGCTCTTGCCGAAAAGGGAGCAAGAATCGGTACGCAGGCCATGCTGGATGCGATGTACGGCATCGGCATCGGAGGAAATGCATTCCAGGCTGCGATTCTGGGCGCTGCGGCGATTCTGGAGATCATTCATCCGGATGCCGAGGTACCGGAGGCCGATGGAACCTACGGGCGTACCAGCTCGGTCTATCTGGTAGGCCGTTCCGCAGCAGAAACGGCAGGACTTCCGAAAAAGCTGCATATGAGAATCACCGGGGAAGAATATGACACCGCCCATGTCGTCGGAGATGTGGCTCTGATTCTGAAGGATATCGGAGGACCATCAGTCATCGGCATGATGGCCTTTGCAGAAATCTTTGCCTGCTTCGAGGAGCATATCTGCGGCGGCTCCTGTGCAGCACACAACCCGCCTCTGGGACATATGACCGGCTATACGGTATGTGCGCTGAAGGCACTGCAGGCCGGTATGGATCCGGATGCGATCGGACGTGCTATCGTCAATGACAGAAGCACAGATGTGGTAAATCCTTACCCGGCGGCTTTCAGTATCTACGCGGTAGCGAAGAAGGCAAGCGAGCTGCATAACGGTCCGATAACCAAGCTTCTTGTAAATGCAACCCTTCCTTATGTAACCAGACTGATATACCTTAAGGCAAAGGAAACCTACGATGGGCTGAACGAAGGAAAAACTCTGGCTGAGATCGTAAGGAAGATGGATGATGAGCGGGTGGCAGATACCGAGAAATATGGTGCGCGTTACTGGAAGAAGCTTGCAGACAGGGATGTTACCGTAAAATACCTGAAGATCGAAAAGGGAGCCAGAAGAACCAGTAAGCTTCCGAATAAATATCTGGCCTTTGACCCGCTGATTACCGTGGAGGTAACGGAAGGCGACAAGCATGTGGTAATGGAGCATTATACGGATCAGGTGATTCCGAAGGTATGCCTTGGAGAGGCACCGGATCTGGCCTGGGCTGTGGCCATTGCGGCTCCGCTTACCTCGGAACTGGTACTGTCAGGCTGCATGATTCTGAATGTGGTCATTCCTACGGCGACGGCAGCAGTGATGGGTTATGCTTCCATCGATGATGCAGCACTGGAGGCTGAGCAGGCAGCCTATATTACAGCCGGTATCCCGGGACCGAAGATGGCAGCCAAGAGATTATCCAAACTGGCCTGCCAGATTTATGAGATTTTATCGACACAGGGAGACCTGTGGTAATTATAGTATCACTCACTTCATGAGGAGCCCTGCAAAAACAGGGCTCCGGATCAGAGGAGAAAAGTATGGAATATAATTTTACGACCATCCATCCGCGTTACCTGGTAGGCTCTGCGAAATGGAATGAGATTGAAAAAATGTATCCGGACTGCAAGGAGGATATCATTCCGTTTTCTGTAGCGGATATGGAATTTGAAAATGCACCGGAGATCAAAGAAGGACTGAAGAAATATATCGATACCTATGTGCTCGGTTACGCAGATCCGACCGAAGAGTACTACCAGGCTGTCTGCGGCTGGATGAAGCGGCGACATGGCTGGGAGATCAAAAAGGAGTGGATTGTCCGCACACCGGGAGTCATCAAGGCATTCTTTACGGCGGTCAAGGCATATACAGAGCCGGGAGAGGGCGTTATGCTATTGACACCATCCTATTATCCGATGTATGCAGCTATCGATATGAACAAAAGAAAGCAGGTATGCAGCGAGCTGATTCACCACGATGGGAAATACGAGGTGGACTGGACAGATTTTGAGGCAAAGGCCAAGCTTCCGGATACGAAGCTCTTTATTCTCTGCAGCCCGCATAATCCATCCGGCCGTGTCTGGACGGTTGAAGAGCTGAAAAAGATGGCAGAAATTTGTATCGCAAATGATGTGGTCATCTGCTCCGATGAGATTCATTTTGATATCATCATGCCGGGTCACAAGCATCATGTACTGGCCACGGTCAGCGAAGAGATCGCCAAGCACTGCGTGGTATGCACCGCACCCAGCAAGACCTTTAACCTGGCGGGGCTTCAGAATTCCAATATCATTATCCCGAACAAAGAGCTCTATGATAAGTTTTACGGCGTGCTGCTGACGGAGATGACAAATCCCAAGTGCAATATCTTAGGTTACGAGGCAAATCGCGTGGCCTATGAAGAGTGTGAGGACTGGCTGACCCAGTGTCTGGCAGTTATCGATACCAACCGGAAGCAGGTTGAGGATTTCCTGGCAAAGCATTTCCCGACCGTGGTAGTGACGCCTCTTGAGGGAACTTATCTGTTGTGGATGGATTTCAACAGCCTTGGAATTCCTTACAAACGATTGGGTGAGCTGATGCGTGAAGCAAGACTGTTCTTTGATGACGGCTATCTCTTCGGAGAGGGCGGAGAGGGCTTTGAACGCTGGAATCTGGCCTGCCCGACCCGTTATGTGGAGGAAGGTCTTGAGCGAATGAAGACGGCTCTTGTAAAGGAACTGCAAAGATAAAACGATTGTTATAAGGAAGGAAAAAGCCTATGGACGTGACAAGGCTGCTGCAGAAGGTAAAGGAAGGCAGTGTATCTGTGAAAGAAGCTGAAAAGGAGCTTAAAAATCTTCCCTATGAGGAGCTTGGCTTTGCAAAGCTCGACCACCACAGAAAGACCAGACAGGGATTTGAAGAGGTAGTATTCTGTCAGAATAAACTGACTGAGCATCTGGTACAAATCTACAAAACACTGGCAGGAGAGGGGATCGACGTTCTAGGTACCCGGGCGAATCCAGAGCAGTATGAGGCAGTAAAGGCTGTCCTTCCGGATGTGAGTTATGACTCGCATACGCATATCCTGAAGCTGGAACGAAGCGAAAAGAAGCGGCAGGGAAAAATCGTAGTCTGCACGGGCGGAACCGCAGATGTGCCGGTAGCAGAGGAAGCGGCTCAGACGGCAGAATTCTTTGGAAGCCATGTGGAACGTCTCTATGATGTGGGAGTGGCCGGAATTCACCGGCTGCTGTCCAATCTTTCGATATTCGAGGATGCCAGCTGCATCATCGCTGTGGCCGGAATGGAAGGAGCACTCGCCGGGGTAGTAGCCGGGCTTGTAGATGCTCCGGTGATTGCCGTTCCTACATCGGTGGGATATGGCGCTTCTTTTGGAGGCGTATCAGCTCTTTTGACGATGCTGAACTCCTGTGCCAATGGCATTACCGTGGTCAATATTGATAACGGCTACGGTGCGGGATATGTG
>CAVHYN010000057.1:0-11472 GCA_963640245.1 Bulleidia sp.
ATCTTAGAACAGAAAAAACAAGGCGGGAGATATGGAACAGGTAAAGCATGAGATTCCACCGATCTATGATGAACGTTCAAAAATTTTGATCCTGGGAAGCTTCCCTTCAGTCAAATCCCGGGAAGGGCATTTCTTTTACCATCATCCGCAGAATCGATTCTGGCGCGTTCTGGCAGCCGTGACGGGGCAGGAGATGCCGGGGACGATTCCTGAGAAGAAAACATTCCTGTTGAAAAACGGAATCGCTCTGTGGGACGTGATTGCAAGCTGCGAGATCGAAGGCTCGAGCGACAGCAGCATCCGAAATGTGGTGCCGCACGATCTTAGGCCTATTTTGAATACGGCAGATATCCGTCAGATCTATGTGAACGGCGGTACGGCGGAGAAGCTTTATAAGAAGTATACTTTGCCGGAGACAGGACGGACAGCGGTGCGTCTGCCCTCTACCAGTCCTGCTAATGCGGCCTGTTCCCTGGAAAAGCTGATAGAACAGTGGAATATAGTTACAAAAGAATTAGGAAAAACCGGAATCACATTTCCGGAGAAAGAGGTATAACATGCGGGTAGGAATGGGATATGATGTACACAGGCTGGTCGAGGAGCGAAAGCTGATCCTGGGCGGCGTGGAGATTCCCTATGAGAAAGGGCTTCTGGGACATTCGGATGCAGACGTACTGCTTCATGCGATTATGGATGCCCTTCTGGGTGCGGCAGCTCTCGGTGACATCGGAAAGCATTTCCCGGATACAGATCCGGCATACAAGGGAATATCCAGCATCAAGCTTTTGGAGCATGTCGGAAAGCTTTTGGAAGAGCAAAATTACGTGATAGGCAATATCGATGCGACCATCATTGCCCAGCGCCCGAAGATGGCACCGCATATTCCGCAGATGCGGGCAAATGTAGCAAAGGCCTTGCAGATCGAGGAGAGTCAGGTGAATATCAAGGCTACGACGGAAGAAGGACTTGGCTTTACCGGCACCGGTGAGGGGATTTCCTCCCAGGCTATCTGCGCCCTGATTCCGGTGGCAAATTATGCTTATGAGGATGTGATGCAGCCCAAGGGTGGCTGCCCGGGCTGTGGCGGCTGCGTCAGATAAGATGACAAAACAGGAGATGAGGTGGCAGCATGGAGATACGTTATCTGAAGGATGGAGAGCGGGAACGCTCCAGAGAGCTTTATGAGGAAGTTTTCGTAGAAGACCTGGGAGGCTTCTCCGAGCTTTATTATCAAATCAAAGCCAGGGATAATCAGATTCTTGTGACAGAGGATGAGGGAAAAATTGTTTCGATGCTGCATCGGAATCCCTATACGTTATGGTTTCGGGGAAGGCTTATCCGGGCGGACTATATCGTGGCGGTGGCTACCAAGGTGACGTACCGGCACCGGGGATTGATGCGCGGGCTCCTTCGAAGGGCTTTGCAGGATATGTATACAGAAGGGCATTCCTTTACCTTTCTGCAGCCGGAGGACGAAGCGATTTATACTCCCTTTGATTTTCGCCTGATGGGAAATGAGGATGAAGAGGGATTGGCAGCCCTAAGCAGGGATGAACTGGAAGAAGATTACGAACTCTTTGTGGAAAAAGATGCCGCCTATCAGAAACGAAATGTGGAGTGGCCTGGCTGGGAGAGCACGCCGATGATGGTTCGCCTCGTGGATGTGGCGAAATTTGCAGAAAGAGTCGGTGCAGAAAAGCCGCAGGAACTGGTGCTTCGCATCATGGATCCGATTTTACCGGAAAATGACGGGATATTTCGCTGGAGCTTTACGGAAGATGGAAGCAGCCTAATGAAAAGCGAGGCAGAGCCGGAAATAACGATCTCAATCGCGGATCTGGGCAGCTTTCTTTTTGGAATGCTTGGCGCAGAAGAGCTTTCCAAAATCACGGAACAGGTATTGCAAAAGCTGGAGCGGGTTCACGTGCTGAATGGAATCTATATCAATGAACGGGTGTGACTTGACAAACTAGTCTTTTTTGCATATTCTATAAATAATAGGGTAAAAGGCAAAGAACGGAAAAGTAGACTGTATCCAAAGCGTCAGAGAGAAGCTGCCATCGGCTGCAAGCAGTTTTCGCAGAGGAACAGACGAAGTGCATCCGGGAGCTGATTCGGTGAACAGACTGACAAGATAGGCCTGCAGCCGGATACGTAAGACCGCACGTTACGCGGAAAAAGGGAAAAGGCAGAAAAGCCTTTTAAAAAGAGTGGAACCGCGGATTCTTTCGTCTCTTATAGAGAAGAAAGGATCCTTTTTTGTTCCATTTTTATCCCGAAATAAAAAAGGGGAGCAGCATGGGAATTATCAAGTATATCAACGAAGAAATTCAGGTTATCAAAGAACGGGATCCGGCTATTAAGACGTCGGCGGAGGTTTTTTTATACCCTTGCTTCTGGGCAATTTTAAATTACCGGGTGGCTCATAAGCTCTATCAAAACGGACATTATTTCTGGGCCAGATGGATTTCCCAGAGAGCCAGAAGAAAGACCGGCATCGAGATTCATCCGGGAGCGACGATCGGGAAAGGACTCTTTATCGATCATGGTTCGGGCGTGATCATCGGAGAAACGGCCATTGTCGGAGACAATGTCACCCTTTACCAGGGGGTTACCTTGGGCGGAACCGGTAAGGAGCAGGGCAAGCGTCACCCTACGCTGGAAGACAATGTGATGGTCAGTGCCGGGGCGAAGATCTTGGGTTCCTTTACCATCGGGGAGAATTCCAAGATCGGTGCAGGCTCTGTGGTTTTAAAGGAAGTGCCACCTAACTGTACCGTTGTCGGTGTGCCGGGACGTATTGTCAAGCAGGATAATGTGAAGGTTCCGCGAAGTGATATGGATCAGGTCAACCTGCCAGACCCGGTCATGGAGGAGCTTTTGGCGCTTCGCAAAGAAAATGCCGATTTAAACCGGCAGCTTGAGAGCTTGGAAGAAAAAGAAAGACAAAAAATAGCCAAAAAGGCGGAAAAGAAAAAAGAAAAGTTAGAAAAGAAGGAGAAAAAACATGAAGCTGTATAATACACTGACTAAGAGCAAAGAGGAATTCGTCCCCTTAGAGGAAGGAAAGGTAAAAATGTACGTATGCGGACCTACCGTATACAACTTTATTCATATCGGAAATGCCCGCCCGATGATTGTATTTGATACCGCGCGCCGTTATCTGGAATACAAGGGATACGAGGTCAATTATGTATCCAATTTTACGGATGTGGATGATAAGATCATCAAAAAAGCGATCGAAGAAGGAATCGATGCCAGCGAGGTGTCCGGACGCTATATCGCAGAATGCAAGAAGGATATGTCGGATATGAATGTAAAGCCGGCAACCACCCATCCGCTTGCCACTCAGGAGATCCCGGGCATGATTGAAATGATTCAGACCCTGATCGATAAGGATTATGCCTATGCAGTGAATGGAACTGTATACTTCCGTACCAGAAAATTTGGCCCTTATGGCAAGCTGTCCCACAAAAATCTGGATGATCTTCGAAGCGGCAACCGTTCTCTTCTGGTTTCCGGTGAAAATGAAAAAGAGGATCCGTTGGATTTCGTTCTGTGGAAGCCGAAAAAAGAAGGAGAGCCTGCATGGGTATCTCCATGGGGAGAGGGACGTCCCGGCTGGCATATCGAATGCTCGGTGATGTCTAAGAAATACTTAGGAGAGCAGATCGACATCCATGCCGGCGGAGAGGATCTGATTTTTCCGCATCACGAGAATGAAATCGCACAGAGCGAGGCCTGCAACGGCAAGGAATTTGCTCATTACTGGCTGCACAATGCTTTTCTGAACATCGACAACCGCAAGATGTCAAAATCTCTCGGAAATTTCTTTACCGTAAGAGAAATTACCGAGAAATATGACCCGCAGGTTCTGCGTTTCTTTATGCTGAGCGCGCATTATAGAAGTCCGCTGAATTTCAGCGCTGATCTGATGCAGTCCGCAAAAAGCAGTCTGGATCGCATCGTGACGGCAGCAGACAACTTGAAGCATTTGATGGAAACTGCGAAGGATGAAGGAATGACCGAGAGCGAGACCGCTCATTACGATGCAACCGAGGAATATGTAAAGAAATTCGAGGAAGCGATGGACGATGACTTTAATACAGCAGATGCCATCGCAGCAATCTTTGAGCTGGTAAAATATCTGAATACCCATGCAGCTGCGGAAAACAGCAAGGCGTATCTGAAAAAATGTCTGGAGCGCCTGAAGACGCTTTGCGATATTCTTGGATTAGTCGTAGATAAGAAAACAGAGCTTCTGGACGCAGATATTGAAACGCTCATTGCGGAGCGGCAGCAGGCAAGAAAAGAGAAAAACTTTGCCAGAGCCGATGAGATTCGTGCAGAGCTCCTTGAAAAGGGCATCATTCTGGAAGATACACGTGAGGGTGTAAAATGGAAAAGAGCATAATGGATCTGATGAGTGGCATCAAAGAAAGCTTTAAGCTTCCGGATATAGATGTCCGTTCCTATTCCCCCCTGGTGCTGGCCTATATCGGTGATGCGGTTTATGAGATTGTGATCCGTTCCCTTTTAGTGGGGCGGGGCAATGCCCAGGCCAACCGGCTTCACAAGGAGGCAAGCACACTGGTAAATGCCGGAGCTCAGTCAGCCTCCCTGGAGCGCATCAAGGAGGAATTGACCGAGGAGGAGATGCAGGTTTTTAAGAGGGGGAGAAATGCCAACTCCGCTACGATGGCGAAGCATGCTAGCATGTCGGATTACCGCCGGGCTACAGGATTTGAGGCGTTGATGGGATACCTGTATCTGACAGGCCGCACAGAACGGATTCTGGAGCTCGTAAAAAAAGGATTAGAGGAGAAGCTATGAACTACGAAGAGTTGACGATAGAGGGAAGAAATGCAGTACTGGAGGCCTTTCGTTCCGGCAAGACGATAGACAAGCTGTTCGTCCAGGATGGTTGCCAGGATGGCAGCATCAATACCATTAAGCGGGAGGCCAGAAAGCACGATACCATTATCAATTTCGTGACTAAGGAGCGTCTTGACCAGATGTCCGAGACAGGCCATCATCAGGGCGTCATTGCCCAGGCGGCCGCCTATGACTATGGAACGGTCGAGGAAATGCTGGAAAGTGCAAGAAAGAAGGGAGAGGATCCCTTCCTGATTCTGCTGGATGATATCGAGGATCCCCATAATCTGGGTGCGATCATCCGTACAGCCAATCTGGCGGGAGCACACGGTGTGATTATTCCGAAACGCCGCGCAGCAGGCCTGACAGCAGTGGTGGCAAGAGCATCTGCAGGAGCGATTAATTACACACCTGTGGCGAAAGTTACCAACCTGACCAATACGATCAAAGAGCTGAAGGAAGAGGGACTTTGGTTCGTCTGTGCTGATATGGGCGGCGAGACGATGTATGACTTGAACCTGACCGGCCCGATTGGCCTGGTTATCGGAAACGAGGGCGAGGGTGTGAGCCGTCTGGTGCGGGAAACCTGTGATTTTACAGCCTCGGTTCCGATGAAGGGAGATATCGATTCCTTGAATGCATCGGTAGCAACCGGAGTTCTGGCCTATGAGATCGTACGGCAGAGGATGAAAAAATAATTCATGACGACATGGGAAAAATGCTCAGATGAAGAACTGATGCAAGAGATTCAAATGGGCAAAAGGGACTGTATGGATGTCCTGATTGAACGATATAAGGGAATGGTTCTTGGAGAGGCGAGAGCTTTTTATCTGGTAGGCGGAGACCGGGAGGACTTAATCCAGGAAGGGATGCTTGGACTTTTTAAGGCCATCCGGGATTTCAGACCTGAGAAAAAAACAAGCTTTGCATCCTTTGCAAGGCTTTGTATTGGACGGCAGATCTATACAGCCATTCAGGCGGCATCCAGGCAAAAGCACGGCCCGTTGAATACCTATGTGGAATTGACGGAAAGTCTGGGAGATACCGAGCAGCTGCCTCTTTGCAAAAGTCCGGAGGAGCTCTTCCTCGATCAGGAAGCGGCACAGAATCTGCTCACTCAGATAGAGGACTTTTTAAGTCCCATGGAATATCAGATTTTCCACTATTATCTGGAGGGAGAGGACTATCTGCAGATCGCAAAGCGGATGGACAAAAGTCCGAAATCCATTGACAATGCCTTGCAGAGAATTCGTCGGAAGATCAAAAAATTGCAAATGAAATTTTAAAACATAAGGAGAAGGGAAAGGAGGAAAGCTCTTGGCGGCCTATTTTGGAAGTGTCAAATCTTATCTTATCATCGGATGTATCCTATATGTGCTTTACCGCATCTGGATTCGCTTGCTTTGCAGAGGCAAACGGATGCAGATTCCGATGGCACATGAGGTGGGAATGGCGATACTGGCCTGGTGGCTTCTGACGCTTTTCTCGGCATCGGTCAGTCCGGCACTGGGCTTCTCTCTGAAACCGACCTTCCCGGGGGCAAACCTGATCCCGATAGTTGGAAGTATCCGGATGATAAAAGAGGACGGCATCGGAGTCCTGCTTGGAGCTTTTGTAAAATATATCCCTTTAGGCTTTTTGATTCCCTTTCTTTTTCGAAGAAGCAGAAGTGCAGGAAAGGTACTGTCTCTGTGCGCAAGCACGGCATTATTTATAGAAGTCTTTCAGCTTTTCCTTCCTTCGATGCGGGTCAGTCTGGATGAGATTCTGTGGGCACTTCTTGGCGGAGCTTTGGGTTATTTCCTGTTTTGTCTCCTTAGCATCAACATACAGGGCATCGAGAGAATGGCGACCGTGAAGCGCTCGAGGGGACGGCGGGTTCCCTCTCCGGTTCGGGTGGAATGGGCACTCTTATTTTTACTGATGCTTCTGCCTGTCATGGTGCAGGGTACACGACTTGAAATGACGAGACTCCGGGAAGTACGCATACAGAAGGAAGCGGAAGAGCAGGCGGCTTTGGAGAAGCAGAGGGCAGAAGAAGAGGCTGCGGCAAAGAAAAAAGCAGAGGAGGAAGCGAAGAAGCTAAAGACTGCAGATACGATGCCGGAGCTTTCCCTGCAAGCAGAAGCCGTGGCGCTTTATTGCGTGGAGGATGAGCTGATTCTCTATGAGAAGGGCGCCACCGACGCAGTGGCTCCGGCCAGCACAACCAAGCTTATGACCGCTCTGACCGTTTTGAAATACTGCGATCCGACAGAAAAGATGACAGCCGGAGAGGAGATTGGACGAATCAGCGAGGGGGCTTCGAATGCAAGCCTGAAAGAAGGAACATCGGGAAGCGTGGAGACCTTTCTGGGCGCCATGCTGATCCCCTCCGGAAATGATGCCGCCTATGCCCTGGCTACTTATACGGGGAGGAAAATTCTGGAAAATGAGAGTGCGTCCGTAGATGAAGCGCTGGAAGCCTTTTTGAATGCAGAAAAGGAACTGGGAACAGAACTGAATCTTGAAAATTCCAATTTTCTCTCGCCGGACGGAGACCAGACGGACGGACAATATAGCTGTCCCCGCGATATGATACGGATTGCAAGAGAAGGCTTAAAAAATGACACGATCAAGAAGCTTTGCGGTGCAAAATCCTACCGGGCTGTATTTGATAACCTGGATTTAACCTATAAAAATACGAATGAGCTGATTCAGTCCTCCAGTGAATACTACTACGAGGGAGCCATAGGAATGAAGACCGGAAGTCTGGATACGGTCAAATGCCTGATAGCTGCGGCAGAGATAGACGGAAAAACCTACATTGCAGCGATTATGCAGGATCAGGATCCGGGACGGTATCAAGATGCCAGGACTTTGTTTGACTATGTGGCAGGCACTGTAGATTCGGAAGGATAATAGAAAACAGGACACAGAAAAAACACAGGAATACCACAACTGGGACATAAAAGAACCACAATTATATCACAGTTGCTTTTTATAATGACCTCATCAAATGAAAAATAGATTTGAGGAGGTTATTTACCATGAAAAATATAAAAAGAGCAACAAAATTCACAGCAGCGGCCTTGGCCTTTGGTATACTGGCAAGTACCGCATTCCAGGGCAGCAATTACCTGTATAACAGGACAAATACAGAAACATCGGTGTCAGAGACAGCGAAATTAAATATCGCAAGTGCGGTAAATAGTACAGCAGATTCCGATACTTCTGAAACATCAGATAACAGCGTCTCATCCATTGCGTCAGCGGCCATGCCTTCCTTGGTAGCCATTACCAATAAAAGCGTCCAGGAAATGAAAAGCATGTTTGGTCAGTCGCAGAGCTACGAGAGCGAGAGCAGCGGCTCCGGTATTATCATCGGAAAAACGGATACCGAGCTTTTGATTGCGACAAACAATCACGTAGTCAGTGGCGCGGAAGAATTAAGTGTAGCCTTTGTGGATGAAAATGTTGCAGAGGCTTCTATAAAGGGCACCGATTCGGATCATGATATTGCTGTCATTTCCGTAAAGCTGAGTGACCTCTCGGAGGATACTCTTTCCGCGATCAAGGTCATTGAAATTGGAAAATCCTCGGATCTGGAAGTAGGAGAACAGGTGGTAGCCATCGGAAATGCCCTGGGATATGGCCAGTCCGTGACGACAGGTATTGTCAGCGCCCTGAATCGGGAGGTAACCATCGATAATACGACAAATACTCTGATTCAGACGGATGCAGCGATAAACCCAGGCAATAGTGGCGGAGCTCTTTTAAATATGTCCGGACAGTTAGTTGGTATTAACTCTGCAAAATATTCAGATACATCGGTAGAAGGTATGGGATATGCGATTCCAGTGGATGATGTTGTGGATATTATTGAAAATCTGATGAATCGTGAGGTTCGGACAGAGAAGGTATCCGAGGAGCAGCAGGGCTTTCTGGGCATCAGCGGACAGGATGTGACTTCCGAGGTCGCGGGAGCCTATGATATGCCGAAGGGCATCTATATTACTTCTGTAGAATCCGGCAGTGCTGCGGAGAATGCAGGCCTGAAGAAGGGTGATATCATTACCAAATTTGACGGGACAAGTGTATCGACACTTTCCCAGTTGAAGGAGCAGATTTCTTATTATAAGAGTGGTGAGCAGATAGAGATTACCTACAGCACCCAGGAAGATGGAAGTTATACAGAAAAGACAGTGACGGTAGCATTGGGTAAGAAGTAAGGAAGGTCAATCGGAAACAGGAGGGGCAGGATGGAAAAATTAAAGATCTTGGTGGTTGATGATGAGAGTAGAATGCGAAAGCTGGTGCGAGATTTCCTGGTAAAGCAGAATTTCGAGGTTCTGGAAGCAGGAGATGGGGCAGAGGCTCTGGATATCTTTTTTGAGAATGAGGGAATCGCCTTGGTTATTCTGGATGTTATGATGCCGAAGATGGATGGCTGGCAGACCTGCCGGGAAATCCGCGCTTATTCTAAGGTGCCCATCATCATGCTGACGGCCAAATCCGATGAGCGAGATGAATTGCAAGGCTTTGAGCTTGGAGTGGATGAATACATCTCCAAGCCCTTCAGCCCCAAAATCCTTGTGGCAAGGGTGGAGGCGATTCTTCGCCGCACGAATGCCAGAGAGGCAAATGAGGTGCTGGAGGCCGGCGGCATTTCGATCGATAAGGCTGCGCACATTGTCATGGTTGACGGCAAGCAGCTGGAGCTGAGCTTCAAGGAATTTGAGCTCCTGACATATTTCCTGGAAAATCAGGGAATCGCCCTGTCGAGAGAAAAGATCCTGAATCATGTCTGGAATTATGATTATTTCGGAGATGCCAGAACAATCGATACCCACGTGAAGAAGCTTCGAAGCAAGCTGGGAGAAAAGGGCGAGATGATCAAGACCATCTGGGGGATGGGCTATAAGTTCGAGGTGGCTTGATGAGAAGACATTTCCAAAAGAAAACGGAAGGGAAGAGACGTCCCTTCCGGCATTCAATCAAAAGGCAGATGGCCGGAATTTTTATCGGAGTGCTGGGGATTACCTTTTTATGTGTCGGACTGATCAATGGTTTGTTTCTAAAAGACTATTACATGTCTGACAAGAAAAAGGCGATCGTCAGCGCTTATGAGATCCTGAATCAGGGAGTCAGCAATGGCCTGGTCAGCGACGATGATTTTAAGACCAGCATGGAAGTGATTTGCAATACCGATAATATTTCGATTTTCGTCATGGACACCAGCGGGGAACCGAAGATCGCGACAAACCGGGATTATGAGCTTTTGCAAAGAAAGCTCTACAGCTATATCTTTGAAGCAGATACACAGAATTCTGTCGTAGTGGAGAAAGCGGACAATTACAAGATCCGGGAAAGCAAGGATCGTGTAACCCAGGCGGATTATCTGGAAATCATTGGAACCTTAGATTCCGGTGATCCCTTCATCATGCAGACGGCTATCGAGAGTATCCGCGACAGCGCAGCGATCTCCAATCAGTTTTTCCTCTATGTAGCCCTGACTGCTATGGTGTTTGGCTCCATTTTGATCTGGTGGCTGTCAAGACGGATTTCCGAGCCTCTCCTGGAGCTGACAGATATTTCCAGAAGAATGGCGGAGCTTGATTTTAATGCGAAGTTTACCCATGAAAGTGACAATGAGATCGGCGCCCTTGGCCGGCATATGAATGAAATGTCCGAAAATCTGGAAAAAACAATTTCAGAGCTAAAGACAGCGAACAACGAGCTGCAGAGAGACATCGAGCAGAAAAATCAGATCGATGAGATGCGGAAGGACTTCCTTTCTAATGTGTCTCATGAACTGAAGACACCCATCGCCCTGATCCAGGGTTATGCAGAAGGGCTGAAGGAATGTATCAATGATGACGCGGAAAGCAGGGATTTTTATTGCGAGGTCATCATGGATGAAGCGCAGAAAATGAATACGATGGTAAAGAATCTGCTCTCTTTAAACCAGCTGGAATTTGGAAATGATGTGATTACCATGGAACGCTTCGATCTGGTATCCTTGATTCGAAATGTTTTGAATTCTTCGAAAATTCTCATGGAGCAGAAAGACATTCATTTGATTTTCAAGGAAGAAGAGCCGGTTTATGTATGGGCGGATGAATTTAAGATTGAAGAGGTGGTGACCAATTATATCAGCAATGCCATCAATCATTGTGATTTTGACAAGGTGATTGAAGTGAAACTGCTGCGAAAAAATGATCTGGTACGCATCTCTGTATTTAACACCGGGAACCCCATACCAGAGGAAGATTTAGATAAGGTATGGATCAAGTTTTACAAGGTGGATAAAGCCAGAACCCGTGAATATGGAGGAAGTGGTATCGGTTTGTCTATCGTTAAAGCCATCATGGATTCCCTTCATCGGGAATGTGGTGTACAAAATTATGAAAATGGTGTTGAATTCTGGTTCGAGCTGGATGCAAAGGTGGAGGTATCATGATAAGAAAGCATATCTATTTTTCCGGACGAGTACAGGGAGTGGGTTTTCGGTTCTCGGCGGCTCACTATGCCCGAAGTCTGGGTCTGACAGGTTGGGTGCGCAACCTGTCAGATGGCCGGGTAGAGATGGAAGTGCAGGGACGGGAGTCTTTGATA
>CAVHYN010000058.1:0-13223 GCA_963640245.1 Bulleidia sp.
ATGTAACTATTCAGAGCCATGCAAAACTGCGTTCTGCGAATGCTTGCATTCAGGCAGATAAGCAGTTTTATATGGCGAGGTAACCACATGAGCAAAAAGGTCGCTAGATGTCCAGTGGACATCTGCTTAGCGACTGACCGTAGTGAAACGGAGACAGCCTCATAGAGGCGATTTTGCGAATGGGGTTCTGAATAGTTACGTTATAATAGTATATGGATGGAGAGAATTCTATAAACGAGTAGCAAGGAGTAGAGAAAAGTGAAAAAGAAAATTTATCGGATTGCCTATATCGGTTTTGATGCTCTTTATGAAGCAATGGAAACATTCCTGGAAGAGGGCTGTGAGATTATGGAGATTTTTACCTGTAAGACAGATAATCAGACAGAATTTAATGTTAAGGTGATACAGAAAGCAAAGGAACTGGGTGTACCCTGTCATCTGGAGCGGATTCGGAAGGAAGATATCCAAAGACTGATGGATAAGGGCTGTGATGCTGTCATTTGTGCAGGATATTATTATAAAATTCCGATCCTGGAAGGAATTCCGATGCTGAATTTCCATCCCGCCTATCTGCCGGTGGGAAGGGGAGCCTGGCCTATGCCGGTGGCAATTCTGAAACAGCAGCCGACGTGTGGCGTAACCCTTCATAAGCTTGCAAAAGAGCTGGATGCAGGGGATATCCTGCTTCAGGAAAGCTTTGAGCTGTCTGAGCGGGAAAATTTGGAAAGTATGACCGAAAAAATCATAGCATGTACGAAAAAGATGATTCATATCCTGCTGTCAGATTTTGAAGGAATCTATGCAGCAGCGAGACCACAGGGAGAAGGAGAATATTGGGAATGCCCGGAAGAAGACTGGACCATAGATTCAGAAATGCCGGACGAAAGAGTGGATCGGATTTTGAGAGCCTTTTACGGCTATGAATGCATCTGGAAAGAGGGAGAAAGAAGCTGGGAAATCATCCGGGGGCACCTTACAAAGGAACGCCCGGAAGGAAAACCTTTCTTTCGCACAAAAGAAGGAAGCTATCTGACCGCAGAACAGATTTCCGAGCAGACAGCTTAATCCTCATGGATATTTCCGCTTCCCATTTTTCGCCGCCAGCTGCCTGGAAGCAGTATCATATGTCCGGCCAGAAGGGAGGCGGGTACATCAATGATGTTCTGATTCGCGGAGCCACGAAAAAGAAGGGAGGCATCTTTCTCCTCTTCGATAAATTTTCCGTCGACAAGGACATCGATATCGGAGAGAAGGGAGCGGACGGTGTCGGGATTTCCGATACGCCCATTCAAAAGGTCCGTTTCAAAGGAAAAGCCGGTATAACACCAGAGATTTTTCTTTGGAAAGCGTTCCTTAAAGTTACGTGCCAAAGTCAGTAATCCTTCCTGATTTTTCGGTTCAAAGGGTTCCCCGCCGAGCAAGGAGAGACCGGCTACGTAATCAGGCGCCAAAGCGTTTAGTATTTCTTCTATTACAGCCTCCGTAAAGGGCTGACCGTAAGAAAAATCCCAGGCCTCATGATTGAAGCAATTGCGGCAGTGATGCCGGCATCCGCTGACAAAGAGAGAGACGCGGATGCCGGGGCCGTTTGCAATATCATTTTTCTTAATCACTGCATAATTCATGCAAAATTACCTCTTTACAGGTGCAGCACACGTTCCTTGATTTCCTGTGTTCTTCCCTGATTCCAGAATTGAGTTCCGATGTAGCCGCAGGTACGACGTGCGACATTCAGTTTATTTTGGTCGGTATTGCCGCAGTTCGGGCATTTCCAGATGAGTTTGCCGTGCTCATCCTCCTGAATCTCGATCTCGCCATCGTAACCGCAGACCTGACAGTAGTCACTCTTGGTATTCAGCTCTGCATACATGATGTGATCGTAGATAAACTTCATGACAGTAAGTACTGCTTCGAGGTTGCTCTGCATATTGGGAACCTCTACATAGGAGATCGCACCGCCCGGAGAAAGAGCCTGGAATTTGGCTTCCAGAGCGAGCTTGTCGAAGGCATCGATAGGCTCCGTGACATGCACATGATAGCTGTTTGTGATGTAATTGCGGTCTGTGACACCCTTGATGATTCCGAACCGTTTCTGCAGGCACTTGGCAAACTTATAGGTAGTGCTTTCCAAAGGAGTGCCATAGAGAGAATAGTCGATGTTCTCCTCCGCCTTCCACTTCGCTGTATAGTCATTGAGCTTTTTCATAATGGCAAGTCCAAGCTCTTCACCTTCTGCCTCGGTCAGCTTCTTGCCGATGAGACTGTATACACACTCCCAGAGTCCGGCATATCCAAGAGACAGGGTAGAATAACCGCCATGAAGATATTTATCGATGGATTCTCCCTTTTCCAGACGGAGGAGGGCACCATGCTGCCAGAGAATGGGCGCTGCGTCGGAAACGGTACCGCTTAAGCGCTCATGACGGCATTGGAGGGCACGATGACAGAGCTCCATGCGTTTATCAAAGATTTCCCAGAATTTTTCCAGGTCACCTTCGGCAGAAAGGCCGATATCGACCAGATTTACCGTTACGACACCCTGATTGAAGCGGCCATAATACTTGGGCATTCCATTTTCATCCACGTAGGGAGTCAGGAAGCTGCGGCAGCCCATACAGGTATAACAATGTCCCTCGCCATTTTTGTCAATCTTGTTCTGAAGCATGATTTTCTCGGAAATATAATCCGGAACCATGCGCTTGGCCGTACATTTGGCTGCCAGTTTGGTCAGATAATAGTAGGGGTCGTCGTCATGGATGTTGTCCTCTTCCAGAACATAGATGAGCTTCGGGAAGGCAGGGGTGATCCACACGCCCTTTTCATTTTTTACACCCTGATAACGCTGACGCAGGGTTTCTTCTATAATAAGAGCCAGATCCTTCTTTTCCTGCTCGTTCTTTGCCTCATTCAGGTACATGAAAACAGTGACAAAGGGAGCCTGACCGTTGGTAGTCATCAGGGTAACCACCTGGTACTGGATCATCTGGACACCATTTTTTACTTCCTCACGCAGACGCTTCTCGGTGATGAAATCGATATCTTCCTGGGTTACAGCCTCCCGGATGGAATGCAGCTCGTCAGCCACCTGGCGGCGGATTTTTTTACGGCTGATATCCACGAAGGGAGCCAGATGAGCCAATGAAATACTCTGACCGCCGTACTGACAGGAAGCTACCTGGGCAATGATCTGGGTCGCAATGTTGCAGGCAGTCGAGAAGCTGTGGGGTTTCTCGATGAGGGTACCACTGATGACAGTGCCGTTCTGCAGCATATCCTCCAGATTAACCAGATCGCAGTTGTGCATGTGCTGGGCGAAGTAGTCTGCATCGTGGAAATGAATGATACCTTCCTCATGGGCTTCCACGATATCCGGCGGAAGCAGAATACGGCGGGTGATATCCTTGCTGACCTCACCGGCCATATAATCGCGCTGTACGCTGTTGACTGTAGGATTTTTGTTTGAATTTTCCTGCTTTACTTCCTCATTATTGCATTCGATCAGGCTTAGGATCTGCTCATCCGTGGTGTTGGATTTTCGCACCAGGGCACGGGTATAACGGTAGGTAATATACTGTCTGGCCACGTCAAAGGCGCGCTGATTCATGATCTGATCCTCTACCATATCCTGGATCTCTTCCACGCTTAAGGAACGTTTGATATTTAAAGCAGCGCTCTCCACATCCTCAGCGATCCGCTTGATCTGAACCGGTGTCATGCGGGCACTGGGAACGACGCTATCGTTTGCCTTCGATACCGCAACGACGATTTTGTGCGGATCGAATTCAACCTCTGCACCGCTTCGTTTGATGATTTTCATATAGAACACTCCCTCTTATTTAAAAAATTGTAAGTCCGGATGGGCAGGCCGAAAGGCTTGTGATTCGGATATTTTGTAAATGACAGGTTCATTGTATCAAGATATAGTGGTAGTGTCAATGACAACTTACTAGATGTTGGTGTATATCTGATCGAAAATAATCTGGAAAACTTGTTGTTTACGCATTCTTTCTGGAAATAACTGAAAGTTTGTGATATGATGCAAGAGCATACAGGGCATTGCAAAAGAATAGACTGACAAAAGGAGACAAAGGCAGAAAATGAGATTTGCCTATGAGATAAAAAAAGGATGCGCGGTGGTAAGACGCTGCTATGATTTTGGAGAGGAAGCGGATATTCCGGCTGAGATAGACAGTTGTCCGGTGAGAGAGCTGGGCGCCTATGCCTTTTCAGAACATCTTGAAAAAGAAGCTCTGGAGCGAGAGATAAAACAGGGGACTGTAAAAATATGGAATGCAGAGACGCAGAGGCGGGAGGATGCAGAGCCTTCGAAAGAGACTGAGCCTGAGCTTCAAGGAATGAGGCTTAAGAAAGTCAGCCTACCGGAGGGACTAAAAAAAATCGGCTCTTATGCCTTCTACAATTGCAATGCTCTGAAAGAGCTTTGGTTTCACGGCAGCCTGAAGGATTTAGGGGCAGGACTTTTTACGGGATGCCATCATCTTGAGCAGCTTAGGGTGACTCTGGATGAGAGTGAAACCTCCTGTTTAAGGGAAATCTTGATCGAAGTCCCGGAAAAAATGACCGTCGCCGTAGAGGGACAGATACAGGCAAAGCTCGTCTTCCCGGAATTTTTTGAGGAAAGCGTGGAAAATACACCGGCTCGTATTCTGATGATTCAGATGCACGGCAGTGGTATGAATTTTCGCAACAGCTTTTATATGAAAAAACTGGATTTTCGTGCTTACGATGCCTGCTACTATATGGCGAAGGCGGAAGAGGATTTTGATACCGTATTGGAAATGACCTTGGATCGTCTCCGCTACCCGGTAGGACTTTCGGAGGAACACCGGGCAGCTTATGAGAGTTGGTTAAATGAACATTTGAAACAGGCCTTTGAAAAAACGATAGAGTGCCGGGATATGGAGCTGCTTACCTGGCTTACAGAAAATGGAAACCCAGGTAGCGGACTGCTTTCGAAGATGGCTATTGCTGCAGCGGAGGGATTCCCGGAAGGTGTGGCCTACCTGCAGGAACATTTGGGGGCTTTCGGGCACGCAAAAAAACAATCGGTTCTCGATCGATTTGAACTCTAGGAGGCATGGATGGTAAAAAGTGCGATACTGGAAGAACAAAAAATGCAGCTTCAAAAGGAAGAGCTGGCAGAGCGTATCCTGAAGCAGTCGAGAAATGAACTCTACCTGAAGCTACGCTATCTGGATCTGGCTCTGGGAAATCTTGCGCTGATCCCGGGCACGGCCTCCCCGGCAGGGACGGACGGCGGGGTTCTGTACTACTTCCCGGATGACTTGCTTACTCTCTATGAACAGCAGGGACGCTCAGCCTGTATGAGACTCTATCTTCATGTGATTCTACATTGCCTGTTTTGTCATCCCTTTGACCGGAAGGAAAGGGAGGAACGGCTCTGGAATCTAGCCTGCGATGTAGCTACAGAAGGTCTGATAGACAGTCTCTATCTGAAATGCGTCCATCTTTCCTCTGGAGCCTTTCGAAAGAGCGTATATGCAAGAATAAAGGAAAAGCTGTCCGTGCTGACCGCTGAGGGCATCTATCAGTGGATCATGGAGAACCTGACTGAGGCAGAAGTCAGCCGTTTTGAAATGGAATTCCGGTTGGACAATCATTGCCTCTGGGAGCAGCATTCAAAGAAGAATCCAAAGAATCCGAATCCAAACCGAAAAAAATGGGACGATATCCGGGAGCGGATGGAGACAGAAGTGATGCTCTTTTCCAACGAGGCCTCGGAGGGAGAGGGCGATTTGAAAGAACAGCTTCGTGTCAGTAATCGTTCCCGTTATGATTATAAGGAATTTCTGCAAAAATTTACGGTACTTCATGAGGAGATGCAGATCGATCCGGACAGCTTTGATTATATTTTCTATCATTACGGAATGGAAATATATGGAAATATGCCATTGATCGAACCATTGGAAACCAGCGAGGTGCGGAAAATCGAAGAATTCGTTATCGTCATCGACACTTCCATGTCCTGTAAGGAAGGACTGGTGAAGCGGTTCCTGGAAGAAACCTATGATGTGCTTTCCCAGACGGATAACTTTTTTAAAAGGATGCGGATTCATATCATTCAATGCGACGAGCGGGTGCAGTCCGATGTATTGATCGAGAGTCAGGAAGCTTTGAAGGACTATATGGAGCATTTCACGATCCTCGGTGGAGGCGGCACGGATTTTCGTCCGGCTTTTGTCTACGTGGAGGAGCAGCTGGCGAAAAAGAAATTCTGGCGCCTTAGGGGACTTTTGTATTTTACTGACGGCTATGGCGTCTTCCCGGTGAAAATGCCGCCCTATGAGACCGCATTTATCTTTGTGCAGAACCATTACCGGGATGTGGATGTGCCGGCTTGGGCGATCAAGCTGATTTTGCAGGAGAGCGATCTGGAAAAATGAAATCAGATAAAATAGAAAACACTATCTATAAAGAGGTATCTATATAGAAAAATGTCTGACTGTGAGAAAAACAGAGCATTTCAGAGAAGGAGATCAAAATGAACATAAAGAGAGCGAAACAGGAAATCAAGGATGCCATCGAGGCATATCTTTTGAAGGACGAATATGGGGATTACGTCATCCCATCTATCCGCCAGCGTCCCGTTCTGCTGCTTGGCGCACCCGGCATCGGTAAAACCCAGATCATGGAGCAGGTAGCCAGAGAGTGCGGCGTGGGTCTCGTAGCCTACACCATCACCCACCACACGCGCCAGAGCGCCATCGGCCTGCCCTTTATCTCGGAGATGGAATTCGGCGGTCAGAAGAAAGCAGTCACGGAATATACCATGAGTGAAATCGTCGCATCCATCTATGAGAAAATGAAGAAAACCGGCCTGAAAGAGGGCATCCTCTTCATCGACGAGATCAACTGTGTATCGGAAACCCTGGCGCCGGCCATGCTCCAGTTCCTCCAGTGCAAAACCTTTGGCAATCATCCGATCCCCGAAGGGTGGATCATCGTAGCCGCAGGCAATCCGCCTGAATACAATAAATCCGTGCGGGAATTCGACGTAGTTACCCTGGATCGAGTAAAAAAGATCGAAGTCGAGCCGGACTATGGCATATGGCGTAAATATGCCGTTCAGACCCGTATCCATCCGGCTGTCATTTCCTATCTGGATGCCCGTCCGGCTCATTTCTACCAGATGGAAAGCACCGTGGACGGCCGCCGCTTTGTTACGCCCAGAGGCTGGGAAGATCTGTCACGTCTTTTAGAGGTCTACGAAAAACTAGGGAAAAAGGCTGATAAGGACGTAGTACGCCAGTACCTCCAGCACGATAAAATCGCCGGAGAATTTGCAAACTACCTGGAGCTCTACCATAAATACGAGAGTGACTACGGCATTGAAGAAATCCTAGGCGGCACGAACCGTGAGGCAACCCTGAAAAAGCTGTCCCATGCCTCCTTTGACGAGCGCCTGAGCGTAGTTAATCTGCTCCTTTCCGGCTGCATCGAGCGCTTGCGGAAGGTGCGCGAGCAGGAACTTTTCACGGAAGCCTTGTTCGCACAGATGAAAGCAGCAGGAACCGTGCTGAACGCAGAAAATTTTGATGCGAATGGTGAGGCGATTCCTGCTGCTCTTAAAAATCTGCAGGATACAGTAGAAGAGCAGCGGTGCAAGAAAAAAGAAGCAGAACTACTCACTAAGGACGAGGAGAAACGCCTCCTGCGTCTGGAAGAAACACTGCTGACCTACGAGAATGTCTTAAAAGCTGAGCATCCCGCAGACGGTCAGGCTGCCTTCGAAATTCTGCGCCGCCTCTTCGGTGAACAGCGCACCAAGTATGCCGACGAGCAGGAAAATGGGAGTACGGCGCTGGAGCATGCTTTTGATTTTCTGGAAGCAGCCTTTGGGGATAGCCAGGAGATGGTTATCTTTTTGACGGGGCTCAACATGTCCGAAGCTGCCGTAGCCTTCCTGCAGACCACAGACTGTGAGCGGTATGATCGGTATAATAAGAGGCTACTGTTCTCGGAGAGTGATAGGGAGATACGGGAGGAGATCGCGAGATTAACATAGGTGGGACGAGCTAAGACGGACGTCATAAAAAGGAGTTTCCACGTTCGGGCGCAGATAGGCCCTCCTTAGGAAATCTCCTTTTTCTGACTGTTTGATGACAAAGAATCTATCCGGAAGTCTGTTTAAGTGCTTACATTACAGTGCCTAGCTCTTTAGGTCTTTAAATGCGGACGCACGGAAAATGGAATTTTCCTATCTGGTTTTGAAAAAGAAAAGGATCAGAAGACAGTTAGGGAAATTTCATTTCCCGTACGTCCGTTTTCGTAAGCAAAAAAGTTGGGTGTCGAACATAAGCCGTAGAACAAACCTTCCGAGATTTTTTCGATCAACAGCAGGAAAAAGGAGATTTCCTAAGGAGGGCCTATCTGCGCCCGAACGTGGAAACTCCTTTTTCCAGCGTCCGTCTTAAGATGACTTTATTTTTTCCGATGTATACCTTCGATACGTTAGCTTTAGGAAGTCCTCTTATCCCGAACCGCCGCATCGATCCGCACCTGCTCTTCCAGCATAGCGTCAATCCTCGCATCCTCCGAGAAGTCCGCCGCCAGCTTATCCAAAAGCTTTCCATCCTCATCAGCAAACTGTCTGTGAAGCACCCCTTTGATAGCTTCATATTTCTTCCGGTAAAGAGCTTCCAGCTCGCTGACCGGTACCGTGACCAGCAGAGCTGTGATTTCCGGAGCGGAGATGCCCTCTGACTCAAACCATTTTTTGATCGTCTGGATCCGCGCATGCTCTGCAGGACCTTCTGCCAGAATTTTCTTCGACTTCTGCATCAGGACGACAGCCACGACAATGAAGATAAGAAATAGCACACTCATACTGTAAGGTGCGATTTTCGGCAGCGGAAGCTGGAGCGATCCGGTGATGGCGAGTACCATCGCGGCCAGTCCGAGAGCACCTACCAAAAGCAGGGTCAGCGCTGTACTTTTGGCGTCCGCGCAGCGTTCCTCCACGGTTTTGAAAAGTCTGGATTCTTCGGGCCGCTTAACCGGACCATCCAGAATACTGGACATGGTTACTTCAGCAGGTTCCTTTACGTCGACGCCCTGCTTTCGGGCTGCCGCTCTCTGTACATCTTGATATAGGGACATAAAAAAATTCTCCTTGTATAGTATTTGTTTAAGCGTGAAGAAAGGCTTCTACTGCGCTCATAAGTTCTGCACGGGTGCCACAGAGTGATCCCTGCACCATTTCCGGCTTTCCGCCGCCTTTTCCAGCGAATTGTGCATTCAGTGCCTTGCAGAGAGGTCTGGTATCGTCGGTTTTGCTGCCAAAGATATAGCGGTAGCCGCTTTCATCATTTCCGATAAAGAGACAGGCAATGCCGCTTGAGCGCCCGGTCAGCAGGTTTACGAACTCCCGGCTGGTATCCGCATCCAGGCTTTCTTCGAAGAAGACGGGATTGGCAGTACCTTCGGCTACAGCTGCAGCTTTATCCTGAATCAGGGTCTTGTTTATTGTCATCAATTGTCCGGTTAAGCGGAAGTTTTCCTGCTTTAGCCGTTCTACTGCTTCGGCTACGACCGCTTCCTTTGCGGAGAGCAGCACAGAAATGGCTTTGACGCTGGCTTCTTTTTCACGATAATCGCGAAGCGCCCGGTCTCCGGCCAGAAGATTGATGCGGACGCCGCCCCGGTGGGACTGCACATTGGTGAGCTTAAGCAGGCCGATTTCTCCTGTAGTGTTCACATGGGGCGCGCAGCAGGCGCAAACGTCGATGTCTGGGATTGTAACGATACGAACCTGTCCTTCGATCTCGATTTTGCTCCGGTAATCCAGAATCGCCAGCTCTTCCTTGCTGGGATAGGAGATCTGAATCGGCACATTGTCGAAGATCACCTGGTTGGCAGCGGTTTCGATTTCCTGAAGCTCCTCTTTGGTAATCGGTCCGTTAAAGTCCATGGTGACTTCTTCCTCTCCGAGATGAAAGCCTACGTTATCGTAGCCGAAGCGGGCATGGATGAGACCGGAGACGATATGCTCACCGGTATGCTGCTGCATTCGGGAAAAGCGCTTTGCCCAGTCAAGGACAGCCTTTACTTCCGTACCGATTTCCAGGGGCTGTCTGGTATAGTGCCAGATTTCACCGCCCTTTTCATGGGTGTCGAACACTTCCACATCGCCCAGATATCCGTTATCTCCGGCCTGTCCGCCGCCCTCCGGGAAAAACGCGGTCTGATCAAGCGCCACCTTCCAGTAATCCTTTTCCTGCTCACAGGCAGTCACTACCGCCGGGAATGTGGTCAGATGGCTGTCTTCGTAATATAAACGGTCTGTCATGATGAAAAACCTCCTGTTGTCAAAATAAATCTATCACCAAGTATAACATTTTATAACAGATTTGGACAGGTTTATTTTATCGCACTGCGGTGGAGAATTGGCAGTCTTTCGGAAACTATGCTATGATAGGAGGGTAAAATCGGACAGAAAGGAAGATGTTTTATGATTGATTTGCATGGTCAGGCCGGCCTTCCCTATATCAACCGGGGTGTCTATACCGGAAGCTACGAGGGTATGCGTTACCGGATGCGAAAAAAGGAAGAGGAAGATAAGAAGACATTGGAGGCAGTCATTTACCCGGAGCCATTTTGCTTCGAGAAGACTGCAGAGGATCAGAAAGAGACTCACGAATTTCCATTTACAAATGAGGGCTTTGATCAGGCTGTCGCCTGGCTGAATGAACAGTACGAGGTCCAGCAGGATCGCTGGACCTCGGCAAAAAATGCAAATTGGGTATAAGCTGTATTTAGTTATCGTTCTCATCATCCGCGCTCTTTGTATACACGGTCCGCTTTCTCGCCATCTCATCGCTCTCCAGATACTCATCGTAGGTGGTGATCTTATCGATCATAGCGCCGTTCGGCAGCAGCTCGATGATACGGTTGGCGGTGGTCTGGACGATCTGGTGGTCACGGGAGGAGAACAGCAGCACGCCCGGGAACTTGATGAGGCCGTTGTTCAGGGCGGTGATGGACTCCATGTCCAGGTGGTCGGTCGGCTCGTCGAGAATCAGCACGTTGGCGCCGGAAATCATCAGCTTGGACAGCATACAGCGAACCTTTTCGCCTCCGGAGAGGATCTTGACCTTCTTTACACCGTCCTCGCCTGCGAAGAGCATACGGCCCAGGAAACCACGCACGTAAGTAGCATCCTTGATCTCGGAATACTGGGTCAGCCAGTCGACGATGGTGTCGTCGTTGTCGAACTCCTTGGTGTTGTCCTTGGGGAAATAGGACTGGCTGGTGGTGATGCCCCATTTATAAGTACCCTCATCCGGCTCCATCTCACCGGCCAGAATCTTAAAGAGGGTAGTCTTGGCAAACTCATTGCCGCCTACGAAAGCAACTTTGTCGTCGTGACCCAGGATAAAGGAAATATTGTCCAGAATCTTCACGCCGTCGATGGTCTTGGAGAGGCCTTCTACGGTCAGAACCTCATTTCCGATCTCGCGGTTCGGACGAAAATCGATATAGGGGTACTTACGGCTGGAGGGACGAATTTCGTCCAGCTCGATTTTCTCCAGGGCCTTCTTACGAGAGGTCGCCTGCTTGGACTTGGAAGCGTTGGCGGAGAAACGGGAGATGAATTCCTGCAGCTCCTTGATCTTCTCTTCCTTTTTCTTATTGGCTTCCTTCATCTGACGAATCAGCAGCTGGCTGGACTCGTACCAGAAATCGTAGTTGCCGGCGTAAAGCTGAATCTTGCCATAGTCGATATCGGCGATGTGTGTGCAGACCTTGTTCAGGAAATAACGGTCATGGGAAACGACGATGACGGTATTTGGGAAATTGATCAGGAACTCTTCCAGCCATGCGATAGCGTCGAGATCGAGGTGGTTGGTCGGCTCGTCAAGAAGCAGGATATCCGGGTTGCCAAAGAGAGCCTGCGCCAGCAGAACCTTGACCTTCTGAGCGCCCAAGAGATCCTTCATCAGGGTGTAGTGAAGGTCGGTGTCGATGCCAAGGCCATTTAATAGGGTAGCTGCGTCAGACTCGGCCTCCCAGCCGTCCATATCTGCAAACTCGGCCTCCAGCTCGCTGGCACGGATACCGTCCTCATCGGTGAAGTCTTCCTTTGCATAGATAGCTTCCTTTTCCTTCATAATCTCATAGAGGCGCGCATTTCCCATAATAACGGTATCGAGAACCGGATACTCATCGTACTGGAAATGATCCTGCTTTAAGAAGGACAGACGCTGCCCCGGTGTGATGACGATCTCACCATTGGTGGAATCCAGCTCACCGGAGAGAATCTTCAGGAAGGTAGATTTTCCTGCACCGTTTGCACCGATGAGGCCGTAGCAGTTGCCCTCGGTAAATTTGATATTAACATCCTCGAATAAGGCTTTCTTTCCTATTCTAAGTGTTACATTATTTGCACTGATCATGTTTTACTCCTTATGACTTGCTAAATATGGCATGTTACAAAAGTATTTGTGCCACGGTTTTCTTTCTGTGGACAATCACTTCTATTCTACAGAAAAAATGGGATTTTGCAAGCCCTTTCCGATGGGATTTTTCGGATTTTTCAGGTGTTCTGACTTGAGAGAGAGGAAAAAAGAAAGTATACTATAGGAAATGCAACAATTCAGAGCCATGCAAGACTGCCTTCTGCGAATGGAATTCCGAATCGTTGCCAGTAATGTTAAATATAGAAGGGAGCAGGATATGAGACAAACATTTACATTGGCAAATGGAGTAGAAATCCCGGCGGTGGGATTTGGAACCTACAAGGCCGCAGACAACAACGATGAAGCAATTATAAAGGAAGCTATCCGACAGGGGTATCGGCATCTGGATACGGCAGCCTTCTATTTTAATGAAGAAGCGGTTGGAAAAGCTGTGCAGGAGAGCGGTATTGCCAGGGAAGAGTTCTTTCTGACCTCTAAGGTTTGGCGGGATCAGCTGGGTTATGACTCCACCCTGCATGAATTTGAAGAATCCTGTAAGAAACTAGGAACTGACTATCTGGATCTGTATTTGATTCATTGGCCAAGACCAGCGGATTTGACGGTAGAATGGAAAGACCTGGACGTGGAGACCTGGAAAGCTTTGGAGGATCTCTATAAGTCAAAAAAAGTCCGCGCTATCGGTGTCAGCAATTTTCTGCCCCATCACCTGAATAATCTGATGGAGCGCACCGGCATCATTCCCATGGTCAATCAGCTGGAATT
>CAVHYN010000059.1:0-2783 GCA_963640245.1 Bulleidia sp.
CATTATACCTATGAGACGCTGGAGTTTTTAAAGCAGAAGCATCCGGATACCGATTATTATTTTATTCTGGGAGGCGATTCCCTAATTCATTTTGATACCTGGATGAAGCCGCAGCGCATTTGCGCTTCCTGTAAAATTTTGGTAGCTGTCCGTGATCATATGGAACGTGAAACGTTAAAAGAACGGATTCACGAATTATCAGAGCGCTTTCATGCGCAGATCTATCCCATGGAAACACCCAATATCGATATTTCTTCAAATATGATTCGGAAACGAGTTCAGAAAGGAAGTTTTCTCCGGTATTATGTGCCGGAATCCGTGGAAAAATATATTGAAGAAAATAAGCTCTATCGTCTAGCACAGGGAGATAAGATTTGATGAAAAAATATGATATGAAAGCTTATCAGAAAAAGCTGAAGCGTGAGATGGATGAGGGGCGCTTTCAGCATACACTGGGTGTCATGTATACAGCAGCAGCCTTGGCTATGCGCTATGAATACGATATCCAGGACGCCGAACTGGCCGGCCTTTTTCATGACTGTGCCAAGTGTATTCCCAATGCAAAAAAATTAAAGCTTTGCGACAAGTATCAGATCTCCGTTACAGAGGTAGAACGCCGGAATCCGTTTTTACTTCATGCAAAGTTAGGAGCATATCTGGCAGAACATGAATACGGGATCACAGATCCTGCGATCCTTCAGGCCATCGAAAATCATACAACAGGCAAACCGGATATGTCCCTGCTTGATAAAATCATCTATGTGGCGGATTATATCGAACCCAGACGCAATAAAGCAGAAAACCTGGCAAAAATTCGAAAGCTGGCTTTTCTTGACCTCGACGAGGCCTTGTTTCAGATATTGTCAGATACTCTTTCTTATCTTGACGAAGGTTCCGGAGAGATTGATGAAATGACCGTTCGAACCTATGAATATTATAAAGCAAAGCGAGAGGAGTAATCGCATGATTCAAAAGCAATCTAAAGAAATGGCAAAACTGGCTTATGAAGCCATGGCCGATAAAAAAGCGCAGGATATCCGCATTCTTGACATTTCCCAGATCTCCGTGCTGGCTGATTATTTTCTAATTGCCAGCGGTTCCAATAAAAATCAGGTACAGGCTATGGTAGATCAGGTACAGGAAAGCCTGCATAAGGCCGGATACGTTCCGAAGCAGGTCGAAGGTTATCAGACCGCCAACTGGATTTTACTAGACTATGGTGATATTATCATCCATGTGTTTGATGAGGAAAATCGTTTGTTCTATGATCTGGAACGCATCTGGAGAGATGGTTCTGTGATAACTGTGGAGGATCTGGAGGCCTAAATCCATGGGGAAAATTGAAAATATCACCCAGGTAACACAAAATCGATTTCTAAATATGTACGATTTGGATGTCACGACAAAAACCGGCCACAAGGCTCTCTATCATGTAGCATCCCGTGCCCGGAATATCCAGGAACTTAAACTCAATACCCACGTAAACAAACCGGATGGCGTGATCATTTATGCACTTTATGGCGAGAAAAAGGATCGCGTAGTTTTAATTCGGCAATTTCGTTTCAGTATCAATGATTATATTTACGAATTTCCGGCTGGCCTTCTGGATGAAGGAGAGGACTATCATCAGGCAGGAATCCGGGAACTAAAGGAAGAGACCGGACTGAACTTTCATCCTATAAAAACAGACGAAATGTATAGCCGTCCATATTTTACCACGATCGGCATGACCGATGAATCCTGTGCTGCCGTCTATGGCACAGCGGATGGTATCCTTTCCAAGGAAGGCTTGGAGGATACAGAAGAAATAGAAGTGGTACTTGCGGATCGAAAAGAAATTCAGCGAATCCTGAAGGAAGAAAATGTATCGCTGGTATGTGCTTATATGATGATGCATTTCTTACACGAGGATCCGGATGATCCATTTGGATTTTTGAAATAATAAAAAAGCTCTTTATCACCTGGTTCCACAGGAAATCCTGTTGCCAGTGATAAAGAGCTTTTTTTACCTGACCTCTACCGGAAAAAACGAAATACTCCAAATACTTTTCCAAGAATTTGACAATCCGGCACCAAAATCGGATCCATCGTATCATTTTCCGGCTGAAGGCGAATGTGATCCGCTTCACGATAGAAGGTCTTTACCGTAGCAGAGTCATCAATCAGTGCTACAACCATCTCTCCGTTTTCTGCAGTCTGACACTGCTGAACAAGAATCGTATCTCCGTCAAAGATGCCGGCATTGATCATGGATTCGCCTTTGACTTTCAGCATAAAGCAGGTGCTGTTTGGCATATGTTCTGCCGGAACCGGAAAGTAAGAATCTACATTTTCTACAGCGAGAATCGGCTCACCCGCTGCGACACGGCCAACTACAGGTACATTCACAACCTCACTGCGGCGTGCAGAATTAAAGCTGTCATCGATGATCTCAATCGCGCGGGGTTTCGTGGGATCCCGTCGGATATATCCGTTCTTCTCCAGTGTTTCCAGATGTGAATGAACGGAAGAGGTTGATTTAAGCTGAACTGCCTCACAGATATCCCTTACTGAAGGCGGATAGCCCTTATTCAGAATCTGTGATTTGATATATGCAAGAATTTCTTCCTGTTTCTTTGAGATTTTCCCATAAGCCATAATGATCCCTCCAGGATAATAGTAATGTAACAGTGAAGATACTGAACAGTCACATTGAAATTTCATTAGTTATACTTATTCTAACATAAGAATGGCATTTATGCAAACAAATGTTTTGGAAACATTTGTTTTGTAGACGTAAAAAT
>CAVHYN010000059.1:2793-38812 GCA_963640245.1 Bulleidia sp.
GATTCGGAACTGGATCCACATGAAAATGGGATTCGTTCAAAATCGCTACATAAAATTCTACACAGGAAGGAAACTATGCAGATGAAAAAACGTTTTGTCATGACTCTGCTGGCTGTGTCACTTGTAGGTCTTCTTGGCCTTACCGGATGTGGCAAGGGCGATGAAGAAGCCTTATCAGAATCTTCTTTTTCCACCGAGGATGAAGTGACAGCAGATGCTACGGAGAGCAGCGAGGACGCTGCAGAGGAGGAAGAGGAGGAGGTAGCTCCCGAGGGTATGTACCGAAGCGAACTGACCAATGAATGGATCAGTGAGGATCTAAAGGATCAGAGACCTATCGCTGTTATGGTGGACAATGAGAAAACCGCGCTTCCTCACTACGGCTTAACCCAGGCTGATATTATCTATGAGATGATGAACAGTACTCTGAACGATCATATTACTCGTTTTATGGTTCTGGTAAAGGATTATGACAGTATCAAGCAGCTTGGCAGTGTCCGCAGTGTTCGCCCCACGAACCTTATGATCGCACCCGAGTGGAATGCCATTGTATGTCACGATGGAGGCCCCTTTTATATTAATAACTATCTGAACAATGCCTATGTCGACCACTTCAGTGGAACATTTTCCCGTGTAAATAACGGAAAGTCCCGAGAGTTTACGGAATATATTCTGACCGGGGATATGGCAAAGAACTTTAAAAATAATACCAGTATCGATCAGAATTACAATGAATATGCTCCGACAGAAGCACATTTCAAGTTTGCATCTGAGAGTAATCCGGTAGAGCTTTCCAGCGGAATCAGCTGTACCCTTGTAGATTTACCCTTTAAGCATAATGGATCACAGCTTGATTACGATGAAGAGAGCGGTACCTATCTCTACTCCGAATACGGTTCCAAGCATCTAGATCCGGGCAATGGCAACAAACAGCTGGCATTCAAAAATGTCATTCTGCAGGAGATGTCTTACAGCCAGCTCGATGAACATGGCTATATGGTATGGAACTGTATCGGCAGTGGTTCTGGATACTATATTACAAATGGAAAAGCCATTGCTATTAGTTGGACAAAATCAAAGGATACCGAACGTACGGTATACCGTGATTTAAACGGAGATGAGATCAAAATCAATACCGGCAAGACCTACATCGGCTTTGTAGCAGATGATGTATGGGATGAGCTGGTCGTTCAGTAAAAATAATCTGGTTTATTCTTTACGAAGCTTTACCACATTTGCAGCGCTGCGTCGCCTGGATTCGTCCTGGGCGGCGTAGTGCTTTTTTGTAGTATTGACATCCTTATGACCCAGGACGTCCGCTACCAGATAGATGTCGCCGGTTTCCTGATACAGGGTTGTACCATAGGTGCTTCGAAGCTTATGTGGTGTAATTTTCTTCAGCGGAGTAACCTGTCTGGAATATTTTTTTACCATATTTTCTACAGCCTGTACACCGATGCGGCGGCGCTGGGTGGAATAGAAGAGGGCATTTTCATGTCCTTCCTGCGGATTGACAAGCTTTCGGCTGCCATTGATATAATCCTTCAGAGCCTTTTCTACTTCATCACCAAAATAGACGATCATTTCTGAACCGCCTTTTCGGATAACACGGATTCCATTTGTATTAAAATCAATATCTGACAGATCCAGACCTACGCACTCGGAGACACGAATTCCTGTGCCCAGCAGAAGAGTAACGATAGCCAGATCCCGTTCTTTAGTTTTCTCATAATAAACTTTCTTTTGACCGGTGAGATTATCACCTCCATGCTCGATAAAATCCAGAAGTCTAGCTGTCTCATCCGGCTCAAGACGGATAATCGCTTTATCGTGAAGCTTTGGCATATCAACCAGAACGACAGGATTGTTTTTTATCAGCTCATACCGGTACAAGTAGGAAAATAGGCTGCGAAGTGCCGACATTTTCCGCTTCATACCGCGCTCCCCATTAGTGATATCGACCTCGCCATATGCTTCTTCTTTTTGATAGAGCTTCAGATATTCTTTATATTCTTCAATATCGACAGCCTGTAGTTTATCGAGGTCTTCGTATTTGAAATCTGAAGTTTTATAATGCTTAAACAAAGGATTCCGTTCTACCAGAAAGCGAAAAAAAATACGGATATCATAAGCATAGGAAATTCGTGTCTTCGAAGTACTCATCTCCGTCGCGCGAAAATAATCGCTGACAAAAGAGGGCAGGGTAGTAAGTACATCGCGCAATCTTTGAATATTTTCGGCATCCGTCTGTTCGTGATAATTTCTATATTTCATTTATTTCCGTCCTTTTTGTGATCTAATACTATCCATTCTGAATTGTTACTATTTTATCATTTTTGTTGTGAAACTTCCAGAAAAGAATTGACTTTTCTGTATATATTGTTATAATAAATTTGTACAATTCCATATAAGGTATTAAGTGCTCAGATGGCTCGTAAGCCAGATGAGAAAAGGGAATCAGGTGTGAATCCTGAGCGATCCGGTCACTGTATTCAGGGAGTATCCTTTGATATAATCCATTGTACTTTATCGTATGAGAAGGAAAAAGGTATATGTTGATCTGTAAGTCAGGAAACCTGCTTAGTATTTGAGGAGAGACTTCCGATGAAAGTTCAGTTCCTGACAGAGAGGTGTTTTGCGTTATACCTCTTTGGGGTGTCTGCTTTTGGAAGCAGGCATTTTTTGTTTATGGAATGCGCTCGATGTGGAACCGTACAGGCAGCCGGGATGAAAAGTATCTTGAACATGCGCATTTATTCGTCGGTCTGAGAGGCCGTGACGGCATTCGGTCTGTTACGCCGAAGGATTTATGCACCTCACCAAAATCCCTCAAAAGCGGATACCCATTACCCAATATCCGCTTCCTTATAAACCAACCCAAATATTCAAACCGGCAGCTTCGACATCTGCATCAGCTTATTCAGATTTTTCAATTTCTTCTTATCCGGGATTTCCTGCAGCTTCCCGATAGAATGAATGAGAGAGGTTTGGATCTGCTGGTTGCAGATGTTTTTATGTAATAGGAAATTTGCATACTCAATTTAGCGACATTTAACCCTTGTTTAACTTCATTTATCGATAGATCTATTTGAAAAACAAGGATTTGTCGTATAGATTGAAGGCTCTATATTAGAGCGAGGAACGAACCCATCAAAGCTGCTCCTCGCTCTTCTTTTGTATTTTCTACGTTTCATCTCTAGTTCTTTTGAAGTCTATGTATTTATCATTTGTATCTCTTAACTCCTTTTTATCTTTCGTCAATGCATGTAACTGTTCTATGCCTAATCAGTTTGCATGCATTTCTATGTAGAACTCAGTGAAGCACTGAGAAACATAGCAAATCGTATTTCATAATCAGAGAGATGTTCTTCGTCCACGATTGCATCTGTTATTTATATTCTACCGAATAATATGGCATCAGCAGGTGCTGCCCGGATACAATATTGTCACCATTCCGGATACCATTGATATTTAGGACTTCTGTTATATAATCCGCGCGGGATTCATATTGATCCCCCATATAGGATTCTGCAAGCTCCCACAGGGTGTCGCCAGGCTGAATCTCGATATTTGTATAATATTTATAATAGAACACATCCTCGTCCACTGTATTCGCTTTTGAAAGAATGCTTCCAAAGAAAAATGCAAAAGCCAGTGCCAGAAAAAGACCTGATAACATTAGAAGAAAATTTCTTTTCGCTTCCTGTCTTCTTCTCTCCTTGTATCGAACTCTTTGACTGTACATCTGACATGCCCTCCTCTGAAAGAAAAAATGAAACCGTTTTGCTTAATCGAACAAATGTTTTCTTTGATGATTGAATTATAATCCTCGAACAGGTGTTTGTCAATACATATGTTCGAAAATTCTTGAGTGAGCATTCGCAGATGCAACCAAAAAGGAACCTTGCGTATGCAAGATTCCCATTCTTTCGTTATACTCCTTATATATAGTACATATCCTGGGCACTGGCTTCACGCTGCTGACAGTCGTTTTTTAAGTCTTCCAGTGTCAGTCCGGTTAAAAACCGTTCCATCATTTGATTGAACGGGTCAATCAGCAGGGTCTGTATGGTCTCCACAACAGCATAACATCGCTCCTGTGAAGGAACCTCTTCACCGGCTATCCGATAGGAGCCTTCCAGGATTTCCAATATTTCTGCCACGGAGATATCTTTCGGATTTTTTGCCAGCTGATAACCTCCCTGGGGGCCTTTTAAAGCCTTTACAAGTCCTGCACGGCGAAAAGATGCAAATACCTGTTCCAGAAACTGTGCCGGGATTTCTCCCCGTTCTGCAATGTTGCTCAGAGAAACATACTGATTCTGCGGTGCAGATGCAAGATCAATCAGCGCACGCAGTCCGTAACGGCTCTTTTTCGAAAGCTGCATAAGTAAGTCCTCCTCATGAAGTTAGAAAGAATCCTGCTACGCAGGATTCTCCGCCTGCGGCGGGTCGCATTTCCTATTGCATAATAAAGGGGCAGATCCACGACCCGCCCCTTTGTTCCGTATGATTACTGAACTGCTTTAAATGCCTCATCCAGATCCTGAATGATATCATCGATGTTTTCTGTACCAATGGAAAGACGGATGGTATTCGGCTTAATACCCTGATCTAGAAGCTCTTCCTCTGTGCACTGGCTGTGAGTTGTCGTTGCCGGATGGATAACCAGAGACTTCACGTCAGCTACATTAGCAAGCAGGGAGAACAGCTCCAGATTGTCGATAAAGTCCTTTGCTTTCTGTGCATCGCCCTTGATTTCGAAGGTAAAGATAGAGCCGCCACCGTTCGGGAAATATTTTGCATACAGTGCTTTCTGCTCTGCATCTTCCGCTACAGACGGATGATGAACCTTTTCTACCAACGGATGATTGTTCAGATACTCTACTACCTTCAGTGCGTTCTCAACATGACGCTCTACACGCAGAGACAGGGTCTCGAGTCCCTGCAGAAAGATAAATGCATGGAAGGGAGAAATGGTTGCTCCTGTGTCACGCAGAAGGATGGCACGAATCTTTGTAACAAATGCTGCTGCTCCTACGGCCTTTGTGAAGCTGATGCCATGATAGCTGGGGTTCGGCTCAGTCAGTGACGGGAACTTTCCGGATGCCTCCCAGTCAAACTTACCGCTGTCTACGATTACACCGCCGATGGTGGTTCCATGGCCGCCGATGAACTTGGTCGCGGAATGAACAACGATATCTGCGCCATACTCGATCGGACGAACCAGATAAGGTGTTGCAAAGGTATTGTCTACGACGAGCGGAATCTTATGTGCATGAGCGATTCCAGCCAGCTTCTCGATGTCTACGACATCGGAGTTCGGGTTGCCGAGAGTCTCGATATAAAGAGCCTTTGTATTATCCTGGATAGCTGCTTCTACCTCATCATAGTTAAAGATATCTACGAAGGTAGTGGTTACGCCATAGGCCGGAAGGGTATGCTCCAGAAGGTTGAAGCTTCCACCGTAAATATTCTTGGCAGATACGATGTGATCTCCGCTCTGTGCCAGGTTTTCAATGGTATAGGTAATTGCAGCTGCACCGGAAGCGACAGCCAGAGCTGCTACGCCACCCTCCAGTGCTGCGATTCTCTGCTCAAATACATCCTCAGTCGGATTGGTCAGACGACCATAGATATTGCCGGCATCAGCCAGTCCGAAACGAGCTGCTGCGTGGTCGCAGTTGCGGAATACATAGGATGATGTCTGATAAATCGGTACTGCTCTTGCGTCCGTTACCGGATCTGGCTTTTCCTGGCCAACATGAAGCTGCAGGGTTTCAAATTTGAATTTTCTCTGATCTCTTGTAATTTTGCTCATTGGTCTTATCCTCTCTTTTCTTATGATGGTAGAAAATTATTCCGTAAATAACGGTGTAGAGTAATATCTGTCTCCGGTATCCGGCAACAGGGCTACGATGGTCTTTCCTTTATTCTCCGGACGCTTTGCAAGCTGAACTGCTGCATATAAAGCTGCTCCGGAAGAAATTCCTACAAGAACGCCTTCCTTCTTTGCCAAAAGCTTTGCTGTAGCAAATGCGTCGTCATTTTCAATCGGAAGAATCTCATCGTAAATCTTGGTATTCAGGACATCCGGTACAAAGCCGGCACCGATTCCCTGAATCTTATGTGCTCCGCTCTTTCCTTCAGAGAGAACCGGGCTTCCGGCAGGCTCTACAGCTACAATTTTAACATCTGCTTTCTGAGACTTCAAGTACTCTCCGACTCCGGTCAGAGTTCCGCCGGTACCAACACCTGCGACAAAGATATCTACGGCTCCGTCCGTATCCTTCCAGATTTCAGGACCTGTCGTCGCCTTGTGAGCTGCCGGGTTAGCCGGATTTACGAACTGTCCGGGGATAAAGCTGTTCGGAATCTCCTTTGCCAGCTCGTCAGCCTTTGCGATGGCGCCCTTCATTCCCTTTGCGCCTTCAGTCAGTACAAGCTCCGCACCATAAGCCTTCAGGATATTTCTGCGCTCAACGCTCATGGTCTCCGGCATGGTCAGGATGATGCGATAACCCTTGGCTGCAGCAATGGCTGCAAGGCCGATTCCGGTATTTCCGGATGTCGGCTCGATGATAACCGAACCTTCTTTCAGCTGACCCTTTGCCTCTGCATCCTCAATCATTGCTTTCGCAATACGATCCTTCACGCTGCCTGCGGGATTAAAATATTCCAGCTTTACCAGAACGGTAGCTTCCAGTCCGAGTTCTTTTTCTACGTTAGAAACCTCAACCAGCGGTGTATTTCCGATAAGTCCCAATGTTCCTTTATAAATGTTTGCCATTGTTTAAATCTCCTTTCCTATTCTTTCATTTGGTAATTTCTTTTTCTGTATTTCCTATCTGTTTTGTAGTATATACACTCTTTTTCAAAATGTCAATACCCTTTTTCATATTTTCCGATAAACTAAGTAGGAAATTAATAAAATCACAAAGAGCCATGAATACTCTCATCGAAAGTTTCCATGGCTCTCGCTTATCCTATAATAGGAAATCTCTTTAGTCTAAAAGGATTGTAAAGGGTCCATCGTTCAGAAGCTCTACCTTCATGTCAGCTCCGAACTCTCCTGTCTCGACCACCGGCACCTGCTGTCTGCAGTTCTCTATAATATATTCATAAAGCTCGTTAGCCTGTTCCGGTCCTGCAGCTTCGGTAAAGCCCGGCCGATTACCGTGTCTGCAGTCTGCATAGAGCGTAAATTGCGAAACAAGGAGAAGCTCTCCGCCCACATCCTTCAGGGACTTATTAATCTTTCCATTTTCATCTGAAAAAATGCGAAGTCCCAACATTTTCTTCACCAGTCGATCCGCATCCTCCTTGGTATCTTCTTTTCCGACCCCGATCAATACCAGATATCCGGCTCCGATTTGACCGATGATTTCTTCCTCCACCGTAACGGAGGCATGGGAAACACGCTGTATTACAAATCTCATAAATTCTCCTGAATAGTTACTTAGATTTTTTCGTGCTCGCGTTCCTTGTATGCGATAAACTCACGAATCATATGAATAGTTCCTTCGACGCCCAGTGTCGCCGTATTCAGGGAGAGGTCATAGCCTGCTGCCTCGCCCCACTTTTTGCTGGTATAATAATTGTAATAGCTGGCACGACGCTTGTCCGTCTTGATAATGAGATCCTTTGCCTTCGCATCTGTCAGATCATGCCGTCTTGCAATGCGAACAATGCGATCCTGCAGATCTGCATGCAAAAAGACATTTACTACATTTGGGAAATCCGCCAGCGCATAGTCCGCACAGCGTCCTACAATCACGCAAGGACCTTCTTTCGCAATGTTTTTAATCGCATCAAACTGTGCAAGAAATATCTTGTGATTCAAGGGCATCTCCGTAAACGAGGAGGAATTGTAGCCTAGGGAATAGGTATCCATCACAAGAGAATAGAGGAAGCTGTTGGTCGGCTTCTCATCATGATTTTCAAAAATTTCCTGACACAGGCCGCTGTCCTTGGCCGCCCTCTCTAAAAGAGCCTTGTCATAAAAGGGAATCTTCAACTCTTCTGCAAGCTGTTTTCCGATGTCGTGTCCACCGCTTCCGTACTGACGTCCGATGGTGATAATTGTGTTATTTGCCATAAATTCCGTCTCCCTTCCGTTTCTTCTTGGCTATATTATACAGCATTTTGCCGAAGAATGGAACTTAAAATTTTTCTACCTGGGAATCACCGAGAATTTCCTTCAGCGTATCAATAAACACCTGAACTGCTCTCCCATTCTAAGAGCTTTGCCTTCCTCCAGATTCCGCCGGCATAGCCGGTGAGGCTTCCATTTGCCCCTACGACACGGTGGCAGGGAATGATGAGGGAAATCGGGTTGTGTCCCACTGCACCTCCTACCGCCTGGGCAGACATTCTGGGAAGTCCCTCCTCTCTTGCTATCCTTGCTGCGATTTCTCCATACGTCATGGTTTTGCCATAGGGAATGCTAAGCAGGATATCGCAGACTTTCTTTCGAAAGGGTGTGGAATCATAGCGAAGCGGCGGAGTAAAATCCGGCTCCTGCCCGGAAAAATAGAGATCAAGCCAGCACATTGCCTCCCGAAACAGAGGATGTTCCTTCTCTTCTGTCTCGCGAGGCAATGTGCTTTTAAAATACTTCTGGCCTTCAAACCAAAGCCCCAGGATGGCTTCCTCATCGCAGGCTAAGGTAATGGCGCCTAGTGGAGATGCATAGTTTCCTGTATATATTTTTTCTCCATACACTCCTTCACCCCCTCGTTATGCCAAGATTATAGCATAGCCGGGGTGACTTTGCACTCCCAAATCATTTTCATACGCCCTTGGCAGCTCGTGCTTCGGGCTATCATGAATCGTTATGCGCAGGCTTTCTTTTGAAGATTCCGAATATCGCGACGGATTCTTCTGCAGACTCCAAAGTTCTCCTTTTCACTGCTTTCAAGCTTGTGTAATCTGTCTTCGAGTAATTTGATTTTTTCTGCTGCTGTCATTTTTCATTCTCCTTTTCGTTTTTAATATGAATAGTTTCTATTCCGTACAGGCCTCTCCTATTCGTGTTTCGGACTGGTCTGCTTGGTTCATTTTTTTCATTTCTGCAACAATTAAGACAAGGGCAAAGAGAAAGGCCAGGCCATCTGCCGTGGGGCCTGCCCACAAGACACCATTCAGTCCCATATAATTGCACAAAATCATGACGGCCGGAATCAGGAATACAATCTGTCTGCTTAAGGAAACCGCACCCGATAATACCGGCTTTCCGATGGACTGGAAAAAGATTGCCGCCACCGTTTGAAAGCCATTGAAGAAGCAGAGCAATGTATAGATACGGAATGACATGATGGAAAATTCTGTATACAGCTCTCCCTGATCTCCGAACATAGCGGTAAGTGCTCCAGGAAATATCTGGAAGATTAGGAAGAAGATCACAGCAAATAGAGTCGCTACTTTTACTGCAGTTCCAAAGGTTTTCTTTACTCTCTTATAATCTGCCCGGCCATAATTGTATCCTACAATTGGCTGTGCCCCGGTTCCGATTCCTGTCACGATGGAGACCAGAATCGTATTAAACTTCATTACAATTCCGAAGGCCGCCAGCGGAATATCCGGACCATATTCCGTATTCATACCGCAATGAACCAGGTAGTAATTGATGACTGTCATAATGATGGCGATGGCGATCTGGGAAACGAAGCTGGATACACCGTAGCCTGACATTTTCTTCAACATGCCAAATTCCGGTTTCATAGCCTTCAGTGATATTTTTACAGTCTTAAATCTTGGTACATACCACATACTGATGGCAAAATTCAAAATCTGACCAATGACCGTTGCGATTGCGGCACCCTGCATTCCCCAGCCAAAACCAAGCACAAACAAAGCATCCAGAACCACATTGGAGAGGCAGCCTGCAATCATCGCAATCATAGTAAGCTCCGGCGTGCCATCTGCACGAATCAGGGAACACATACCGCAGCCAATAATGACAAACGGAAAGCCCAGTACAATGATGGAGCCATATTCCAGGGCATAGTTCAGATTATCCGGTGTGGCGCCAAATAAAGCGGTTAACGGTTTCAGAAATAAGATACAGAACACACAGAAAACAATTCCCACAACAATCAGCCAGGAAAAGGTATTGTTGACACCTTTTTCCGCCTTCTTCTGGTTTCCTTTTCCAAGCTCCAGACTCAGGTAAGCGGCTCCGCCGTCTCCAAGCAGCAAGGCCAGAGCCATGACGACCATATTGAGCGGGAAGATGACGTTCGTCGCACTGTTTCCTAAGGTTCCCACGCCCCAGCCGATGAAGATCTGATCCACGATGTTATACAAGGCATTCACAACCAGAGCCACAACACTCGGAATCGCATATTTCATCATCAGGCTTCCGATCGGAGCCGATGCAAGGGGATCCTTTTCCATTTCTATTGAATTCATAATCTTTCACCTCCATGATTTTCCTTACATCGAGTATTCTAAACTATATGATAATCATAGAGTCAAGATTATTTTCTAAAACAACTTTCCATATTTTCTTGATAAATCAGGCTTATTTTTTTATAATATGTACAAACACTATGATAAATATATAGTTATGGAGGAGTGTTTTGAATCATTTATTATCTATCGGGGAGCTTGCAAGGCTCAGAAATATCAATGTTCAATCCTTGCGTTATTATGAAAAGCTTGGAATTTTAGTTCCGGCCTATATCAATCCGGAAAGCGGATACCGCTACTATTCTCTGGAGCAGATCATGATCCTGGATACGATCATCCTCTGTATCGATCTTGGTATTCCGCTCAAGGATTTAAAGAACTATGTAAACGAAGAGGGAGAACTGGAATTTGAACATTTATTGAAAGACGGCAAAGAACTTGCCAAAGAAAAAATCCGAAAAATAGAGTCCAGTATGGACTCTATCAATCGGACGCTGCAGCATATTCATGCCCAGAAGACATTTCTGGGGCGGGAGGGCTATTATTCCCGTTCTATTTTTGAACGCTATTATATTGCGATTCCATGTAAAACCATCCTAAATGCAAAGGAATATGAAAACAATTTAAGTGAACTGTTTTCCCTTGCGAAAGAGAAGCATTTACAGGCTTCTTTTCCGCATGGCATCATCTCTTCCTACTGCGATGGAGAGCTTATGGGCTCTCAGATGTTTCTGGAAGTATTGCCTGCGGATTCTCCTGCCGTACAAAGACTGAGTGCCGGAAATTACTTATGCTATCAGGAACCCAGAGAAGTTCACTCGGATCCACAGGTCATATTTCCAAAGAAACTCTTGGGCGACGGCGACAAACATGTGATCCAATCCAGCATGTCACCCAATACCTATAAATATGATAAGGTAACTCTCGAATTTCAGATATTGAGTTCACGCTAATTGCTTCCCATTTTCCGAAGCTCCACGGTAAGAAAGCAGCCGGAAATCACTGCCGCCAGCAAGTCAGCTACCGGACCTGCATACATGATGCCGTCGATGCCCATAAAGAGGGGCAGAATCAGCAATAAGGGCAGCAGGAAGATAATCTGTCTGGTCAAGGCCAGGAAGGTTCCCTTCTTTGGCTTTCCTATCGAAGAGAAGAAGGTCGATGTCATGGGCTGCAGGTTATTGATAAAGGTAAAGAAGAGGTAAATGCGAAAATATCGCTCTGCAAAGGCAAAGTACATCTCGGAGCCATTTCCGAAAAGACTAATGATCTGCCGAGGAATCAGCTGAAACATCGCAAAAGCGATGATGCAAATCACCTGTCCGGCAGACAGACTCATGAAAATAACCTTCTTCACGCGGTCAAATTGCTTCGCACCGTAATTAAAGCTTGCGATGGGCTGCATACCCTGGGCGATACCGATGCAAAAGGCAAAGAAAATGAATCCTACCTTATTGATAATGCCTGCACAGGCCAGGGGAATGGATTCTCCATAGACGGACAGTGCCCCATAGTGCGTAAGGGAATTGTTCATGACGATCTGCACGACCATCATAGCAAGCTGGTTAAAGCACTGCGCCATACCAAGGCTCATGGCATAGCCAGCCACGCTGGGACTGGGGCGAAGATGTTCTTTTTTGAAGGGTCCGGCCTTATAATGGCGAAGATAATGAAATACCATGCCGGCGGAAACGATCTGACCGATGATCGTGGCCAGGGCTGCGCCGGTCATACCCATATCAAAGCCAAAAATAAAAATCGGATCCAGGATCGTATTGAGGATGGCACCGGTCAGATTGCAAACCATAGAATAACTTGGACTGCCATCTGCGCGCACCAGATGGGCTCCGCCGGAGGTCAGGATCATAAAAGGAAAGCCGATGGCCACGACGCGAACATATTCCTTCGCCAGGTCAAGGACGTTTTCCGGAGATCCAAAGAAAATCAGCATGGGATCCAAAAAGAGTTCTGCAATCAGAAACAGCACGACGCCGCTTCCGAACATCAGTACGGCTGCGTTTCCGATATAATAGAGAGCCTTCTCCTTTTCGCCCCGTCCCATACTGAGGTTGAAGGCCGAGGCTGCACCGATTCCGAAAAGAAGTGCCAGAGCCGTACAGCTCGTGGTGAGGGGAAAGGCTACATTGGTCGCTGCATTTCCAAGTTCTCCGATGCTGTGGCCGATGAAGATCTGATCCACCATATTGTAGAGGGCATTCACCAGCATGGCAACGATGCTGGGAACTGCAAATTTTCGAAGAAGCTGACCTACGGGTTTCGAACCAAGGGGATTTTCTTGACTTATCTGATTCATGATTTCTTCTATCCTTTATTAACACAGCCAAAAATCGTCACCTGCATTCAGATGACGATTTTTAGATAAGGTTTTCATGGTTGATTTTAATGGTTGGTTTTAATTTCTGGCAAATTTGGATACGGCCAGAAGCTTTCCGGCAATCTCATAACAGATGGACTGGGCGTCTTTTCCGTCTGTCTGAATCTTCAAATCCGCCGCTGCATCATATTTGGGCTGACGCTTTCCAAGAAGCTCAGAAATATACTCCACAGTCTTATTATTCTCGAGGAGCGGACGATCATGGCTGTCCTTTACCCGTTCGAGAATGGTCTCCGGAGTAGCTGTAAGGAGAACGATGGAACCACTCTTTCTCATCTTCTCTACATTACACTCCCGCATCGCTGTCCCGCCGCCACAGGATACGATGACACCGGATCGGCTCTCCAGCTCGACAAGAAGTCCTGTTTCCAACTCCCGGAAATAGGTCTCGCCATGCTTTTCAAAAATCTGGGGAATGCTCATCCCCTCACGCTTTACAATCAGCTCGTCCATCTCTATGACTTCCATGGAGAGCATCCTGCCAAGCGCCGCAGAAATGGTGCTTTTACCGGCACCCATAAATCCTATCAGAAAAATATTCATATTCTACCTCCTGCAAATCTCTTTTATTGTAGTATATCTTCCGTTTCCCGTCAATGAAATCTGCACGGAGGCAGAATGTATTCTTTTTTAGGAGAAAAACTTCTCCATAATCTCAGCAGTCGGCATATCCTTTCCGGTAAAGATGTGGAAGGCTGCTGCTCCCTGCCACAGAAGCATGCCGATTCCGCCTACAGCAACCTTGCAGCCGGCTGCCTTAGCTTCCTGCACGAACTTTGTCTCACGAGGATTGTATACAGCATCTGCAACTACCAGATCCGGGCGGAATACGCTGGTATCTGTGATCAGGCTTTCCCCATCGAGCGGCTTCATGCCTACCTTTGTTGCATTGACCAGGATGTCACTCTTTGCGATGCATGCATAGAGGGTCTCGGTCTCCTCGAGAGGAGTTACCGTAACCTTGCACTCAGGCAAAAGCTCCTGGATTTTCTCTGCTGTACGAAGCGCATTGTCATAGAACTCATCCTTGCGGTTGAAGATGAAGAGCTCCTTTGCGCCGTCCAGTGCAGACTGTACCTGAATTGCGGTAGCTGCTCCGCCGGCACCCATGACTGTCATGGTTTTGCCCTTTACATCTACGCCATTTTCGCGCATATTGCGAACGAAGCCCATACCGTCGGTATTGTGTCCGATGAGCTTATCACCGTCTACAACTACGGTATTGGAAGCACCGATGAGGCGTGCTGCATCGGAGAGCTCGTCACAAAGGCTTGCCACCTTGGTCTTGCAGGGCATGGTTACGTTAAAGCCCTTGCATCCGAGTACCTTCAATGCCTTCAGAGCTTCCTCTGTCTGCTCTAAGCTAATATCATAAGCCAGGTAAGCGCTGTTCTCGCCGGTTTTTTCAAAGCTGTAATTGTACATTGCCGGAGATCCGGAATGTCCGACCGGGGTTCCAATCAGGCAGTACATGCCTGTTCTTCCATCAATTGCCATTTTTTTCTTCTCCTTTTATTAAATCTGCATTGCTGCTTCCAGACCCTCTTTGGTTGCATCCAGTGCTCTGCGGGCACGGATGGCATCACCGATGGTATAAACCTCCGGTATCAGAGTCTTCAGGGTTTCACTGAGCGGATCGTTGTTGCGGTATCCCATAGCCAGTACGACGCTGTCCATGCCTTCTACGCGGTGAAGCTGCTCGTCCTTATCGAGGTAAGTTACGCCATCTGTCTCGAAGCTTGCTACCTTAGCACCTGTGATGCCCTTGATATGATACTCTTCAAAGGCCTTCATCAGGTATACGCGATGCTCCGGAATGACATCTGCACCCAGGGTATCACGAAGCTCGATGACGCTGACATCATGTCCAAGCTCGCCTAAGAAATCTGCAACCTCGCAGCCGACCATACCGCCGCCGACTACCAGCACCTTCTTGCCTACGCTGACCTTGCCGTCCAGAAGATCGGCTGCATGAACTGCACCATTGTCCAGGATACCCGGAATCGGCAGTACCAGAGGATTCGAACCAGTGGCTGCGATCACTGCATCCGGTGCAAGCTCCTTCACAAGCTCCTCTGTTACTTCAGTATTCAGACGGATGGTTACTCCGGCATTTTCGCAATTTGCGATATAGCTGCGGATCATATTGGTGATAGCTCCCTTTCCGGGCGGATAAGCAGCCATACGCATGTTTCCGCCGAGGGTCTCCTTCTTTTCGCAGAGTGTAACCTCATGTCCGCGAAGTGCCGCGATATAAGCCGCATACAGTCCGCCCGGGCCTCCGCCGATTACCAGAACCTTCTTCTTTGTAGCAGCCGGCTCCAGCTCGTCCTCACGGCCTACCAGAGGATTTACAAGGCAGGTGATGGGCTCACCCTTGAACATGTTCGGAACGCAGCCCTGCAGACAGCCGATACAGGGCATCAGCTGCTCGAGCTCACCCTTTGCAGCCTTGTTCGGAAGCTCCGGATCTGCAATGGCCTGACGACCGAAGGCTACCAGATCGGTACGTCCCTCGCGCACCAGGCACTCGCCATACCAGGGCTCGGTATAACGGCCTACGGTGATAACCGGAATAGAAACTGCCTTCTTTACCTCTGTTACACAGTCAGCACTGAAGCCGGCATGAATGGTGCTGGGTGCCCACATATATTCATCATGAAGATGGATGGAACGGGAAACATGGATACCATCTACGCCACATACCTTCTCAAGATAACTTGCTACAGTAGCTGCATCCTGAAGAGTCTGACCGCCTAGGATATCATCTGAACCGTTAATTCTGCAGATGATGGCAAGCTTTCCTTCTGTCTTCTTGCGGATATTTTCGATGATCAGCTTCGGAAGACGCATCCGGTTTTCGAAGCAGCCGCCGAACTCATCCACGCGCTTGTTTGTACGCTCGGAGATAAAGGTGCTGACCAGATAACCATGAGCACAGTGTACCTCTACAGCATCTGCTCCGGCCTTCTGGGCACGCAGGGCAGCATCGCCGTAGCACTCTACCAATTTGTAAATTTCTTCCTTTGTGATGGACTGTGGAGTCTCACGTCCGCAGGATCCCGGAATGGCACTGGCTGCCTTCAGCGGGAAGCCGGTAAGCTTGGAGCTTCCCTCCGGGCCTGCATGCTGGAGCTGAATGGAAACCTTTGCTCCGCCCTCGTGACAGGCATCAATGACATTCTTGAAGCTTTCTACGCTTTCGTCTCCAAAGAGGCAGGGCTTTCTGGGTCCGCCCTTTGCCTCTTTGTATACAACAGTTGCCTCCAGAGTAATCAGTCCGAAGCCACCCTTTGCGCGGGCTCCGTAGTAAGCCTTGGAGCGCTCGCTCATGGTTCCGTCTGTGTTTGCAAAGTTATTGCCCATGGGACACATAACGAAACGGTTCTTTACTTCTACATTTCCGATCTGAATCGGCTGAAACATCTGCTCAAAATTCATGTCTATTCCTCCTATTTCTCCAGAATCTCCGGCCAGGACTCACGAAGTACCTTAGCAGTATTGTCATAGTTCCATGCAGCTGCCTCTTTGACTCCCTTTGCCAGGATTGCGTCGCTGATTACCTCTACACCGAAGGCCTTGGGCTCTACACCCTTGTCTTTCAGCATCTTGCAGAATGCTGCTGTATCGCCGCAGCCGGTACCCGGTGCCAGACGATCGTGCATGGACTCATCTCTTAAGATCGATGCTGCATAGGGACGCTCATATACATCGTTGATCTGGACAGAAACGATTTTCTCTGCCGGAATTCCTTCCAGAACAGACAGATCAACCGGCTGATTTGCACGAAGCCAATGCCAGGAATCCAGGATCAGCTTTGCATTGTCGCAGCCGCTCATCTTTACCACTTCCCATGCACGCTTTACGTTCGGAAGTCCGCTGTAAGGCATCGGCTCTACGCCGATCTCGTATTTTCCTGCTCTGTGGCAGAGCTCTTTCAGCTTCTGTGCGGTATGCTCGATAGAGTAAGTCTCCATCAGACCACAGTTGATATGTGCTACACCGAAAAGCTCACACATATGGAAGCACATCTGTTCTTTGTACTTCTGCTCGTAGCTTCTGTTATCCTCAGCCCACTGTACGATATACTCTACTTCTGTTACCTTCATATCGTATTTTTTCAGGATGGCTAACAGATCCTCATCAAAGAGTCCTTCGTTCAGGGCATCCACATAGGTCTCTGCACGAAGACCGATACCTTCAAAGCCGGCCTCCTTTGCTGCGCGTACACGCTCTTCAAAGGTACAGGTGTCTCCAAGAGTCCAGGAGCTGATGGTTAAGGGATATTTTACTGACATGTTGCTTCCTCCTTCTGTTTTCCAAGATGTATATTTAAAATAATAGCCAGTACGATGCCAACGGCAGTGATTGCCATGTTAAAGAGCAGGATATAACGGGGTCCTTCTGTTCCGCCGATCTTTGACAGATAACCTGCCACATTCAGTACGATATAATTTGATCCGCTGGATGCGAACATGATGAGGGCGGTAATCAGACCCTTGCGTTCCGGATACATTTCATTTGCCGTGGAGGTAGCCAGCTGAAGGACACCGCCTGCTGCAAAGAAACCGATCAGGAAGCCGCCGAGCAGACAAATCTGCGGCAGACGTACCAGATACATCATGAGAAGTGCCAGAATCGCAACGCTGGGATAAATCATCAAAACTCTGGTCGGCTTCAGACCCTTACTGATAAAGACAGAGGTCAGAAGAACCGCACTTACGATTCCTACGGAGTAAAAGGACTGAATCAGATGGGGCTTCGTAAGTCCATAGAGGGTACCAAGCTCCTGGTTCGTATTCATGAAAATCATAAAGGTGGCAGAAGCAGTAAAACCGATGCAGGTAAGTAAAACCAGAGCCGGTGTAATTTTAAACTTTTGCTTTTCCTTCTTATCGCTTCCGGCTGCTGCAGTCGTATGCTGCGGGAAGGGAAGAACAGCCAGAAGAATCGTATCTGCGATAACCAGAACTGCTGCACTGATGAACAGTACGCTCGGTGACATTCCGTTGCCGTTGACAAAGAGAATCAGAATCGGCAGCAGGAACTGACCGAGAGAAACGGCAAACTTTGTAAACAGGTTTGCTACTGCACCCTTCTCGCTAAAAATCTCCATGCAGGACGGGGTAACAGCTGTATCCAGGAAGGAATTTGCGATACCAGCACAAAGAATCAGCACATAACCTGCTACAACGCTTCGGCTGAAGGGAATGCCGAGGAAGAAGATAGCATAAAAAATCATTCCTACGACAGCGCTCTTCTTACGTCCGAAACGGTCTGAAAAGGGGCCGGCAATCGGGAAGGCAATGAGACGTCCAAGGCCGATGGCTGCAATCACGGTTACGACGCTGCTGACATCGTAGCTGCCGTCTGCCAGCTTTTCTGCTCCCCAGAGGGCTGCAAAATTCTGTTTGAACTGTCCCATAATTGTAGAAGCGATACCTAAGATGAAATAGGTAAAATACAAGGCTCCCGCTGTGGGATAATATTTTTTTCGATCCATATAACATATCCTTTCTTATTTTGTATATAATTCTTTCTTAATCTCTTCTATCGGCATCTCCTGACCCGTATAGAGCTCTACTGCAACTGCTCCCTGGTAGAGAAGCATGCCGAGGCCTCCTACGGTCTTGCAGCCCTTTGCCTTTGCGTCCCGAAGAAGCTTTGTCTCCTCCGGCTCATAGACGGTATCGGCTACTACGAGATCCGGGCGAAACAGGGAAAGATCCTGAATCAGGCTCATGTCGTCCATCGGCTTCATTCCCACACGGGTTGCATTGGTCAGGATATCCGCTTCTCTGATTTTTTCTGCGAGAAGTGCCTCATCTGCCAGGTCAAGAAGCTCGATCACGCGATCCGGAAATTCCTTTTGAAGCTCCTGAATCTTCGCTTTGGCCTTATCCCAGAAGGCATCCTTCTGATTGAAAACAGATACCTTTTCGGCTCCGTCCAACAGGCTTTGTACCTGGATCGCTGTGGAGGCTCCGCCTGCTCCCAAAAGTACCAGCTTTTTCCCGCGGATATCGACACCGTGTGCCTTTAAATTGATGACATAGCCCTGTCCATCGGTATTATGACCGGTCAGCTTGCCATCCTTCTCCACGATGGTATTGCAGGCACCGGACAGCCGAACTGCATCGGAAATCTCATCCAGATAAGGTACTACTGCCTGCTTGCAGGGCATGGTCACATTCGCGCCCTTCATACCCATGGTACGGAAAGCCTCAATTGCTTTTCCGGCATCTTCCGCCGATACATCAAAGGCCAGATATACCTGATCGAGTCCCCATTTCTCAAAGCAATAATTATACATAGCCGGGGATTTTGAATGTTCTACCGGGCTTCCGAACAGTCCGTAGAGCTTTGTTCTTCCGCTTAACTTCATCCTTTCCTTACTCTCCTTTTCTTCCATTTTTTGTAACTGTTCTGTACCTAACAGTCACCGTATTTCCTGATAGAATCAATTTAACCTATCGTTAAATAAATATCAAATCGGTATTTTCCGATCATAAGATAGACGGTTTCTATTGTAACAGTGGAAAAATATGATATACTAAAAGGAATATAAGCAGGAGGTAACTCGATGAATTTAAATCAGCTTCAATATTTTACGGAACTGGTACGCTGCGGCCATTTTGGAAAAGCAGCCGAAGAACTATGCATCACACAGCCGAGCCTGAGCTATGCCATCGCACAGCTGGAGACAGAGCTTGGCGTTACCTTGATCGAACGAAAAACCCGTCCCTTTACCCTGACACCGGAAGGCGAAGATTTTCTGATTTATGCGGAGAAATCCCTGGAAACCTTGAACGAAGGGATTCATCAGATGAAACTGCTGTCAAAGGGATCCGGTACCCTGCGAATCGGTTTTCTTCGAATCCTCGGGATTACCTTCATCCCCACCCTGGCAGCAAACTTTTTAGCAGAGCAAAAAGAACCGGAGCAGATTCAGTTCGAATTTCATTCCGGCATTTCCCAGCCTCTTCTGGATGACTTGAAGGAAGGAAAGCTTGATCTGGCTTTCTGTACCCGCATCGAGGAAGAAACGTCACTTGAGTATATCCCGGTCTCCCATCAGGATCTCGTGCTGGTGGTTCCACCGGATCATCCTCTCGCCTCGCAAACAACTGTTCGTCTCGAGGAAACTCTGCCCTATCCCCAGATCTTTTTTTCTAACTCCTCCGGCCTTCGAAGAGTTGTGGATTCACTTTTTGCTAAAATTCAGGGAACACCAAAGATTGCCTATGAGACGGAAGAAGATATTGTATTGGCAGGCCTGGCTGCCCAGGGCTTTGGCATCGCCGTGATGCCCTATATGGATGAGCTGGAACGCCTGAACCTGAAAATCCTGAATATCAGCTATCCTGCCTGGGAGCGTACCTTTTATATGGCACAAAGAAAGGGGCGTCATCAGACGCCCCTCGTAGAAAATTTCAAAAAATTTGTCATACAGGCTACCGGTTCTTCCGGAAGCCCTATCCCTTAGCGATTTAGGGTGGCAAGCACGCCCTTGGCGATACCCTTTGCGATGCTGTTCTCGTAGACATCGTCTGCGAGACTGCTGCCCTCGCTCTCGTTACTCAGATATCCGGCCTCTATCAGGACAGCCGGCATATTTGTATCATTGACAATGAAAAAATCACAGGTCTTACTTCCCTGACTTTCTGCTCCCGTCTCCTTCGTCACAGCTGCTTCAATGTTTGCAGCCAGAGTCTTGCCTTCCTTGTCTCCTGCCTGATAATTGACGCGGACACCGCTAAGGCTGGTATCTTCCTCCGAATAATTGCAATGGACACTGACCAGCAAATCGGCGTCTGAGCTATTGGCAGCTTCGACCCTCTCTTCTTTTGAGAGATGGGAATCATCCTCTCTGGTCATAATCACCTGGTAGCCCTGACTTTCCAGCATCACCTTCAGCTTTTCACAAATATTCAGATCTGCCGTTTTCTCATCGATAGCGGCACTGCTCATACCGGTATCCTCACCGCCGTGTCCCGGATCGATGGCAATGACATAGGTACTGCCTTTTGCTGAAATCGTCGTGCTGCCAGTTCCGGAAAGAAGCTTCGTAATGGCAAAGACAGCTCCACCTATGATAGCTGCGAGAAGCAGAATCATCACAAGAATCAAAAGTGCCCGGCGGCGCTTCCTGCGCTTCATCTCCTGTTGACGGCGCTTTCTGGCCGCTGCTTTGCGGCGTCGCTCCGCCGGGCTCATTTCGTACTTGTCATTTGTATCCATTGTCTTTATCCCCCTGTGTTATTTTTCCCATTTTTCGCAAAGTGCCTGGATTTGATCCGCAAGCTTCGCAATATCTTTATTTGTCCAGCCCTTGCATTGCTCAATGAGATGCATCAGACGCTTACCGGCATCCACAAGCCGGTCGTAGACCGTCGTCTGTCCTTTAGCGCCACTGCGCTTCTCTTTTACCAGATGGTTGTGATTTCCTTCACATATTCGGCTGTTCGTAGCCAAATCCCAGCTTTCCCCGCTATAGGGAGCCACCGTCGAATATCCATAGGTATCGTTTAGATAGGCTGCAAAGGAATCACAGACCTTATCCTCCCCATGCACGACGAATACGCGCTGCGGTTTGCTGCGGAAGCCTTCCAGCCACTGGGTCAGACCTTCCTTATCCGCATGCCCGCTGATGCCTGCCAGAACTTCGACATGCGCTTTTACCTCTATCGGTTCTCCAAACAGTTTTACCTCAGAAGCTCCCTCCACCAGGGCTCGTCCCAGGGTACCTACAGCCTGATAGCCTACAAAGAGAATGGTACTCTCTGCCCGCCAGAGATTGTGCTTCAGGTGATGACGAATCCGACCGGCCTCACACATGCCGGAAGCAGAAAGGATGACCTTCGGATCGTCATCAAAATTGATCAATTTGGATTCATCACTGGTGATAGACAGGCTTAAGCCCGGAAAGCTGATGGGGTTGATGCCCTTGCTAACCAGCGCAAGGGTATCCTCATCGAAGCATTCATACATATTTTTGTTGAAGATCGTGGTCGCCTGAACGGCAAGCGGACTGTCTACGTAGACCTTAAAGCCGTCATGGCCGTGAAGTAGCTTTTTCGCCTTGATCTCGCGCAGGAAATAGAGCATCTCCTGGGTACGTCCTACCGCGAAGGAAGGAATGACCACATTGCCGCCCCGGTCAAAGGTCTCCTGAAGAATTCTCGTCAGTTCCTTTACATAGTCCGGCTTGGAACCATGGCTTCGATCTCCATAGGTGGACTCGATCAGGACATAATCGGCATGCTGTACATAAGCCGGATCCTTTAGGATCGGCTGATGAAGATTTCCGATATCACCGGAAAAGACCAGCTTCTTCTCCACCGCATCTTCCTTTATCCAGACCTCGATACAGGCAGAACCCAGAAGATGTCCTACATCACTGAAGCGGATGTCGATGCCCTCCGCGATATGGATTCGATCTCCGTATGGGCAGCCACAAAAAAGCTTGGAAGCTCCGTCTGCATCCGCAATGGTATAAAGCGGTACATACTCAGGCTGTCCGGAGCGCTTTGCCTTACGATTTCTCCACTCGGCCTCAAACTCCTGGATATGTGCACTGTCGCGGAGCATAACCTCGCAGAGATCGCTGGTGGCATAGGTAGAAAAGATGGTACCCTTGAATCCCCGCTTATAGAGCAGGGGCAAAAGTCCGGAGTGATCGATGTGTGCATGGGTCAGAAGCACATAATCGATATCGGCAGGATTTACCGGGATCTCCTGATTCTCATAGATATCCGGTCCTTGTTCCATACCGCAGTCAACCAGTATCACCTTTTTGCAGGCCTCGAGCATATGACAGCTTCCCGTCACCTCATGGTCTGCACCAAGAAATGTAAGCCTCATTGTCTCATCTCCCATATACATTATTTGATTTCATTATACCGAATGGTAGATAAAAAGACAACGTTCTTTCGAAAACTTTAACAATCTGTTTTCGATTCTTTTACGCCCCCGGTCAGCTCATCCAGATTTTTCCCGTAGGCATCCATAAAATAAGACAAAAATAAAGCTGCCTCTTCCACGGCCAGCTCATGAAGCTGTTTTTCTATCGTTTCCTTTGCTCCGGAAAATTCCCGGTTGCCGCAGCCCTCTTCCTCTATACACTTGATATAGGCCGACAGCTTATCGGCAGCCTTTACAAGCTTCCAGAGATAGGCATCCTCTTCCTGTCGGACATAAATTCGCTCATAAAAGCTTCGCATCATTTCCGGAAGCATGGATAAAAGGCTTTCGCCGGCCTTTTCCTCGATCTCCTGATAGGTATGATGAATCTGGGGATTATAATACTTGATAGGGGTCGGCATATCACCGGTGATGATTTCCGTCGCATCATGGTAGAGACCTAAAATAGCTGCCCGATCTGCATTGAGCTCCTTCCCGAGACAGGTATTGCCAAGGACAGCCAGAGCATGGGCAATCATCGCCACCTCGAGACTGTGTTCACTCAAATTTTCCGGTCTGGTATTTCGCATCAGCGCCCAGCGGTCAATGTACTTCATACGGGACATCATGGCAAAATAGGGATTCATGCTTTTTTCTCCTTGATAAGACAGATGTTGCAGACCCAGAAGCTGCTATATTTCCTTGAATATTCCTGGTATTCCTTCCAGGAGATAAAATACTCCCTCCCCCAGGAGGAGACCTGAAGAAAGCCATTCTCCATACCGGTCACCACGACATAATGTGCCCTCGTCTCCAAGGCCGGAAGATAGATGCCGTTCTCCTGCCGATAAAAGGTCAGCTTCTTCTTTCTCCAGAAGGGGACATTCTGTCCCACAGCCAGAATGACCGGATAATCCTTTGAAAGGCTCTCCTGGATGCGTTCCAGAATCTTGCCAGAGCGCAGGCACCATACTGCCCGAAAGCCGATCCGGTAATGCCGGAAATAATGATTCAGCGCCCTGGGAAGCTGAAAGTTCGGCACTCCAAAAAAAGGAATGATCCCGAGATAATTTCTATAAATTTTCCTGAGATAGCGCTCGTAGCGCGGATAAGAAAGACAGCCGTCCTCTCTTAGCATACCGTCCAAAAGCTCGGTACGGCAGGTCGGATGATGCAGTCCCAGGTAGGCCAGCACATCAGCGATCGCCGTCACACCACAGCCATATTTGCGAACCAGGATGCTGCTAGACCAGTTTTGATTTCCGCCATAGGACTTTCCTTCCGGCATCTTTACTGCAAAATAGGTATGTCTAAGACAACAGCGTCTGTTCTCCATAGAGTTCTCCTTTATACGGTCGTTCCCATAAAATAAAAGCCCTTGCATTCATCCAGGCGGACGGTTTTGTACTGCCCGATCTCGGATGCTTCACCCGGAAAATGTACGAGAAGATTATTGCTCATCCGCCCCGTCACATAACCGGGCTTGTGATCGTTGACCTCCTCGATCAGTACCTCCTGCACCGTTCCGGTATAACGGGCTGTCTGTTCTCTGGCGCAGCTCTGTACCAGAGATAGAAGCTTGTCAAAACGTACCTTGTTGTCAGCCTCTGACACCTGATTTTCCATAGAGGCGGCAGGGGTGCCGGTACGCTTCGAGTAAAGGAAGGTATAGGCATTGTCATAGTGAACTTTTCGTACGACGTCCAGCGTTTCCTCAAAGTCCTCATCTGTCTCTCCCGGGAAGCCTACGATGATATCTGTCGTCAGGGAAATATCCGGGATCTCCCGGCGGATTTTCTCCGCAAGGGTCAGATATTGTTCCTTCGTATATTTCCGGTTCATGGCCTTTAAGATCCGACTGCTTCCGGACTGCAGCGGCAGATGCAGGTGACGACAGATCTTTTTGGATTCCTTCATCACCTCGATCAATTCATCCGACAGATCCTTCGGATGGGAGGTCATAAAACGGATACGTCGGATACCTTCAATCTTCTCTACCTCCCGAAGAAGCTCGGCAAAGCTCATGGGTTCTTCCAGATTTTTCCCATAGGAATTGACATTCTGACCGAGCAGCATCACTTCGGTGACACCGTCTTTGGAAAGCTTCTCAATCTCGCGAAGGATATCCTCCGGCTTCCGGCTGCGTTCCCGGCCGCGCACATAGGGCACGATGCAATAGCTGCAGAAATTATTGCAGCCGAACATAATATTGACACCGGATTTAAAGGCATATTTGCGCTCGATGGGCAATTCCTCTACAATCTCCTGGGTATCCTTCCAGATATCGACGATCATACCGCCCTCCCGCATACTTTCAGCCAGAAGCTCGGCAAACTTGAAAATATTGTGGGTGCCAAAGATGAGATCGACAAAGCGATAGCTTTCCTTTAGCTTTTTTACAACCTCCGCTTCCTGCATCATACAGCCGCAGAGGGCAATCTTCATATGCGGATTTTCTTTCTTGCGGTGCTTCAAAAGACCCAGATGTCCATATACCTTCAGGTTTGCATTTTCTCGGACGGTACAGGTATTATAAATGATGAAATCTGCCTCATCCTCTTTCGTGGGCTGGTAACCGATTTTTTCCAGGATTCCGGTCAGCTTTTCCGAATCCCTGGCATTCATCTGACAGCCAAAGGTTGTGACACAAAAAGTGAGGGGGCGTCCGAGACGGGCGCTCTCCTCTTCTACCATTTTTTTACAAATTTCTATAAAATAATACTGTCTGGCCGGCTCCTCCGCGGGTGCAGATGCCCAAATTTCAGTGCTTAAATTCATTTCTTTTCTCCTGCTGCATATTTTCTGTAATGTATCTATCTTACCTTTTTTGCAGCCTTCCTGCAACCATTTTCGTTTAGAATACAACCTCCGACAGAATTCCGTTTAACCATGCAAGCGCTACCCCATAATTTGTCATAGGCACTCCCTGGCTTTTTGCCCGATGGATTCGGTATTGAACATACTTCCGGTTAAACATACAGGCGCCGCACTGAATCACGAGATCATATTCGCTCAGATCTTCCGGAAAATCAGTGCCGCTTACGACCTCCACACTTAGCTTTTCACCACAGCGTTTTCGCAGAAGCCTTGGGAGCTTTTCTCTTCCGATATCTTCCTTTAGCGGAGCATGGGTGCAGCATTCTGCAATCAATACCTTAGAAGCCTCCGTCAGCGTTCCTATCACCTGTGCACTCTTCGTATAATAGTCAATGTCTCCCTTCCATGCAGCAAAGAGAATCGAAAAGGATGTCAGCCTGCTTTCCTTCGGTTTATGCTCGGAGACATAGGCAAATACCTGCGAATCCGTGATAATGAGATCTGGCGGGGTTCGAAGAGCCGATACTGCCGGCAAAAACTGATCGGTCGTCACACTCATCGTCAGACATTTTTTGTCTAACAGCTCTCGAAGGGTTTGTACCTGAGGTAAAATCAGCCTTCCCTTTGGCGCTTGAATATCCTGCGGCATCACAAGCATCACAAGCTCCCCCTGTTTTACCAGATCACCCAGAATGCTATCGTTTCCATAGCCCTCCGGAATCTGCGTCATCAGCAATTCCTTTAATTCATGGATCCCTTCTCCGCTCTTAGAGCTTACACCGATCGCTTTCACGCCACTTTCCCTTTGGATCTCATGGAGTCGTTTCTTTTTTTCTTCTTCCGTATACAGATCCGCCTTGGAGAGAACTGCGATAACCGGTGTGTTTTTGTTTTTAAGCTCCTGTACCCAGGATAGCTCGACACGGATATCATCCCCATGAAAAAGGACAAGGGCAATGTCTGTCTTCTGTGCTGCCAGCTTCGTTTTTTCAATCCGAAGCTGGCCTAATTCTCCATCGTCATCAAAGCCTGCGGTATCGATAAATACGCACGGGCCAAGCGGATAGACCTCCATAGCCTTATAGACCGGATCCGTCGTCGTTCCTGCTACATCTGCTACGATGGAGACCTTTTGGCCGGTAAAGGCATTGATAAAGGAAGATTTGCCACTGTTGGTCCTTCCGAATATTCCGATATGCAGCCGGTTTGCAGAGGGCGTATCCTGCAGAGTTCCTGCCATAATCTTCTCCTCCTTCCCTCTAGAATCGGAAATCCCGTTCCCCTTTTTCGATACGCTCCAGATATTCGGCTGCCTTTGTGCGAATTTTCTCATTCGGAATCTTCGACAGCTCGCTCTGAATCAAGTCAAGTCCTACCTCACGGGTATCCGGCTTTGCATAATCCTGCAGATATTCCATCAAGGTCATCAAAGCATTCGGATGACAGCAATTCAGAATCTGCTTGCTCTTGCATAAGGACATAAAGCGATCACCGGTTCTTCCGGCGCGATAACAAGCAGTACAGAAGCTTGGAATATCGCCCCGCTTCATAAGCCAGTTTACAATTTCATCCAGGGTTCGCTGGTCGCTGACATCAAACTGGGCAGAGGTCACTTCCTCCTCCGTCTCCGGTGTATCATAGCCGCCTACCGAGGTTCTGGAGCCTCCGCTAATCTGAGATACTCCAAGAGGCAGAACCTTCTCTCGAACCTCCTTGCTTTCCCGCGTCGAGATAATCATACCCGTATAGGGAACTGCGATTCGAATCAGGGCACAGATTTTTGCAAATACCTCATCACTGATGCTGTTATCAAAGGCCGACGGGTCGATATCGTCCGCATGCTTGATCCTGGGAACACTGATCGTATGCGGTCCTACGCCATGCACTGCCTCCAAATGCTCTGCGTGCATCAAAAGCCCGGCAAATTCATAGCGGTACAGTTCCAGACCAAAGAGAACACCCAGGCCGACATCATCAATGCCGCCTTCCATCGCACGATCCATCGCCTCCGTATGATAAGCATAGTTGTGCTTCGGTCCGGTTGGGTGAAGTGTCTCATAGCTTTCCTTATGATAGGTTTCCTGAAACAGAATATAGGTTCCAATCCCGGCTTCCTTCAGACGGGCATAATTTTCTACGGTTGTCGCTGCGATGTTTACATTTACGCGGCGGATGGCACCATTTTTATGCTTGATGCTATAGATGGTATGGATACATTCCAGAATATATTCGATCGGGTTATTGACCGGATCCTCGCCTGCCTCTATCGCCAGTCTTTTATGTCCCATATCCTGCAGCGCAGTCACTTCCTTCACGATCTCTTCCTGTGTCAGCTTCTTTCTGGCAATGTGTCCGTTTTTCTTATGATACGGACAGTATACACAGCCGTTGACGCAATAGTTCGACAAGTAAAGTGGTGCAAACAAAACGATACGGTTTCCATAGAACTGCTGTTTGATATCTGCAGCAAGCTCGTACATTTCCTTTATCTTTTCCGGCATCTCACAGGCCAGGAGCACGGAGGCCTCCCTATGGGTCAGGCCCTTACATTTCTTTGCCTTTTCCAGAATTTCATCAATCAGTTCTACATTATCCTTATTCTTGTCTGCATAAGCTAAGGTTTCTCTTATCTCCTCATCTGAAATAAATTCCTCTGCTTTCAATGATTTTACATTATACATAGTTTGTCCTCTTTTCCGTCATTTCAAGTCCGGCATAATCTCCCCGACTTGTGACACAGGTATATCCAATGCTGTCCATTCGCCGTTCCAGGCAGCCGCGGCATTCCGCTGCTTCCTCTCCGGTGCATATCTTATGATTGTATAATTGATACTTTTCTCTTACGAGAACAGGCGACAGATTCGGCATCACGACATTTGCACCTGCCAGGATCCCTTTTTCTCTTCCGCGCGGATCGATCGTCCCAAGAGCTGTCGTTGCCGGCAGAAGAACCATCGGCCGAAGCAGGCGAAGGATCGAGAGTAAGCGCAAGGTCTCTTCCATCGTTCCCGCCCTCTCCTTTGCAAAAGGTGTCTCATCATGCGGAATGAATGGGCCTATTCCTACCATCTCCGGCTCCAGTTCCCGGATAAATTGCAAATCCTGATAAAGTGTATCGATGCTCTGTCCGGGGGAACCGACCATAAAGCCGCAGCCAGTCTGGTAGCCGATTTGTTTCAGCGTTCGCAGACAATTTTTGCGATGTTCCAGAGACATTCTCTCCGGGTGAAGGCTTCTGTAATGTGCTTCATCGGCCGTCTCGTGCCGCAAAAGGTAGCGCTCGGCTCCTGCCTCAAAATAGGCTTCATAGCTTTCTCTTTCTTTTTCGCCAATCGATAGGGTGATCGCACAGTCCGGAAAGGCCTTTTTGATTTGCCGCACCATCGAGCAGATCCGTTCATCGGTATCATAAGGATCTTCGCCGCCTTGCAGAACAAACGTTCGGAATCCAAGTCCATAGCCCGTCTTACAGCAGTTTAGGACCTCTTCTTCTGTCAGCCGGTATCTCTCTACTTTTTTGTTGCCGTTTCGAATGCCGCAATAATAGCAATTATTTTTACAATAATTGGTAAATTCAATCAGTCCACGAAGGTAAATCTTTCTTCCGTAATATTTTTCCGCTGTCCGTCTTGCTCTGCGGTGCAATTCTTCGATCAGCTCTTCGCCCGCATCCTGCAACAGGATTTCCAGCTGTTCTTTTGTAATATTTCGGGTCTGCTCGATTTCATCGAGCAGACCCATGTCTTTATTCATAAGATTCATTATGAAGTAATTCGTGTTCCTTTCCTTTCAGCAGACCACTGTATAATTCAAGGATCAGCGGATTCTCATCCGCCTTCTTGATGATCATGGTGCTGTCAGCGTTGTAAAGTCCCTTCGCTCTGAGAGCCTTTGTCCGATCACCGGATCTGGTCGGCTGGCCGCCTCCCATGATGCAGCCCCTGCGACAGGCCATAATCTCGATCAGGTGATACTGTTTTTCACCATTTTTTACCTGCTCCATCACAGTTCTTGCGTTGGCAAGACCGCTGGCAACGCAGATATTTAAGGGAGTCCCATTGTAATCAACCGTAAACTCCTTGATGCCATCCGTGCCGCGGACACCGCATTCTGAAATCTCATGCATACTTTCCTTGCTGTGATCCTTGGTCAGTCTTCGAAGAACCGCCTCGGTCACACCGCCCGTCACACCGAAGATGACACCGCCTCCGGAGCCGAAACCAAAGGGCATATCACATGCCTCCGGCTCGATCGCAGCGAAGTCAATTCCGAAATTGTCAATCATGCGGATCAGCTCGGTGGTCGTAATGACGATATCCGTATCCTGTTCTCCATGGGTAAAGCTGTTCGGGCGAATTGCCTCCGCCTTCTTTGCGGTACAGGGCATAATGGAAATCATGACTGTCTTCTTGCCTGCGCTGTGTTCCGGATCCCGGAAATATTCCTTGATAACTGCAGACATCATGCCTTGCGGTGAACGGCAGGTGGAAAGGTTCGGGATATACTCCTTGTACTGATCGGTCACGAATTTCACCCAGGCCGGGCAGCAGGAGGTAAGAAGCGGCAACTTTTCCCCGCTTTCCAGCCTATGCAAGAATTCGGCACTCTCCTCCATAATCGTCAGATCGGCACTAAAGGAAGTATCATAGACTTCATCGAATCCCATGCGATGAAGTGCATTTACGATCTTGCCCATGACACTCTTTCCCTTCGTCAGGCCATAGTGATCGCCCACAGCGACACGTACGGCCGGAGCGATCTGTGCTACCACACGTACGTTCGGATCTGCCAGTGCTTCCCAGGCCTCATCCATATGGGTTTTGATCGAAATCGCACCGGTCGGGCAGTAAACGCGGCACTGACCACAGTTTACACAGTCTGTCTCTGCAATTTTTTTATTGAAGGCCGGCATAATCATGGCCTCCGTTCCGCGAAAAGCAAAGCCCAGGGCTCCGATTCCCTGCAGCTCCTCGCAGGCACGTACACAGTCTCCACAAAGGATACACTTGTTCGGATCTCTTACCAGAGCCGGCGAACTGGTATCCAGTTCATGCGGCTCTCGGGTATTTTTAAACCGGATATTCGTAACACCGAGACGATGTGCCAGCTCCTGCAGCACGCACTCCCCGCTTTTGACACAGGTGGTACAATCGCGGCAATGCGCGGCCAGAAGCAGCTCCACAATCAGCTTTCGATACTTCTTAATTCTTCCGGAATTCGTATAAATTACCATTCCGTCTCTCGGAACCTCTGAGCAGGAGGCGAAGGTTCTTCCCCTGTCATCCTCCACAGTACATAAGCGACAGGCTCCGAAGGTTGAGACTTCGGAATGATAACACAGCGTCGGAATATTGATTCCGGCATGACGAATTACGGATAATACATTTTTTTCATCCGTGAATTCCACTTTTCTTCCATCAATGATCATATGTCCCATGAAACCGCCTCCTTTCTATACTTCCACATATACTGCATCAAAGTTACAATTATCCTTACATGCACCACACTTGATGCAGAGATCATTGTTGATCTGATGCGGGTTCTTGATTTTTCCTGAAATCGCTCCGGCCGGACAATTCCTTGCGCATTTTCCGCAGCCGATGCAAAATTCCGGATTGATGTGGAACTTTCGAAGAGCCGTACATACCTTCGCCTTGCATTTTTTATCCTGGATATGCTCGATATATTCATCCCGGAAGCGCTGCAGGGTACTGAGTACCGGAAGCGGTGCGCTCTTTCCAAGGCCGCAAAGAGCCATATTCTGAACCATTTTTGCAAGCTCTTCGAGCTGATCGAGGTCAGACATTTCACCCTTGCCATCGACAATTTTTTCGAGAATCTCCAGCATACGCTTCGTTCCTTCGCGGCAGGGTACACACTTACCGCAGGATTCTCTCTGCGTGAAATTCATAAAGAATCTGGCTACTTCTACCATACAGGTGTTTTCATCCATGACAACGAGGCCACCGGATCCCACGATCGCGCCATATTTCTTTACCGTATCAAAATCCAGAGGTACATCCAGATATTCTTCCGTCAGACAGCCGCCGGAGGGACCGCCGATCTGAACCGCCTTAAAGCCTGCTTCTGACTTCATTCCGCCGCCGATATCAAAAATGATCTGGCGAAGTGTCGTTCCCATCGGCACTTCGATAAGGCCGGTATTTTTTACATTACCCGTCAGTGCGAAGGCCTTTGTTCCGGGGCTCTTTTCTGCTCCGATACTGCGGAACCATTCGACTCCCTCTGTCATAATCATCGGGACATTTGCATAGGTCTCTACATTATTTAAGACGGTCGGTTTTCCAAACAATCCCTGCTCAACGGTTCTGGGCGGCTTTACGCGAGGCATACCACGATTGCCTTCGATCGAAGCGGTAAGGGCACTTCCCTCTCCGCATACAAAGGCTCCGGCTCCCTTATTGATATGAAAATGGACACTGAGATCGGTTCCTAAGATATGCTCTCCGATCAGTCCATAGCTTTCCGCCTGGGCAATCGCCTTCTGGAGGCGTTCAACGGCCAGCGGATATTCCGCCCGGACATAGATATAGGCATTCTGTGCTCCGGTCAGATAGGCGGCAATCAGCATACCTTCCAGCATCTTGTGCGGATCGCCCTCCATAATACTTCGATCCATGAAGGCACCGGGATCTCCTTCATCTCCGTTGCAGACAACATAACGAATCTTTTCTTTCTGAGAAGCCACCTGTCTCCATTTTTTTCCGGCCGGGAAGCCGCCGCCTCCGCGTCCGCGCAGGTTGGATTCTTCCATCATCTTCAGGCCTTCCTCCGGTGTCAGATCAAACAGCACCTTCTCAAGACCCTGATAGCCGCCTACGGCGATATATTCCTCGATATTTTCTGCATCGATATGTCCGCAGTTTTTTAAGACCAGTCGCATCTGACCGGCATAGAAGGGAATGGATTCCTGGCTTTTATAGATTTTATCACCACTATGATATAAGAGGCGCTCGATAGCCTCTCCCTGACAGACGGTGCGCTCATAGATCTCGTCACAGTCTTCCGGCTTGACCTTGATATAGAGAATTCCGAGTGGTTCGATTCGCATCAAAGGACCCATCTCGCAGAAACCATGGCATCCACTCTTTCGGATTTCGGGATGCGGGACTTCCCCGTCAAAAAGGACGGAAACATTTGTATTCAATTCCGTCAATTCCTTCATTCTGTCATAGATTCGCTCCGAACCACCGGCAAGACAACCGGTACCGGCACAGATCAGAATTCGGATTTTCTGGCTATGCAGATGCTCTGCTGCCGTTTTACGCAATGTCTGAAGTTCTTCTCGATTATGTAAATACATCAGTCCTTGCCTCCTTTCGCCAGCTCCTGCACCACCTCAACTGCCTTTTCCGGTGTCATCTTCGGAAGTACTTCCTCATTCACCATCATCGCGGGAGCAAGTCCGCAGGCACCAAGACAGGATACGGTTTCTACCGTAAAGAGCATATCGTCCGTCGTATGCTTTTTGCTGCTTAACCCCAGTTCTTTTAAGAGAGCGTCCTTGACAGGCTGCGATTTTCTTACATGACAGGCCGTTCCGTCACAGACCTTGATGACATATTTTCCCTTCGGCTCAAAGGAAAAGTTTTCATAAAAGGTTGCCACGCTATAGGCCTTTGCTTCCTTAATTCCGATTTCCTTTGCCACGTAGGTCAAAAGCTCCCCCGGCAAATAACGATATTCGCTCTGAATATCCTGCATGATCGGAATCAAAGAAGCAGCGTTTCGCCCATGCTGTTCGATGATTTCATCCGTCTTTTCGTAGTAAGACTGATCTAACATGTGTTTCCTCCTTCCAACTTGTAAAATCCCCCATTGTGCAAACCTATTATTTCGTATTTATGCACAATACTGACTTTTAGAGTATACCATTATTCGACATTTTATACAATTCAATTTTGAAATATATTCAGAATTTTTTGTAAATTCCAAGTAAATTTACAAAGACAAATAAAAACGAGAAAATATTCTTGACTTTTTCGAATGATCCTCGTAGAATAATCGACAGGCAAAAAAAGAAGAATGAATTTGGTATAAATTGGAAACGACACAAGTGCTCCGCTCTTGATAACGAACAACACATGTGTCTTTTTTGCGCCTATTTTTCAAAAAAGGAGAACAATTTTATGCCAAAAACAAAGTTTCAAAACGTCATTTTCACCCTTATGATGGCCTTTCTTATGGTTTATGCCATGATTTGCTACAACATTTCCCTAAACACCGGCGGAATGAGCAACCAGGTCTTTCTGCTGGCCTTTCACGAAATGGTCATTATGTGGCCTGCAGCCTTTATTCTGGAGCTTTTTGTAGTAGACAAGCTGGCTCACATGCTTGCATTTCGCATGGTAATCCCGCAGGATCGTCCGATCGTGATTACCGTGGCCATTTCCATCATGATCGTCTGCATCATGTGCCCGGTGATGAGCTTCATTGCGACCCTGCTGTTTAAGAATGCCGGATCACAGTTTGTCGCTGTATGGCTGCAGACCACTTTTCTGAACTTCCCGGTAGCCTTTTTCTGGCAGCTGATGTATTGCGGACCCTTTATCCGGCTGATTTTCCGGAAAATGTTTCCGGAAAAATAAAAACCCTCAATCCCATAGAAAAATCAAAGAAAGAGAAGCAGCTGCCTAAAAGACAACTGCTTCTCTTTCTATTCTGTTTCCGTTTTCTGTTTCAACCGTTCCAGCAAATCTCCCTGCAGATAATAGGTCGTCTCAAAATTCAGATATCTCATGGTTTGATCATCCCACATGATCTTGATTTGAGCCGGAAATTCATCATCTGCGTCCCAGAATTGAAGGAGTACCGGGAAAAAAGGAAATACAGGAATCTCTGCGGTCAAGTCTGCACCGGCTAAGCGAGGCTTTATCTCACCGCCACGGCGAAGACAGGCCACTTTTAATTCTTCTGCTTTCCCTGCAAAATGATCCGCATATTTCTGCGAAAAAATATCAGCACTCGGGCTTGCTCCTGCCGCTGCAAAGTTTGCCACCAGCGTCCATTTCCCGCCGAGGGGCGGCAGTTCTTTTTCCTTCCCATGACAGAGCATATCGTAAATCGTCATGACCGTCTCATAGGAACGGCACTCTGTATACTCCTCACCCGTTTTTTCATAAACGGTACCGGTAGTCCGCTCGATGCGGCAAGACGTCCCGATATAGGTCAGATAAAGATACCGCTCATCCATTTTCAGATGAAATTTATCTGCCAGCGCCTGCTGGTCATATTTTAAAAAATAACCTTTTCCGATGTCTACCTGTTTGTCATAATTTGATGTCATCTCTATTCACGCCTTCTCTACAGTAAATATTCCATCCAGCACTCTGGCAATCTCGTCGATATGGATCGGCTTGATGATATGTCCATTCATACCGGACTCATAAGATTTTCGTCTGTCCTCTTCAAAAGCATTCGCCGTCATAGCAATGATTGGAATATTTGCCTTCTGATTGTCCGGCAATGTTCTGATTTCTCTGGTAGCCGTATATCCGTCCATCTTGGGCATCTGAATATCCATAAAGATCAGATCGTACCGTCCTGCAGGAGCATCGTTGATGACAGAAACTGCAATATCACCATCTTCTGCGCAGTCTACCATCATACCTGTTTCTTCCAGAACCGCAGTGGCAATCTCCCGGTTCAGCGCATTATCTTCAACCAAAAGCACTCTCTTTCCACTGTAATCATAGGTCTCCTTCTTTTTCTTTTCCCCTTCCTGGTTTTCTATGTCTTCCTTGATTACCGGCTCTGTCTTTACAAATCCGTCAGCAAGCCGCATGTTCAGAGTAACCGTGAACAAGGAGCCTTTTCCTTCTTCGCTTTCAACTCTTATATCCCCGCCCATCATATCTACGATATTCTTTGCAATTGCCATTCCAAGTCCCGTGCCCTGAATGCCGCTGACAGTGGAAGTATATTCTCTGGAGAACGTCTCAAAGATATGTCCGACAAACTCCTTCGACATACCGATCCCGTTATCCTTCACCGAAAACTCATAGGTTGTATACAGCTTCAGATTACAAGGCTTTTCCACCAATCGAATCAGGATATCTCCGCCTGGCTGTGTGAATTTGATAGCGTTGCCTACAATATTCAGAAGCACCTGATTCAGACGCAGCTTATCCGTCAGCACGTCCTCATGCACAACATCCTGCATATCCATAAAAAGATTTAGGTTCTTCGAATGAATCAGGCTCTGAACCATCGTTCTAAGATCATGCAGCAAGTCTGGAATGTGCACAGCCTTCTCATCCAGTTTTACTGTACCGCTCTCAATACGGCTCATATCGAGGATATCATTAATCAGGCTCAAAAGATGTGTACTGGATGTACTGATTTTACTAAGATAATCCTGTACCTGCGTCTGGTTATCCATATGTGTCTGTGCGAGTGCCGTAAATCCAACGATGGCATTCATCGGTGTGCGGATATCGTGAGACATGCTGTTTAAAAAGGTTGTCTTAG